>JAHFEW010000047.1 GCA_023248215.1 Nitrospira sp.
TCTCAATTGCTTTAACGGTGTTCGTTTCTTTGACATAACGTTCGATTTCATCGTTAGAAGAACCGGTCAGCCGATTTGCGGTAGGAATGTGAACAGCTACGGTATCTTGGGTCTGCCAGTTTGGGTTCAGAGACTGGATTTCCTTTACGGCGGCCTTCACCCAAACCCAGAAAACCGGGAGAGAGGTGTTCCCCGTATCGCACAGTACGATCATGGAAGGCGCGCCAGTTCCCAATAGAAAGTTAAGAGTTGATAATTCAAGCTGAAGGCTAATAGCCTCATCATTATTGATGTAGCGTGGTTTTTCTGACCCCTTAACTTGAACAAAAAAAGACAAATCTCTTACCTGCCCTCCTTCCGGGATATTAACCAGGAAATCCCATCCAAAGTCTTCGCTTGCTGGATTCATTATCCAGTGCCGCGGCCGGGCGGCCTGAAATGCAGCTACTGCTGTGGTCCCCGTTATCTGAGCGAAAGATTGTTTTGGATAAGAGGGTTCTGTTGCCATTGAGTTCTTCCTCTCCTCATTAAAACCAATCCAACATTGCGATAAATAAACATTTGGCGATCGCTTTAATTGGTAATACGCGAGGTATTATATTGAAGCGAGCGCATCTGTGGAGATTATGGAAATGACGACTAAGACCGAGCTGATGCAGTTTAAGGTTACTCCGCAAGAAAGAACTCCTATCGAGAAATGTGACAAGAAGCAAGGCATGACGGTTTCGGAATACGTGAGGGCTTGCCTGCTCATGGAAATGGTCCTCGATGGCGAAATGCAGGCCTTAAAGATCGTGGCAACGACCATCGGACGAAAGGCAGTCAAAGCCTTACACAAGCGTGCGGAACAGTTGGAAGCAATCGGAGAAGCTGAACCGAGCAAATAGTAAGTGAGCATCCCCGTGGCAGAGTCTACCGCAGACATTCCGGCGAACTGCTGTCAGGAATCTGGAGAGAGCGGGCGTCTCACGTTCTGCGGCCATGAAATTGACCGGCCACAAAACGGAGAGCGTGTATCGTCGTTATGCGATTGTGTCGGAAGCGGATCTGCCGGAAGGAGTGCTCAAACTCGCGAGCTTCAGGACAAGTTCGGGCAAAGCACGGGCAAAGCAAATGGTGTCGGTTGGTGGAATGGAAGAGGCAGAAGCGCGTAAGCGATTGATAATGGTGCCGGAGACCGGGATCGAACCGGTACGGGCCTTTTGGGCCCGAGGGATTTTAAGTCCAGGGTTTTGGTGCGGGAGGCGGGACTTGAACCCGCACACCTTTTACAGTACAGGATTTTAAGTCCTGGGCGTCTGCCGATTCCGCCACTCCCGCATGCCCCAATTCGGCAACATCCGCAACATTCTGCAACCGCATTCGGCAACAACCAACCAGCCCCTACCCCACACAACACGGTTGCCGGGTGGCAAGGTACCAGCGGGGCTAGTGCGTGTCAATGCTCAGGCAAGAAACGAGGGAGGATGAACTTTCGTGCCCCCGCTCTCTGTCCCTCCCCGCTTCGCTGCCCGTTGCTTCGCACATTTAAGCCGATTGGCTTCCTTCACTTCCGGCCTATGCTTGTTCCTCTGCCACCATGCGCTGATGTGTGCACGGTGTTGCTCGGGGTGGGCCGTCCTGTACGCGCCGTTGATGACTTTGGCCTTCTCGGGGTCTCCATAGTAGGTAGCCTTTGACCTTGCACGGACACGCTCACAGTCCTGGCGATGGAATGTGTTCTGTGGTCGGCCCTTCCCCGGTCGATGGAAGTACGCACGAGGCCGGGGCTTGCGGCGGCGGGTGGCGCTAACGGTGGGCCTTCGTGGCCGCGTCGTTGTGGTAGCCAGGGTCGGTTTCCTCATCGGCAGCAAGCGCCTGGCTTCTGAAGAGAGACACTGTTAGACATCGGACGTGCGCGCTCAGAAGATGTTCTAAGCCCAGCTCCTGGGCAATCAGTGCCTTGACATCGAACAGCAGCGCGGCAAGCTCGGTGCGCGTGCGGCGGCTCCGCGTGGAGTCGCGCATATAGGCAAGGCGTGCGGCCCGTTTGGCCTTCTTGGCAGCGTAGCGGTCCTTGAAATACTGGGAGCGGTCTTTGGGGTGCGGCTGGGGCTTCTGGATGGTCGTAGGTTCCATGGTGTGGGTGCTCTCCTCGTTCTGGTTTGTGTGTGGTCCTGTGGGTCACTTCCATTCAATAATTGATGCTGCGAATCCTGGCGGGGCCTGATCGGCGGGCGGTTGGGTACCGTTCATCCCAGCGGTGATGCGATCCACGACATATTTGACGCGGTGAGCTTGCTCCGGATGGGCGGTGAGGATTGTCCGCACCTGCTCGGAAAGAGTATCGGCCTGGGTGACGACTGGGGCCACAACGGCGGGCGATTCATCGGCGGGAGTGCCTTCGATGGGGGCGATGGATTGCTTGACGACCTTCTTTGACTTGGAGGCTGGGGCTGATTTTTTAGCGGTGACGGCATTCATGTAAACTCCTTTTGGGGTTGGGAATGAGGGTGAAAGTGGCGGATGCGCTCAAAAGCTCTTGCCAAGTCCGAAACCGTCCGGTAGCGTAATTTTGGGGCCTCAATCACGAGGCCACCACGACCCTACGAGGAGACGAGAAGCGATGGACAAACAGAAGAGGAATCTTAAAGAGAACCCGGTGCCAGCAGTTAAGCTGTTGGACATGACTGATCTCGATCCCAAAGTGAACAAGGATCGAATTGCCGGGAGAGAGTTCTTGGAGGCGGAAATAAGGAAGATTCAGAGGGTGTCGAAACAGGGAGGCATGTAGATGAGTATAGTCAGCCAAAGAGGACTGCTCTCATTTCTAGTCATGATCATATGCGCGGTTGGATGGGTTGTAAGTACCCATGGCGGTTCCGCAGCGGACAACTTAGAACAAGTGGGACGATTCTCTGTTGTTGCAGCAGATGGATATGCGCTTCTTCTCGACACGAAAACTGGATGTGTGTGGAGCGGGATGGCACTCAAGTCCGAAGGGCCTTTGGGGACCGGCTCCAGCATTCGAAAATTCGTTCTCATGTCTGTTGAAGGCCTATATTACGTGCCGACCTCTGCTCCTGAGCTTTCGAAGTCTTCCAGAGTAGCGCCCGATAGATGTATCTCATTAGCCGTCGGCGAAAAAAGTGGAGGTGGCTAGCACCGTCCCCGAGGTAGCCGTTGGCCTCTCTTGTTCCATTCCATTACCTTGTTCCTGCGCCTGTGCCACTTCTTGTCCGCGTGGGTCTCGACCTTTTTGACACCTAAGCCAAAAGGGTGTAGAAGCGATTAGGTAATGTTATTTAAACAAAGGAGCCCCATGGCCAACTTTAGATACCCACCGGGAAACTTGGTTTGTCCACCATGCTACCGTGACAATGCATCAAAAGATTTTCTAAATCCGTCAAGCAAAGCAACGGGCGGAATATGCCAAGCGTGTGGCAAGGAAGCTGTTGAGTTGTGGTTTCTGCCTCGTATCTCAATATGCGGGCTACCTTGACAGATTCGGGTCTAACACCTACGCTTCAGGCCGCTTCGCATGGGCTCATTTGTAAACGGAGGGCACCAAGTCTTATGCGCTCTTCAATCACCCTGGTGCTGTTGTGTCTTTCGTTGCTTTGGACTGCCCCACTTGTCACAGCAGACGATTCAGGAAAGATCATCCTGAAAGAATCTGCAAACGGATCACGGAGCCTTCGCCCCTTTACGATTCAGGACAAGTGGGAAGTCCGGTGGGATTCAACCGACGTAATATTCATCTACCTACGGACGGAGAAGGGGGAAAAGATTACCACGTTGGCTTCAAGCTTGAAGGCTGGGAGCGGCCACACGTTCTATCCGAAGGGCGGAATGTATTTCCTTGAGATCAATTCGGGCGCGGATTGGACGATCACGGTGATTCAACTGCCGTGATTGGATGTGACTTTCCGGCGCACTGCCCTGCCCGTAATCCGAGGGATTTTTAGTCCCTTGCGTCTGCCGATTCCGCCACTCCCGCAGAAGGAACACTGTCGGGGCGAAATCTAACATTGGGGTCCCGGGGGGTCAAGCTGCTCCGACTCACCATCACTCTAAAATGCAAACAGCCTGTCCCTCGCGAGACAGGCCGTTACAGTGCCCTGCTATCGGGACTCATGCCGGCGGTCAGCCAGACTTACGCAGCTGCTTTATGGTCGTCCTTTGTGACCAGTGCCTTGCTGCGCTCCACCATCGTCGATACGCCGCTCTTGACCGATCGACTGAAGCGGGTGGCCTGGAGCTGAGCCCGCTTGGCATAACGGGCGACATCCCGCCTCGTTTCCGCACCGGTCTGCGGAGCTAGGAGTAATCCCAGCGCCGCCCCTACGACTGCGCCCCCTCCGATAATCGCTGCAATCTTTGCCGCCTCACGCCCCTTGGTAGACATCGTGACATCCTCCCTTTGGTGTAACAAGGTTTACGGTCCACTGACTTTCGGCGAGAGCTACCGATGAGTACAGCATCAACTGTGCCACGGCACGGCGATGCGGATTCGTTGGCAATTTTCAATGTCGAAGGGAGGCAGGTTAGCGACTTCTCATAAAGGGTGCTGTTTTGTGAACAATGGAAGGAGACAACCGTTTCAGAAAAGCGACAGACTTCCGTAGGAAAAACCATCGAGCCCTTCTCGGCCCTTGTCCGGCGTGGCTTCGCCGCGTACCTTGCAATGCGGATCATGCTCACATAAGATCGCGAAACTATGTGGAGTCCTTCTATGCTGTCGTGGTCTCGCGCCATCCCCTATCCCGATATCGACCCGGTCTTCCTGCGATTAGGGCCGTTGCAGTTCCGGTGGTATGGTCTGATGTATCTCATCGGACTCGCCTTGGCCTATTTTATTATCGAGGCGCGGGCCAGGGCGCAGAAGCTCCCGATGAACAAGGACCAGGTCTACGACATGATCGTCTATGCGGCGGTCGGTGTCTTTGCCGGCGGCCGCCTGGGCTATGTCCTGTTTTACAACCTGTCCTACTATTTGGAGAATCCACTCAAGATTTTCGCTGTCTGGGAAGGCGGCATGTCTTTTCATGGCGGATTGATCGGCACGATCGTGGCGCTGGTGCTGTTCGCAAAACGGCAGGGCATTACGGTGCTCACCATTGCCGACCTCGCCGCCGGTGTGACCCCGGTGGGTCTCGGACTGGGCCGAATTGGCAATTTCATCAACGGCGAACTCTATGGCCGCCCGACCGATGTGGACTGGTGCATGGTATTCCCAGCCGGCGGGCTGGCCTGTCGCCATCCCTCCCAGCTCTACGAAGCCCTCCTGGAGGGCCTGCTGCTCTTTACCCTGCTCTGGCTCATCACCCGACGGTTCCCGCCGCCGGGCACCGTGTTCGGCGCCTTCCTGATGGGATACGGTCTCTGCCGGATTGTGGTGGAGTTCTTTCGCGAACCGGATGCACAGATCGGATTCATCTTCGGCACGATTTCGATGGGTCAGTTGCTGAGCATTCCCATGATTGTGGCGGGAGCCATCATTCTGGCGATAGCCTGCCAGCGCAAGAGCCCGCTCCAGACCAACTCCGGCTCGGTTCCCCTGCGCTGACGCGAGATCACAGCACGAAGTCGGCGGCTATTGGGGTTTGGCATCCATATAGGATTTCTTGTCCAACTCCACATCACCATCAAATTTCCGAAGCGGCGGGGCATCCCAAATAACCTTGTTGCCGGGCGCCAGGTTGGCCGCAGCGACATAGTGTTTCCTCGCCTCGACCTTCTCGCCTAATCGCTCCAATGCCAAGGCGAGGTTGTAGTGGGCTTCCGCGACGGTTGGATCGGCTTGAATGGTCGCGAGATACACCTGTTTGGCCCCTGCCCAATCCTGTTTCGCGAACAACTGATTCCCCTGTTCCAATTGTTGGCTCACCACGGCGCTGGTTCCTGCCGGTGCGTGGAGCGCCCGCACCTCTGCCTTCTGCCGGGCGGCACAACCGACCAGCGCCATCGTCAGAACCGCCGCCCATACGAGAGATCTCATGCCACCCTCCTTTTGCTCACCACGTCACCGCCACACCATGACGCAGGAAAATGAACTCAAAACCTGCGATCGGTGCCCCTAACGATTGCACCGCCGCCGCCTGATAGAGCCGCGCCTGCCCTCGATAGGTCTCCGCCCTCGCCGCGACCTGATCGAGGGGGATCATATCCGTCTTATAGTCGGCAATCCAGAGTTCGCCATCAAGGCGATAAAGCAGGTCGATGACCCCTTCCATCACCTGTCGACCCGCATTCCACGGCATGAGAAACGGCACCTCGCGCCCAACCACGGTCGCTCGTCGCAACCGCTCGTACGCAGGGGATTGGACAAAGGTGCGCAGAAGATCCCGCACCTCCTCAACAATGGCCTCTTGCGCCGCCTCGTCTTCTTCATCAAATGCCAAAGACTCTCGATTGATCAGAGCCAATTGCGCAGAAACATCGGCGCCGAACTCCCAATACTGCAGGAGGCGGTGGGCCATCGTCCCCACGGATTGTCCCAGGCCAGGACGCCTTGTCCGGCTTGGTTCAGGCTCAATCACCTGCGCCGGTGTTGAGTGAAAGTCCGTCGGTGATACCAGCAGCGGTATCGACAATTGGGCGCTCCACTGCTGATCGCGCTGCGCCCATCGATCGGATAATGCCTGTTCCGTAATACCTGGTTCTAAAACCATCGGTTGCGCGCGTGGCCTGAAGGGCGGACGATCTTCACCTTGAAGAATGGTTTGGCGCAGGCCGACGATGCCCACGGGAATGTTCCGCTGGTCGGGCCGGCCGAGTTCCGCCCCTGTGGCCTGTTCCAACAATTCGAGGAGCGCGCCGCGTGCCCGCCGCCGAGGTAGAGCTCCGGATAACACCAGGCACTCACGCGCGCGTGTCATTCCGACATAGAATAGCCGGCTCCGTTCCGCCTGTTCACGCGTTCGCGTTTTCTCCGCAACAAGTACTGCACCCAAGCTGCAATGGTCGCCCAAGTCGAGCCCCTGCACGCCCGTGGACCAATCGTGCCAAATGAGCGGGCGAGCAGGACCACGGCCGGCTCCGTCTCCGTGATGCAAACCGGCCAGAATCACCAGCGGAAACTCCAACCCCTTCGCCTTATGGATGGTCAAGACCCGCACGGCGTCGACGGTGTCTTCCGCCAGCGCACTCTCTGCTTCCTCCGGCTGGTCCGTAAGCCGTGCCAGCATCAGATCGACAAATCCGGCTAGCGTCAGAGCGGGACGATCGGCCAGATCCGCTGCCATCTGACGAACCTTCAATAGATTGGCGACCGCCTGCTCTCCATGCAGAGAAGCGGCTGCAAGTTCGAGCACCGGCAGCTGCTGGAAAACTAGACTCACCGCCTCAGGCAGCGGACAGCGGGGCGCCTGCTCATGTAACTGCGAGAGGACGACGTATAGCCGCCGAAGCGGCCCGGCATGCGGACTGGTCCAGGCCGCGAGTCGATCGACCCGTCGATAGTCCAGCGCATTCATTTCTTGTAGCGCGACCAGCGCCGAGTCGGGCAGGCCTCCTACAGCCGACCGAAGCAGGCCCACCAGGGCAATGCGGTCGTGAGGATTGTCGACGCATCGGAGAATGTTCACCAGATCGATGATTTCCTGCCGACGATAGAAGTGTTTTTCACCGTCGATGATGTAGGCAATGTCATGTCGGCGAAGAGCCTCCAGATAATGCTCGGCCTGGGTGAGTTTACGAAACAGGAGCGCGATGTGCCCGGGACGCAACCCGGCTTCTGGTCCTGTAGCCGTGGTCCCTGCCTCGGCCGGCTGCAGCCACCGGTCGATCAAGAGAGCAATCTGTTCCGCTTCGACCCTTGTCGCCGCAGCAGAATCCAACTCGTCATCTTCCTCCGACGTCACCAACCGGAGTTCGACGCCGGGATTGCGAAACTGATTCAATCGATTCGGTCGAACCGTGAGCGGAACATTCGGCGGCTGAATGGCCGGTTGCGCCACCAGGAGTGCGTTGAACACGCCGTTCACCACGTCGAGTACCTGCGCATGGCTTCGAAAGTTCGTCGCCAGTTCACAACGGAGCGCGCCGCTGCGCTCCATCCGGTCGACGACATGGTCGAACGCTTCGATATCGGCCCGGCGAAAGGCGTAGATCGATTGTTTGGGGTCGCCGACGATAAACAGTTTTCCCGGCTCGAGTTCGGCGTCGCGCCAGGAGGAGGCTTGTGTTCCCAGCTGCTCGGCGAGATAGAGGACGATCTCGTACTGCACCGGATCCGTATCTTGAAATTCATCGACGAGCAGCGCGCGATAGTCGCGCTTCAATTGTTCCCGGATTGCGGGATGATCACGGAGAAGCGTGCGGGCCTTACCTAACAATCCGTCGAACGTCAGCCAGCCGGAATCCAGGAAAGACTTTCGCACGGCCCGCACGAACGGCGAGAGCAGGGCCAAGAGCTTCTGCAGCAGCTCATGATCGACCTTGAGCAATCGCTTCGCAATTCGATGCAACGCTTCACCTTCCGCTAACTCCTCATCTGTCCAACCGGCCGGCGAGCCGAGATCTTTTGCCAACAGTTCCTGTGTCTCGAGTGAAACCGTCCGCAGGCCTTCCATTCCGTGAGACAGCAGAGTGCCGTACAGTTCCGCGACAGCGGCGAGCATCTGTTCGATTCTTCGACGCTTCGGGCGATCATGCCGCGCCAGCAGGTCTTCTGCTTGCGCCTGCCGGCGAGCGAACCAATCTTGCAGTCCGGGACTGAGAGTCGTCTCCCCGACCTGTTTCGTCAGCCCCTCGAGGTCGATTAAGTCGCTGTGCAGGCTATAGGCCAGCTCACGCAGCTCATCGAGACGGAACAGGCCTAGGAGGACCCGCCAACGCTCATGGTCGCCGCCGGTCACCCCCAACTCACGATCCAGCCAGAGGTCCCACTCGCTGGTAAAATGTTCGTCGAAACGCGATCCGTCTTCATCCGTCCGAAACGTCGGCGTGACGCCGGCTTCGATGGGATACAGTCGCAGTAGATGTGCGGCAAAACTGTGGAGCGTTCCGATCTGCGCCTTCTCGACATCACGAAAGGCTGCGTCGGCCCTCGCCACGATCTCGTCGGTCGTCCAGCCGTATCGCATGCGAAGGTCGGCGATGGAGACCGTGCCGCTGCCGGCAACAGAACTGTCGCGGCCTTCCGCGGTCACGAGCGCACGCAGCCGTTCCCGCAAGCGGAGTTTCATTTCCGTGGCGGCTTTGTTGGTGAAGGTCAGGGCGACGATACGCGACAGATCGAGCGGATCCGACCGGCGCATGAGGAGGTACAGAAGCCGATTCACCAGCAGAGTCGTTTTCCCCGTTCCCGCTCCGGCAATCACCACCACATTGCGATCGAAGGTGGTGGCGGCAGCGATTCGAGCCGCCTGGTCTGGTATCTGCGTGGATTCAGTCACGTGCCACCTTCAGCGACCGGAGGCCCCGCAACGCTCCGGCTTGCGAGGAACGATAGGCTCGCCACCAGCTCAGTTGATGCGCACGCCGACAGGCTGTCGAAAAATCGCAATGGGCGCAGTACGCATCTGGGACGATAAAATGTTGTCCGGCACGCACGCCGTCGACCAGCACCCGCAGGGTCTTGTGTAACAGCAGGCCGGAGGGGCCTTGCCAGTCCGAGGCGGCGAACGAGGCGCGCTCAACGCCTGGAATGCCCTGCGGCAGCAGATAGAGGAAGTCGACCTGTTCTGGAAAGGCACCCTGCGGTTCGCCGGACGACGAAGCGGCCGTCATCAAGCTGTACAGCGCCGGCTGCAGACGCGCGCCCCGCAAGGCAGCCTGCAGGAGATGTCGATCCTTTGCCTCAACCCGGCCGTTGGCGCGGTACTTATAGTCGATCACGCGCAGGGCGCCTGAAGCCGGATGCCGATCGACGCGATCCCATCGTCCACGAATCGGAACGGGATCCAGATCCGCCCGATGCGGCAAGGCTCCCTTGGCATCGATCTCGAATTCCACCGGAAGAAATCCTGACGCCCTCACCTCCTCGCGATCGGATGCCAGCGTGAGTGCCACCACGCGCTGAATCTGTTCTTGCGCCAACCGCCAGGTCAGGGCATAACCGGTTCCGTGAGTTGCCGCAAAGGTTGCACAGGCTTGAGCGACGGCTCGACTCGCCTCCTCGGCGATGACCTCTGCGGAAAGCGCCGCCGCCGGCCATCCCTGTTGGATCAGGCCAAGATAGCAGAGGCGCAACGCCTCATGGCACAGCTGCCCCATCGCAGTGGGTGACAGTTCCATGGAAGGAACCTGGCGCACGGATTCCAACTCAAGTACCTGTCCTGCAAAATATTGAAACGGACAGCGCGCGTAGGACTCCAGCGCGGTCGGCGAGAAACCGCGCCGGCCGACTAGAGACCAGTGAGCAGTCGAACTTTCGAGTATACCGTCGTAGGCGCTGAGCCCCGGCTGATCGCTTTCGATCGCGCCTTGCGCCTCCAGCCCGTGGGAAAATAAGCCTCCATCACGCCCGACCGCTTCCAACAGGTCGGACACGTCTCGTCCCTGCAGCACCCTGCTTACGGTGAGTTCCTCCCGAGTCAACAGCGGCGGCGTAAACAACGCGAGCGCAGCACGGTCCGGCCACCGACGCGGCAAGGCAAACAGAGACTCGGCATCTGAGGAGTGTGACAGGCTTCCGGCCATGTCCAGATAGGTCGATGGGGCCAGTGGACGACCGGCTGCATCCGCCCGTTGATAGGACAGGTATAAGCGCTCGGTCGCTGACGACCGCAGCAATTCGAAGAGCAGCGCTTCTTCGGCATACCCTTGAAGTTTTTGATCAATTTTGTAGCCCAAGGTTTCACTGAGAATCAGCCGGTGCCGATCACGGAGAAACCCGTCCTCATGGATAAAACGGGGAAACAATTTTTCGTTCATCCCTACGATGAAGAGAGTCCGAAACCCCACTCCACGCGCTGCCATCGCGTCTAGCACTTGCACTCCGCGATGGGAGGAAGGCGCCAGGACACAGGTGGTCCGTTCCAGCACTTGCGTGAACGTCTCAGTCCATTCATCCCAGGTGATGGTGACGCCGAGCCGATCCAACTCACGCAGCTGCGCGAACACTTTGGATAGCGACTCGTTCACATCGCCGGCGGCCTCCCACTGCGATGCAGAATCAACCGGCTGAGAAGTTCCCAAGGGAACGGTCAGATGTTTTTCAGCGAGGGACAGAAAGGCATCCGTCAGGTCGCCATAGCCGCCCTTATCAGGAAGGCCGTTCACATCGCCGATCAGCTCAGAGACGCAGCTCCAAAGCATGCGTAGCTGTCCACCATCGATCGACAGGGGACCGATGTCCTCGGTGAAGGCCTCCTCGTTGCCTGTGCCCCAAGAATCCAAGCGTCCCAACTGTGCCAGCCGCCTCCACTCGTCCTCGCCACGGGTAATACCCAATGCCTGCACCGCCAATCGCCAGAGGTCTGGACGCGGTTCGATGGTCTCGGCGTTGCTCGTCACCCGACGGTTCCAGGGCGACGTGAGGACTTCCAGCATAGCCGGCCGGTACAGCCCATTCCCCTTCAGCTGCGCGAGGTGGAGCAGCGTCTTGACCGCCGGCTCTTGCAACAGCGGCAGTGTCGCACTGGAGACGAATGGAATTCGATGCTGGTCGAACGTCCGCTTGAGCACTGTCTGATACGGGACGAGGGTTCGTCCCACCACTCCGATCTCGTCAAAGCCATAGCCGTTGGTCTCCACCAGCGAAAGGATTTGTTTGCAGACCAGGGTCAACTCATCTTCGATGCCGGCGGTGTTCCGTACTTCGACCGATACTTCTACTTTGTACTCGTGAGGGAGAACGGCATCATCCAGCGACGCGGGCAGAATTTCTTCCGAACCGCCGGCGAGCGGATAGAGATGTCGCTCCAGAAATTGCCGAGCGAACCCATAGGCCGGATGTTTCTCGAGCGGAAAATAGACCGTCACCGCGAGGGCTGCACTCAGCGCTTCCAGGAGAGTTAATTGGGTTTGCGTCAGGTCATAGGAACCGTAATAGCAGAGGCGGGTTAGACCGCGAAGAAAAGGCGAGGCCGGCACAAACTCGGTGACGAGGGCAGCCAAATCATCGGGGGATCCTACGCCAAGCGCGGCTCGGCTTTCCCGAAGGGCGGCATATAAGGTGAACAATCCCTTGAGCTTCTCACGGTCCTCCGATGCGAACTGCTCCTCATCCACCGCGCGCAGAGCCACCGCAGAATCTACCGTTGCATCTTTCAGGTCACGCAGGCTGGCCCACAAGGCAGCCCAGGCTCCCGGAGGCAGATGAGACAAGCGAAGCGCTTCCGTCTGGGGAACATTGCGCTGCCCGAGTAGCTGAAGCAGATGCTCGAAGAAGACATCGCTTACGAGCGCGACGCGACGCTCCCTGTCGGATACTCTGCCACAAGCAAGACGCTCACGGTCGAGGTGCAGCGCGAGTTGGTGGAACGAGAGGATGTGCACATTGAGTAACGACAGACCATGCGTCAAGGCAAGGAGTCGCTTGAGGGAACGGCGCAGCTGATCGGATGGCACGACGAGCGCCACTCCGGCGAGAGGATCTTGCGCCTTCAGGGCTCGGAGATCTTGAACCAGCGCAGATTCGAGGGTGGGATGGAACGGGCCGGTGATGAGACGAAGCATGGAGACCGTGCGTCGTTATTCCTGAAGCGGGAAGCGGAAGACCGGAATGATCATGCCATGAGTCCTCTTTGTGCTTCACGAGAGACGCGCGACGAACGACGTGATCCGTTAGCCCGTTTCCGGGCCCAACAATTCTCCATTGCAATCGATGCACGCCCAATCCCCGTCGATGAACTTCATCGCTTCCCCGCAGGTACCGCATTCAGGCGGCGGTCCCTTATCAATCACGGGAAGATCCGGCAGTTCAAAATCATCTTCATCTGGAACCGTCATATATCTCCGATCTTATGCGCCCTGAGGTCTCATTTTTAGCTGCAACGCCTTCTCGGCGCTCTGACGCGGCGGCACACCCACGAAGGTCAATCGTCCATCGATAATCGTCGCGGGTACCGCCCGAACGGAATGACGATTAGCCAGTTCCTGACCATCCGTGGTGGTGATATCGACTTCTCGATAGCTAAAGCTATACTTCACCCTGAGTTCCTTCCACAGGCGTTTCGCCGAGGGACAGGCTCCGCAGGTCGGTGAGTGCAACAAGGTCACGTTCGGCATGGTCAACCCCTCTCCTTCACGTGAGTGGATCTTAACACCCACGCGGAGGAGCGCGCAAGCAAGTGCGCGCCTGACATTGCTCATCGACCTGTATATACTGAGCGCTCTGTGATACGGGAACTTATCACTCACTACTCATAACGCCTCATCGAGGAGTCCATGCCTCTCCATCCACACGCCGGACAACCGGCACAACCGGATCAGTTGGTCGATCTCGCGAAACTCGAACGGGCCTACCACACGGCAACACCGGACCCGTCCGATTCTCAGCAGCGCGTAAGCTTCGGCACCAGCGGTCATCGTGGCTCATCCCTCCGCCATACCTTCAACGAAGCCCACATCCTCGCCGTCACCCAGGCGATCTGTGAGTATCGGCATGCAGCCGGTACCACCGGTCCCCTCTTCATCGGCAAGGACACCCATGCCCTCTCGGAACCTGCCCAACGCACGGCACTCGAAGTGTTGGCCGCGAACCAGGTTCAGGTCCGCATGGATCGTGACGATGGCTATACCCCTACGCCGGTGATGTCTCACGCGATTCTCACCTACAACCGGGGCCGGACATCCGGCCTCGCCGACGGCATCATCATCACCCCGTCGCACAATCCTCCGGAGGACGGCGGCATCAAATATAACCCGCCGCATGGTGGGCCGGCTGATACCGAGGTGACGAAGGCCATTGAGAATCGAGCCAACGAACTCCTGACAGCCGAGTTACAAGGCGTGAAGCGCGTGCCATACGAACAGGCGCTGAGGGCCTCCTCCACAGCCAGGCATGATTTCGTCGGGCACTATCTGGCGGACCTCGTCAACGTGGTCGATCTCGATCGCATCAAGGCGGCGAAGCTGCGCCTCGGCGTCGATCCCCTGGGAGGGGCAGCCGTGGCCTACTGGCGTCCTTTGGCCGAGCGTTATGGTTTGGACCTGCACATCGTCAACGAAGCGGTCGATCCGACGTTCGGTTTCATGACGCTGGATTGGGATGGCAAAATTCGCATGGACTGCTCCTCCCCTTATGCGATGGCCTCGTTGATTGGATTGAAGGACCGTTTCGATCTCGCCTTCGGCAACGACACCGACACCGATCGCCACGGCATCGTGACACCCGGCGCCGGCTTGATGAACCCCAATCACTTCCTTGCTGCCGCGATTGCCTATCTCTTTACCCATCGTCCAGGCTGGAAGACGACCGCTGGAGTCGGCAAGACCATCGTCAGCAGCAGCATCATCGACCGCGTGGCGAACGCCATCCAACGTCGCCTGGTCGAGGTGCCGGTCGGATTCAAATGGTTCGTGCCGGGGCTCAGCGATGGTTCATTGGGGTTTGGCGGGGAGGAAAGCGCGGGCGCCGCGTTTCTCCGTCATGATGGGACCACCTGGGTGACCGACAAGGACGGCATCATCATGGATTTGCTCGCGGCAGAGATGTTGGCGGTCACCGGGAAAGATCCGGCACAGCTCTATGGCGAGCTGACTGCCCGACTGGGTGAGCCGGTCTACGAACGGATCGACGCGCCGGCCACGCGGGCACAGAAAGCCGCCCTGCAGAAATTCTCCCCGCGGCAAGTGCAGAGCCGGGAGCTGGCTGGGGAACCGATCACCGCCATGTTGACTGAAGCGCCGGGGAACAAGGCCTCTATCGGAGGACTCAAGGTCACCACGGCCAACGGCTGGTTCGCCGCACGCCCGAGCGGGACGGAAGATGTCTATAAACTGTATGCGGAAAGCTTCAACGGCCCGGCCCACCTCCGACGTATTCAGGAAGATGCGCAGGCCTTGATCAAGCAAGTCTTCTCCAGCGCCGGGGCCTAATCCTGCCGGCGCTCCGCCGCGACCCACGATTCTGAGGACCAGGTATACTTAGGCTAGTATGCCGACGTTATCTCGCACTCTGAGCAGCCTCATCCTTGCCGCAGCTCTCACTGCTTGTGCTGCTCCTTCGTCGCAAGGAATCCGTTCGACCGTCACCCCAATCCCTGGTTGCTGCCGCGCCACTCAAGCGGATCCTCGTCAGCAGGCGATCGTTCGTACGGCGGTCAAGCTGGTCGGAGCGAAGACCATTGAGAGCCAGGGGCGCCGCATTGCCTACGATTGCGCCGGAGTGACCCGTGCCATTTATCTCGCCCATGGTATCGACCTCTATGAAGGGAGCGCAGTGGACGGCGCTGCCAACGGCGTGCGCCTCATCTACAACCATCTTCGCACGCATGGACGACTCCACCGCGGTCCGGTGGTACAGGCCGGTGATTTGGTGTTCTTTGACAATACGTGGGACTACAATGGGGACGGTCGCGTCAACGATCCCTTGACCCATGTGGGGGTTGTGGAGGCAGTGGAGACTGACGGCACGATTGTCTTTATCAGCCGCGTGGCCGGCGCGATTGAGCGTTATCGGATGAACGTGGCGCAGCCCCATGTCCATCGGACAGCCGACGGGCGCCTGCTCAATGACTACATGCGTCGTAAACACTGGCGGGACGGAGACCAGACTTCCTATCTCACGGGCGAGTTATTTGCCGCCTTCGGCACGAGAGTGGTAGAGTCATCTGCACAACCATCAGACAGAAGGTAAACACCTTGTCCCCTGCGAAGCCGTCCACAACCCGCTGTCCTGAATGTCACCTGCCGACGACCTGGCAGGACAATCCCTGGCGCCCATTTTGTTCTGAGCGCTGCCAAATCATCGATCTGGGAGCCTGGGCGAGCGAGCGGTATCGTGTGGAAGGACCAAGCCTGACGGTGGGTGAATCGGAATCGTTTTCTTCGGACGACGACTAGCGGGATGTTGAAAAAGTCCGCCGGCTTTGTTCTCGCAAGACACTGCCGCCTCACTATCTCGGCGGCGTTCACAAAGGTGACGCTCATTATTCTTCGCGCCGCGGAACCTCGCTGCGGCCTCGCTGGACAGCCTTTTTGACCATCCCGCGGAGTCGTATCTCATGGACCCAGACTTGCGGACCATCGAGTCCTGGGAGGTGTAGCAATAGTTTTTCCGCAGCCTGCTAGTTATTCCTCCCACCACTATTCGCAGCGACAGTTGGCCTTATAGTCCATGCAGAGCGGCCCGATGTTCCGCTCGCAATCGCAGCTACATTTCGGCGTTTTCCCAGCCGGGCAGGTGATCTGGCAGGTCTGCTTGATCCCCATCCCGCAAGACACGATTTCACAGGAATTGGATCCTTCAGCCAACAACAGCGGCAGTGACGGCATGACAGGAGCCTGGGTCTGTTGCAAGGCATCGCGTTGGATCGCCGGCGTCAACATCTGCTGCGAAGCTCCCTCCGCGCCAATTTCTTCCGCCGCCACCGGTGCACTGAAACCGGCCAGCAAGAGGATCAGCAGAAGGGCCTCGCTTCCGACCATCCGTGGCAATGACCGCATCGTCATGACACCACCTTCCTTTCAGACGGCCCGTAGGATAGGAAGAATAGGTTGTGAAATCAATCCCCGATTGGGACACCATGCGAAACCTGCGACCCGCGCCCATTACGAGGCGGCTGATCAACCGAGGCAATCAATCGCCGGATGTCGTCCCCTGCCGAATGTGACCGGAGGCAGCCCCCACCACTTCTCAATCACGGTCGCATACAGACTCCGATAGTCGATCGTGTATTTCAGATCGCCATCTTGTAAGGCCGTGAGTGACGGCGGCATTCCATACAGGCCGCCTTTGACCTGCCCACCCATGACCAGATGCGGAGCCGCCGTGCCGTGGTCGGTCCCGTGGCTGGCATTCTCTTCCACTCGGCGACCGAACTCGGAATAGGTCATCACCAGCACGTCTTTCCAGACGCCCTGCCCCTGCAGCGCTGTGCGAAAGGCCGTCAACGCCTGCGCAAGCTCGTCCAGCAATCGATAATGTGCAGGCAGTTGCCCGGCATGGGTATCGAAGCTCCCCTGGGTCACTTTGATGACGGAAACAGGAACGTGTGCGGCGATCAACTTGGCAGCCACCTCGAGTTGTTTGCCGATCCTACTCGTTGGAAACTCGATTCCCAGCTGCGGCGCCTGCCGGATGCGGCCCTGCAGGTCCGTCGCAGCATGGAAGATCTCACGCTGCCCGTCCAGGATATGCGCCAACGAACGGTTCGCTGTTGGCATGGAGACCGGTCCCATCGAGCCGGCCTGCTGCAAGAACTGCCCGGGATCGTTCAGCGCAATGGTGCGTGCCTTTCCTCCACTCAACGGACCGGCGTCCCCCTTGCCGAGAAGAATGCCCTCGGCGGTGAATTCAGGCGGCAAAGGGAATTGTTCACAGACTCTCGACAACCATCCTTTATCCAGCACCTGCTCACTGTCCGACGCGGTCTCCCAAATTTCGATCGACCGGAAATGGGAACGATTAGGTCTGGGATACCCGACGCCGGTTACCAACGCCAGTTCCTTGCTCTCCCATAGGGACATCAACGGCGTCAACGCCGGGTGGAATCCAAGCTTGGGCGTGAGCTGACGGACCTGATCGCGCGGAATCGCCAGTTGTGGGCGCGCCCGGTAATAGGCTCCGTCCTCATAGGGCACCAGGGTGTTGAGACCGTCGTTGCCGCCATGGAGTTCGACGAGAACCAGCATTCGTTCTCGGTCGCGTCGCCCCACGAGCGGCTCGTTCTCCTGCGCAGCCCAAAGCCGTTCCAGCCAGAACGGGCGCAATAGAACGAGTGGCAGCGCCACGGCGGCTTTCAATAACTCGCGTCGCTGCAGTTCATTCAGGATCATGACGGCCTCACCTGAGTTGATAGACCGGATCGAGGACCAGCTGTCGAACGGCTTGGCCGCGCTCCTCCCCTGCAGCCAATGGCTGCACAGGACCGAGCGGGAGCAGAGTCGCCTGGACGATGTCGATGGGTTCCGCCGCCAGCCAGGTCGCGCCATGCGTCTGGTTCATGTCGCCCATCCCCTGCCCCCGGACATGACCCGTTTCATGTCCGCGAATCGCGCGCTGCAGCATCTGCGTCCGGTCCAGGAGGGTTGCGGTGGTAATCCATCGCGTGCCGCCCGGCCATCCCTTGACGTTGGGAGGATCAAACAGATCCTGTCCAAGCCGGCGTCCGCATCGGACGAGTTGCAACGGCTCCTCGATCGGCAGATTGAAGAGCCTCGCCGTCCCCACCGTGAGTTCCACCGGAGACTTGATCAGGCAGCCTCGATTCTCGGGCGCCCAGAAATGCGGCGTCAGGACGAGCGCGTTGAGGAGGGATGCCATGTCGTAGTTGTTCTGTCTGAACAAACCGGCGAGGCGCTCGACCTCCGCCTTGTCAGGTTCGTCCGAGATAAATTCACGCCACAACTTGCGGGCCAGATACCGTGCCACCTGAGGCTGCTCGAGCGTCAGCGACAAGATGTCATCTCCGTCGAAATAACCGGACTTCCCGAAGACCTCTTTGCGTCCCTCGTCATGCCGGCGCCGCTCGACCCGGAATGCACCGGTGCGATGGTCGAGGTGCCATCCAGTAAAGGCCCGTGCCGCCTGCTTGATGTCTTGTTCGGTATAGTGTCCTTCCCCCAAGGTAAAGAGCTCGAACAACTCACGGGCAAAATTCTCGTTCGGATGCTCCCTGTGGCTGGTCTGCGTATCGAGGTAGAGCAACATCGCCGGATTCTTCGCGACGGCATGCAGCAGGGTTCGAAACGAGCCCAGCGCCTGTAGCCGCAAGAGCACGTTCTGTTGATACAAAAACGGCGGCCACTTCACCTTCTGCAAACTCGACGTAAAGTGGTTGTGCCACAACAGGGTCATGCGCTCCAACAGCCGACTGCGCGTGGTCAGCAGTTCCCGGTACCACCAAACTTTAAGCTCCTGGCCCTCTTCCTTTCGTGCCTCACGAAAGGCCTTTCTATCCATCTCGCTCCAGTGCTTGCGCTCGTTCGCCGGTGGGGGAAGCCGATCAATCCATGACGGCGGCGGAGTCTGGGCCTTGTGTGTGGGAATTGCCAGCGCCTGCGCGACCGCCGCGCCACGATCCAGCCGCATGAGTTGTCGAATCTCGTCTGGGGTCCCGCCGAACCCGGTGCGGGACAGGAAATGTCGAGCCTCGTCGAACATCAGGCCCATGATCGCGCTCTCCGGATCAAAGCCGCAGCTCTCTTCTAACGAACGAGGATCAACCGGTTCGGTTGACAGGGACCATAATCCCTTCGATACCTGGGAACCATCCTAGTAGCCATCGCCTGGTGACGTTTTGTAGGATCGCGCATGGTTCGCCCTCTGCTGCTCCTCCTCATCCTGCTTGCGATCGGCTTAGATGCCGGCTGCAGTTCCAAACCCGGCCCCCGCCTCACGGGAGCGGTTCGTTATTTCAACATCAGAACGGACGTCGCACCGCGTCACCTCATCGTGCAGATCGGCGACGAAGTCCGCTGGCAAAATCTGAATCAACACCCGGTGCGCCTGCGGATGCTCGAAGACAATGGACCCGAATTGATCGCCTGCGACAAAGGTTTCTCGCAACTCGGGGTGGTGCAAGATACCGTCACGATCGCTCCCCTGCAGTATGTCAGCCTCTGCTTTTCGAAGGCCGCCACCCTGCGCTTCAATGTCTGGCTCGATGCCGACGATCCGCAAGGCGCCATGACTCCCACGGGGAGCATCCGTGTCGAACGATCGCCTGCATCGAAGCGCAGTTCCTGAGATCCCCTGTATCGGCACACCCTGCATCGAAGGAGGACTGCTCCGTCTGCAACAGCTCGCTAGCAGGGAATATTCACGGATGGATCACAAAAGAGTGGCGCAATCACGGTGGGTCGCATGTAGCGTGATGACGGATCCTGGGCTCCCATGGGCGCGGTGAGAGGAGGTCCACCCGTCATACCGGGCAGCCCTTTGCCAATCGTCCCGAAAGACTTGCCTTGGCTGGAGGGAATGGTGACCCCTTGCGGCGCGCTGGCACCCGAGGCTGTCGAAGATATAGATGACGACTGTGCCAGTGGATTTGGAATCGGCAGGGTTCCCAAGGACTGCGTGTTCTGTCCTGGCTGATTCTGCGGGCCTGATGGAAGCGAGGGGGTCTGGGCCATGCAGACCCATGGCACTGCAACCAGGTACGCAGAGATTCCTGCTAGTCGTAGACTCGTCCACATCCGACGCCTCATTTCAAGCCGGTCCATTCGTCCCCCTTTCGACTAGGTCAACTGGCGACAGGGCCAGGTGAACATCCTGATCGAAGGCTTCTGCCCACCGGGACGTTGCGTCACCTCATCGCGCCAGGCCTTGACGGTGTGCTCGACCCGTTCTGCATGGGCGTCGTCCACTGCAACCATGATCACGCTGTTGACTCCGGGGTAGAAGGAGACCCCTTCCGCCGGCCCCGTCTGCCCCGCTCCGATCGTCTCGGGCATCTCGGTGTACGCACGCACGTCACACTGCTCCAGCAACACATGGACTCGGTCCTTGAGCGACGACCGAAACACCAGCATCAACATATTCATGCCACCCTCCCCCCAGAACACGAGCCCAGCTCCTGTTGTCGCTCTGCGCTGAGCCGGCTGAAAAAGCGGGCACACCAGTTTCCCACTAATCCAACCAGTCCTTCTCCTTCAATTTCCTGGGCAGATATTTCTTGGTCAGGTATTGAAAGTCCTTGTTCGCAAGCGCATCCAGTTCAAATTTGAGACCGTTCGCGAGCATCCGTTTGATTTCCTCTTGCCAAGCTGGTTTCTGGAACCACCGATAGTTCAGCAGCTCCTTGGCGCGGGTGACGTCCTTGTCGTTCAGCTTGATCCCGACATTGCGGGGTAGCTCATACCGTTCCGGGTCGGCGCTGGACAGACCGATGAACTTCGCTTTTGGAATCGCCATACGCTGGCTCTCAAACGCCAGGTTGATCGACCCCTGCTTGACCACCGAGTAAATGTAGTACCCCCAGGGATCGTTGTCGACCAGCACATAGACCGGCAACCGGTGCTCTTCGTGGAGCCGGCGAGCCAGCCGTCGAACGCCGCGCGGGGGCTGGCCGTTCCCGGTTAGGAGCACACAGTTGTACCGCCGCCAGAACTTGTCTTCGGACAGGCGGTTCCACTGGGTGCCTTTTTCAACCAATAAGAGGAAGTCCGCCGTGCAGCGGCGAATCTCGAGGTATTCCGGTTCGACGATTGAGGGCACAGAATATCCACCCTTGCCCAACTTGGCGCAATCCACTCGGTCCCCATCATCACCGAACACCACCGGTCCCACGATGCTGCCGCTGTTTTCCGCCCGCACATGGAGTTCTTCCCGGAGGGCCACCAGCGAGACTTCCAAATCTTCGATGATCGGATCGGACTCATCCTGCGTATCGAACGTGTTCTCATGCGAGTCCTGAATCGTATGTTTGGTGCGATAGTAGATTTCCCTGAGCGAGGTGGTGAGGTCGGCCCGCTGCAGCTCGGAGAGCGCATCGGCGACCAGCATCGTCTGCATGAACTTCTTCGCCATGCCGACATTAAAAAACGATCGGGCCTGCTTCTTCTCGCCCATCTCAATCAAACCCTTGCGGGGGTTGAAGGACACATTCGACAGCGCGCGAATCGGAATCGCAAACGTGGGGTCTTTGGCACGTTGCGCCGCTGCAATGACCACATCGGCCATGCCGATGAGCTTTTTCTCCACCGCGCCATTCTTCTTCGGTTTTGCCTGTGCCATAGCCTGTCCTATTTCCTTTTGCGGGTGAGGGACGTCGCTGGGCGTTTCCGCTTCGGAAGGGCTGCCTTCTTGCCGGACGATGCGTCTCCGACAAACAAATCTTGCTGCCCGACCTTCGCCTTTGCTGCCGCGGGACGTTTGGCCCTCCCGCTTCCAGGTCTAACCTTTGGGGCTCGCACCGATTTCACCGGAGCCTTCGTCTCCGAAAGCCGCTCGAATTGCGCCGGCTTGCTTGAGACGACCGGCACCGTAGCAGTCTGCTGTGCGACCTCGGTCTCCCCTTCAATCCCCTCCGTGGTCACAATGATGGAATGCGGCAAGCCCTCGGGTCCAGCTCCGGTTTTGCCCAAGGCTTCATCCGTTTTGAGGCCCCCCGTGCGCGAGCTGGCGATCTTATGCAGCTG
The DNA here is from genome assembly GCA_023248215.1 of Nitrospira sp. Lineage (GTDB taxonomy): Bacteria > Nitrospirota > Nitrospiria > Nitrospirales > Nitrospiraceae > Nitrospira_A. Next base: position 22,177 of record JAHFEW010000047.1, read on the forward strand.
CTCTTTCAATTGCTCGGTTGGTAGCTTGCCGCCTTTGAGACGATTGCAGGCCTCCACGACTTCTTCAATATAGAGATCAAAGATGTTGCGCCGCCGAAACTCGCTGGCAGCTCGTTCCTTCCGTCGCAGGAAAATTCCCAGTCGGCGCCCGGCCTCGCGTAGCGCCAGCGTGATCTCCTTCTGAATCTCGTCGTAATCCGCAATGGCTTCTTTCGACTCGCTGGTGAAGGGTACCCACACGGAAGCCATATGGACAAAGATCACCATGGGACCGGCGGGAAGCGCGCCACGCGACTGTGTCATGCCGTAGTTGCGCCAGGTCGTGTTGAGCACCGCCTTGAAGGTCGAACAGGCCGATTGCTGAAAGAGCAACGGCACCCGGTTGGCATATCGAATCACGCGCGCAAGCTCGGTATCGTGACCATGATCTTCGCCTTCCGCCAGCGGCATGGCAGCCGGTTGCGGCTTGACGGATTCTTCCGGTCCCTTGCCGAATGCCAACCCCGCCTCGATGATGAAGGGATTTCCTCGATAGACGGCCGGCGGACGGCTCACGGCCGTATAAAATTCACCCTTAATCTGTTTGTAAAGGCCGGACAGAATCGCCTTCTCGCCGATCGGCGAAATACAGTTCGTCGGCGGAGCCATGATCTTGGTCGTCTGAATCGTCTTGTACAGCGTTTCCGCCGCCTGGTGCTTCACGGCGCGAGGCTTGGCGTCGGGCGACAGCTTTGCCGACTTGCACATCTCTTCAGCCAAGGCCGGTGAGACACGGCAAAAATCGCTCGCTAAAAAACTCGCCACCGTATGGCTCTTCGTGTCTTGCAACATTTTCAGCAACACGCCGAATTCAATGCCATAGGGATGCGGCTTGATTTCCTTCGGTGAGGGCGGCAGTTCATGGTACGTCCGGGGATATTCTTTCGTCTCCCCTTCCGGTGTCTGGTAGACCAGCCGCACATGCGGATTCGCAATAGACGTCTGTTCCAACCATTCATCCACCGAGGCGCGCCCCTTCTGGTACCGACCTTCCACTTCGATCGCCACCTCCGTGCCTTGGGGCTGCGCCCACTCGATCTGTTTGTTCTCATGCACCAGCGGCTCGTTTTTCTTCGTGTCGATTTGCACTTCGAAGTAATGCGCCGTCGCGCGCGGCCCCGTGCGGGAAATCACTTTCACCGGCTTGCCGGTCGTGAGCTGGCCATACATTCCGGCGGCGGAGATCCCGATACCCTGCTGGCCCCGGCTCATACGCATGCGGTGAAATTTCGATCCGTACAGCAGTTTGGCGAAAATTCGAGGAACTTGTGCGCGGACAATGCCTGGTCCATTGTCGGTGACCGTCACCCGGAAACGTGTCGCCTGACTTGGCGTCACGGGAGTCGGCCCGTTCACCACCGTTTCGAGCTTCACGGTCACATCGGGGAGAATACCCGCTTCCTCGCAGGCGTCCAGCGAGTTGTCCACGGCTTCTTTGACGCAGGTCAGCAACGCCTTCCGGGGATTATCGAACCCCAGGAGATGCCGGTTCTTCGTGAAAAACTCCGAAACGGAAATCTCCCGCTGGCGGGTTCCCATTTCAATCGCTGTGACCGCAGACGTACCCTTCTCCGTAAGGGAGGGTTTTTTTCGTGGCGCGGCCTGTTCAGAGTCGATGGTGACGGATTGGGACACAGTTTTCGAGGACCGAATAGATGGCGGTGATGTCTTGGTGGCCATTCAACCTCTCAAGCAAACGATCCGGACAGGAATGACTCGGCACGTCTGGCATAGAAGGATACGTAGTCACTTGGTCGTTTACAGGGAACGGGGCGGAGAGTCAAGCCTTGACGGCATTCCTGGCGGCATTGAGGCTAGCCAAAGGGGGAAGACAGATATGGGCGGGAATCAGGTGAAAAGATTTAGGTGGGAGGAGCACGCACCTACCGAGGAGAGGTAGATACGGCGGAGATCTCGGGAGGATTTTAGGCTTCCCAGTACAAGCTGGGCATGCACACCGTCCTCAGCGCTCAATCCCCTTCATGTCGATATTCCCCCGGGGCGTTCACTCCCCCCACGAGGGTACGATAGGCCTCCCGCCTGTGCTAGTCAAGAGGTCCTGAAATGAATTTGATCCTGAGATTCGGAGGCCCCTCCAGGGCTAACCCTGGTAGCTCTTATCGGCCGGCCGTCACATCATACGAACAGCAGCGCACATTTTCCCTCGTCCCACATGGAAATGTCCGCTCTATCGGGGCGGAAGAGATCGGCGACACTACCGATGCCTTTTCCTCCCCGATCTTATCCACGTCCCCTTCAAGAAAGGTGTGAGCATATGCCTATCCTACTCTGGTAGCTCGGCGTTCCACTCAGTCTGGTTTTGCTGTTGTGGCTGTTTGGTGTGGTCAGCTTTTAGTTGTCGACAAGAGCCGGAATGCACCTCGCGCTGTGGCCTCTCTCTCGGATCCTGATTACCCAGTGTGTAAACCGTGGATGTCATCGATCAACTTTTGGAGCGTCGCGACCGCCTTTCGGCGCTGGATAGGGGTCAACATGCGGTCGATTCCCACAAGCATAGTCGTAAGACCAACGCGCAGGTCCTTCACTGTGTCGAGATAAACACGAGGGGCACTGTGGTCGGGAAAGACAAACATCGCCCGTAAGGCCTGACTCGCTTCACCGGCAGGTGGCCGGCGCCGCATCAAGGCCAACAGCTCCCGATGGCGCTGCTGTCGGTACTGCCACCATGCAGGCTGTGTATCAGGCAACGCCACGCTCCATTCCCGAATCCGGGCGGTCTGCTCACGGCTCAATGGTCCCAACCAGTCTTCCGCTAGAGAGAGCATCGTTCTTGCGCGCTCATCCAGACGTGACAGAGTTGGTTTTTGTAGACGACGTGCAGCCTTCTCTTCCTCTTTGGTCAGGACCTCCTCGAAACTTCGAATCTGTTGCTCCGTAACGGTTGTCAGCAAGATCCCTCCGTCCGGCGCGATACGCTCGAACAAATCGGCTCGCAATCGGTCATAGGATGCATAGGTCCATTCAAGGTCTTCGCGAGTCAATCCCCGGTTCACACGCTGCTGCACGTCTTTGAGAAAGTGTTCGTACTGCGGAAGGGCCTCCGTCCGGTGCTGCAGCAGAAGCGGTTGCAGCATCGTCATCACGTCTCGACGTTGTCCGGAGCTCAGGTCCAGATAATGGTCCAATTGCCAGCGAATCAGCCAATCGGCATGGCGATAACCGAAGGTCAGCGCACAACCCGTCAACAAAGCTATGACCATCAGCAGACAAGAGGTCAGCAATCGAGCAGATGTCGGCGCACCCGGGAAATGCATCATCGGTCCTATTTTGGGTCGAGTGTAAGCACGATTTCGCCCTGATCAATGGGTGTTCAACATGACTCATCAATAACCAGTCGATCGCTGTATGCATACTGGGGTTTTCCCGAGTATGGCGGAAGGGTCTGGCCTACTACTGTGAAGCTATTGGACGAAATAGCACGCGGAGGAAGCCGTAGGTCCTACCGCGGCTGTTTGTCTAGGGTGCAGGACCGCTGCAGACCAGGGAAGACATTCACCACTATTCATTGAGGAGGAACCCATGAAGACGATTCTGCATTCGATGATGGCATTGGCAATTTTGTCGGTGGCTGCCTGTTCTAGCTCACCCACGGCATCGAAAACCCAATCAGAAATGGAAGCCGGGACGAAAACAGGGATGGTCAAAAATATTGTCATCACTGACACCGTGACGCCCCCGGCATTGACCGCACATGCCGGGGACGAAGTACGCTGGATCAATCAACGACAGGAATCTGTCATCGTCGCGATTGAAGGCCCTCTTGACCATCGGGTGTCCTGCCGGAATGGATTCTCGAAAGCCCTGGGCATGGGGGTAGACAACTCCACCACATTGGCGAGCAACGAGACAGCCGGCCTCTGCTTCACTCGCCTTGGCACCGTCAACTATTCAGTGCGGCCGTCATCCGATGACAGAGGCAGCATGACCAAATCACAAGGCTCCATCGTGGTTCAGTAGAGGCACTAAACCTATAGAAACAAGCCGCCGCCTGCATCCTGTATGCAGATGGCGGTTGCGGTTTGAGAACTCTGTCCTAGCAGGTTGCGGAAAAACTCGATTTTTGCACCATACGCCGCGATCAGCTCACGTGGCGTGTTGGTATTAGAATAGCCCGCAGGGTGCGCAAAAAGGCCGTCCAGCAAGGCCGCAGCGAGCGAAGCGGCGAATCGTACTCTTGCCTACGGTGAGTCGCTGAACGATGCGAGAACGCCGCTGGCGGACTTTTTCCGCATCCTGCTAGAGCAAGAGGTGTGAGCAGGCAGTGAAAACAAGGACCTCTCAATCCCTTGCTCGACCCCATCAGAAGTTCGCCTTTTACTCTGGGCTGGCGAGTTCGATTTCACGAGCCCAATGACGGTGGGGCTCCATTGCCTTGATGAAGCGGGCCGCAACCTGTTTGGCTGAGGCCTGACGTGCCACCACAATTCCCTCATCACTGGGCACATCTCCGCTTTTATCCATACTTTTATGTAGCCCTAGAAGCGACATCGCGGATTGCAGGACGTTGACGCCGGCCCCTGTTGCAGCGATCGGTTTGCAATGCAGGTACGCCTCATGTGTGAACATGCTTGCTTTGGGTGTCCGCAACAACGTCCAAACGCTCTCTTCGCCGCCCGGAATATAGAGGGCATCGAAAAGGACGGACCCGGTGGTCAGCAGACTGAAGTCAATCTTCATGTCGGTCCCATCGGCCGTCTTCAGAACTCCAGAGCGCGGTGCGACGATTTTCGCCATGGCTCCCACTGCCGCCAATGCCGTCTTCATGCTCACGACTGCTTGACCATCGACCCCGTCGGCGGCAAGAATCGCCACTTTTCTGGTCTGGATTCCTTTCTTCGGAGCAAGCACCATGCTCAACGCCGCGGACTTTTCCACGGAAGCGGTCGCTCGCTTCGGCTGAAATTGTCTTGGATCATCATCGGCCGGGATGCTTAAATTGAGAGGCCCGGTAATGCTCGTGACGTGTAGACCCAGTCCTTCGGCGACACGCGCCGCTAATTTCTTATCGACCTGTGCGAGTAGTGCCACCATGCGTTCTCGTATGGCCGAGACGTCGACCTTCCCGAGTTCAAATCGCAGCGCCTGTACCAGGTGCGCCTGCTCGGAGGCTGATTGGCTCCTCCAAAACAGCGCCGCCTGGCTGAAGTGATCGAAAAAGCTTTTGCTGCGCTCACGGACTTTTGATCCCGTCAGCTTTTCCGCATAACTGAGAAAGCCCCCCATATCCGCCTGTGCCTGCATGGGACAACCACCCCCCAGCGTATTGGGGTGGTAACTGGCCTGTCCCGCATTGATCGTCTGGCGCATATGACCGTCCCGCTGATTGTTGTGCAGCGGCGCAACGGGACGATTGATGGGAATCTCATGAAAGTTTGGTCCACCCAATCGGATGAGCTGTGTATCCGTATAGGAGAACAGCCGTCCCTGTAACAAGGGATCATTGCTGAAATCGATTCCAGGGACGAGGTGACCGGGATGGAATGCCACCTGTTCGGTTTCAGAAAAGAAATTGTCCGGGTTCCTGTCGAGCGTCATTTTCCCGATCCGAACCACGGGCACCAGTTCCTCAGGAATAATCTTCGTCGGATCAAGCAGATCGAATTCAAACTTGTGTTCATCCCTTTCCTCGACCACTTGGACCCCGAGTTCCCACTCAGGAAAGTTTCCCGTCTCAATGGCTTCCCACAGATCGCGCCGGTGGAAATCCGGATCCAGGCCGGAGATCTTCTGTGCCTCATCCCAGAGAATGGAATGAACACCCAAGAGCGGTTTCCAATGGAACTTCACGAATCGTCCGACGCCCTGAGCATTCACGAAGCGAAAGGTATGAACGCCAAACCCTTCCATCATGCGAAAACTTCTGGGGATCGCCCGATCCGACATCAACCACATGACCATATGCATGGATTCGGGCATGAGCGAAATGAAGTCCCAGAAGGTGTCATGCGCCGATGCTGCTTGCGGCATCTCATGCTGAGGCTCCGGTTTGACCGCATGGACCAAATCTGGAAATTTCACCGCATCTTGAATGAAGAAAACGGGCATGTTGTTGCCCACCAAGTCATAGTTGCCTTCGTCAGTGTAAAACTTGACCGCGAATCCCCTCACGTCGCGCGCCAGATCAGTGGAACCTCGAGACCCGGCCACAGTAGAAAACCGCACGAACACCGGTGTTTTCACGGCGGGATCCTGAAGAAACTTGGCTCGCGTCAGGGAAGCGAGGGATTTGTAGACTTGAAAATATCCGTGGGCCGCAGAGCCCCTGGCATGGACGACCCGCTCGGGAATGCGCTCGTGGTCGAAATGGGTGATTTTTTCCCGGAGGATGAAATCTTCCAGCAGCGACGGACCGCGTGGGCCGGCTTTCAAACTGTTCTGATCATCGTTGATGCGAAGTCCCTGATTAGTGGTTAGATATTGGTCTCCGGACTGTTCCCGCACACTTTCCAGAGCTTGAACTTTCTTATTTTTGCTGTCGCGTTTCGGACGATCTTTTGGCATGGCGCATTCCCTTGTGTTCGTACTCGCCGGGCGGTGGGTTATGTTTACCGTCTAGCCTTTTTAGGCGCCCGCGATGATGACGACGAACGCGTAGACCCCTTCCCGCGGCCGTTGGTTTTGGCCATCAGCGCTTCCTTCCGCTTCATGACACGGGTCTCCAGGGATTCCCAGTCAATGTCGCTCTCCTCAGCTTGCGGCAACATCTCGTTCTCTTCTTCCTCAATGTGATGTTTGACCAACTCGCCGAGCACCTTGAACTTCGCTTGAAACTTCTCATCGTTGGGTTTGAGTTTTTTTAGTTCTTTGATCAGGACATGAACGAGGTGATGCTCCTCGACCGCCTCGTTCATCATGTCGTCCTCCTCGATTTCCTTTCGGATGGCCGGATAGATCAGTGCTTCTTCCAAGTCCGCATGCACTTCTAATTCCTGAATGGCCGTTTTAGCGATCTCACCACGTTCCCGTCCTTCGGCAGATTCAAACTCCTCGAAGAGTTCCTTCACTTTGTTGTGATCTTCTTTCAACATCTGCACGATTCCGGATGCCACGCCTGCTTTGCTTGCCATATTGGATCTCCTTTCGGGTGAATACACATACACAATCATTTCCGGCCAAACTATCATGCCGGCCGTTCAGCGCTAGCTCGGGGAAGCCCTAGTTACCACAAGTGGCGCCATATGGTGGCATGCAGGAAGAGGAAATGCGTCAGGTCTTGGCCACACCCACTAATGAAGACACGAAAGGAAGAGTAATGGCATCTCATGGTTTGAATATGGCGAACTTTGGCCTAATGCGGGAGTTGCTGAAGCAAACAGCTACCCAATGGGGCCAGGACAAAGTTCCGCGTCATGGCGCAGCCCTTGCCTACTACACAGTGTTCTCCATCGTTCCCCTGCTGGTCATCGTCATTGCCATGATCGGACTGGTGTTCGGACAGGAGGCCGCGCAGAGTTACATTTTGCAACAGTTTGAAAGCCTACTGGGTGAACAGAGCACAGCGGCGATCAAAGACATGATTCAGCGCGCAAGCCAGCCGTCCACCGGCATCATAGCCACTCTCGCGGCCCTCGCAACGTTGCTATTCGGCGCATCGGGACTATTCGGACAGCTTCAGGATTCCTTGAACAGCATCTGGGGAGTGGAACCGAAAGCACGCGGGATCTGGGGCATCATCCAGGACCGTTTTTTCTCCTTCCTGCAGTGCTCGGAACGGGGTTTCTGCTGCTGGTGTCCTTAGTCCTGAGCGCCGGTTTGGCCGCATTCGGCAAGTGGTTCGGTGGATGGTTGCCCGCCCCTGAATTTGTGCTGCAGATCTTGAACGCTCTCGTATCCTTCGCCGTCATTACCGCGTTGTTCGCCATGATGTTTAAAGGGCTTCCGGATGCTCGTGTGGCTTGGCGTGACGTATGGATTGGTGCCGCACTTACGGCATTCCTCTTTACGATTGGAAAGTTCTCCATCGGGCTCTATCTCGGGAAGAGCGACGTGGGCTCCGCTTACGGCGCGGCGGGATCGCTGGCCATTCTGCTGGTGTGGGTGTACTACTCGGCACAGATTCTATTGTTCGGGGCGGAATTTACCCAGGTCTACGCCAACAGGGCAGGCGCTCGTATCATTCCGACTGAGAACGCCGTCAGCGTCGATCCCGAGAAGGCGGGGGGCGAATTGTCAGACACCGGGGCAAGGGGTCGAGCCGAACCCCGGGGCTCGACTGACGGACAGAAAGAGCCCTGGGTTCATGCAACGGGCGGGACCCTCCTGCAACACAATGGCTCTGAAGCACCATCCCTCAGAAGCGAGATCGGCTGGCTAGGAGTGGGACTGGTCGTCTGGTCTCTCGTAAAAGCCTTCCGCAGGGAACCAGCCGGTCATTCACACTGATCCTCGCCGCCAATGCTCATATTTGCCGTGACGGGCGGCTCCTTTCCCTCTATCTGCGCGTGATCGTCATGCGATGGAGCCAGGCAATTTCGATACGGACTTCCGAGCCGATCGGACAATACAACGGCGCCGAGGTATTATTACTTTCCACGCGAGCCTTCAACGTGCCGCTATCGCTCTCGACCTCCAGCACACCAAGATGTTCATGGAGGTCCACCACACAGGACAGGGTGCGGGAATCACGGTCGGCCGCGATGGTCCTGGCCACCACCGGCTCTTGCAGCGTAATAAGATCGTTTGGCCGAAATGTGGGTTGCTCCCAGAATTCCATGGCAATCAACCACCCCGCGCCCACAACGATCGCCCACAGCGCCACCAGGATGGCGGAGGCGCGCCGAGGATGGTGGATCTTCAACCAGCGGGCTAATGTGCGAGCTCCCATCACCAGCAAGATGCCGATGAAAGCCAGCACGAGCATGATCAGGAACATGCGAAGATTCATGCCGAGCCATGGAGGTCGCTGACAGCGGCGACGACATAGACCCCATTCGCCGTCGTCAGCGGCGTGAGCTGGATGGCGAGGGGAAACTCCGTCCCGTCTTTTCGCAAGCCGACGAGGTCGCGGCGGTTGCTCAGAGACACCGTCTCGGGGTGGGCAAGAAAGGCGGAACGATGTTCAGGATGCCGGGCACGCAACCGTTGGGGAATAAGCCGATCGACAGACTGCCCGAGGAGCTCGCCCACCTCGTACCCGAATTGCGTTTCGAGACGGGCATTGGCCAGCAGAATCTTCCCGCTCGCATCGACCATGACGATCCCATTGAGCGCGGACTCCACCATGACGCGTAAGCGCTCCTCGCTCTCGCGCAGCGCCTCTTCAGTCCGTTTCCGCTCCGTGATATCTTGCGCGAACACCAGTACGCCAAGGATGTTGCCCTGCGTATCGGTATACGGGACCTTGTCGGTCTGCACCCAGCGTTTCTCTCCCGACCCGGTTTGATAGGGCTCCACGATCCCAAGTTTCGGCCGCCCCGACACGATCACCTCAAGATCGTCTTGGTGATACTTCTCAGCTTCCTCCGGATAGAACTCTTCGGTCGACCGGCCCTCGATCTCGGCCACGGTCTTGTTGATGGATTCGGCCGCGCACCGGTTCGCTCGCAGGATGCGATTGTGGGAGTCCTTATACCAGACCATCGCGGGGATAAAATCCAACAGGACCTGTTGTTCGATCTGTTGCTGCAGCAGCCGTGCTTCAGCTTCCTTCCGGGCCGTGATGTCCCGCACGATGCCGCAATGCACACGTTGACCTCCGGAGATCCAACTACTGAGAGACATCTCGATGGGGAATTCTCGGCCGTCTTTGTGCAGGCCACGCATGGTCACGATGGTGCCCTTCAGGCGCATGTCGCCCGTCGTGCGCACTCGCTCCAACGCCTGCTGATGGTTGGCGCGATACCGTTCGGGCATGATCATGATCAGAGACTGTCCCAGCACCTCTCCAGCCGCATAACCGAACAGACGCTCGGCCGCGCCGTTCCACGATAAAATGTGTCCCTCTCCATCGGCGAGCACGATCGCATCGGGAGCGGTTTGTACGACTTCGCGAAATCGGTCCTCACTGGCCGTCAGGGCCTGCTTGGCCGCAGCCGCTTCAATGGAGAGATGCTTCACACCGATCGCTCGCCGGATGAGGGCTTTGAGTTCCTCCGCATCGTAGGGCTTGGTCAAATAGCCGAATGCGCCTTCGGTCAGAGACCCATGCTTCTTCGCGACTTCGACAAATGCAGTCAGCATAATCACCGGCAGCACAGGGTCGATCTCTTTCAGGAGGGTGAGGACGGAGAGTCCATCCATGTCAGGCAACATCAAATCCAGCAGCACCGCCGCAAAGGACTCCGCCTTGGCCTTGGCCAGCGCCTCCGCCCCAGTGCCGGCGACTTGCACGCGATACCCGGCATGTTCGAGGAGATCATGCAGCACGAGCGCAATGTCAGGATCATCATCTACGATGAGGATGGAGGGCGGAGGTGGCTCGGTGACGCTGGGTGTGGCAATGGACATGGCAGTCAACGAACCAGTGGAGTAGTCGTAGGGCCGTTCCACTTCTCGGACGGACATTGTCCTATTTTTAACGACAAGAATCCAACCCCGAATGTCGGCGGCGCTCCTCTCTCAATTCCAATACCACCATACGCTATGAGCTATCGGCCATTGGCTCTTATCTTCAACGCTTCACTTTTTCCGGTAGACGTTCAGCCCGATTTTTTCCTCCCGATCCGGAATGGTGACATTTCCCTCCGTCGAGGCGATGATGATGGTCTTCCCCGACGCTGACGGCCCGAACTCCTTCGTGAGATCTACCTTGATGGTCAGCAGGGTTCCCTCGACAGTCATTTCCACATTTTTCATGATGCTCCCCTAATCCTTCAGGACAAACGTGACTTTGAGCGCCACGCGGTACTGCGTGATTTTCCCATCCTCGATATCCACCTTCTGATCCTCGATCCAGGCGCTCTTCACGTTCTGCAGGGTCTTATTCGCGCGGGCGATGCCGAGATGGATGGCATCATCAAAACTCTTCGGAGAAGCGGCAATGATTTCCGTGACGCGTGCAACAGACATGATGACCTCCTGGTGTAAGGTGGGTGGTGCACTCGACGCCATCAGGCTAGGCCGAGCGAGAAGAACTGTCAAGGTGGGCCGACCGGCAGACTTGAAAACACGTAGGCCACAGGCGTAGGCGGGTGTTCTAG
>JAHFEW010000185.1 GCA_023248215.1 Nitrospira sp.
CGGTCGACCTGCTTCGCGGGCTGCTCGCGCGTTTTGCCAAGACTCGGGACCCGCGTGTCCTGGTTGGCGCGGGGATCGGTCTCGATGCGGCGGTCATTCGCATCGGCGGCAGGGCACTGGTCGCGAAGACCGATCCCATCACCTTCGTGGCAGACGAGATCGGCACCTATGCCTTGCTGATCAACGCCAACGATTTGGCGGCGATAGGGGCGACGCCGAAGTGGTTTCTGGCCACCGTGCTGCTGCCTGCTCGTTCCGCAACCGCCTCCTCCGTCAACAGCTTGTTCGCCCAACTCCATACGATCTGCTGTCGTCTCCGCGTGTCGTTGTGCGGAGGCCACAGTGAGATCACCGAGGCGGTCACGCGTCCCGTCGTGGTGGGCTGTCTGCTGGGGGAATGCGCGCCGAACAAGATCATTACGGCTGCCGGCGCGCGGGTCGGTGATGCGGTGTTGCTCACGAAGGGCCTCGCGATCGAAGCCGTCTCGATCCTGGCCCGTGAGCGAGCCGATGAGATCCGGCGACGACATGGCGTGCGTTTTCTGGCCCGGTGCCGGCGCTATCTCACCGAGCCGGGCCTGAGCGTTCTGAAAGAGGCCCGGCAGGCCATGGCCGCCGGAGGGGTTCATGCGATGCATGATCCGACGGAAGGAGGACTCAGCGCAGCGTTGTATGAAGTGGCGGAAGCAGCCCGGGTGGGATTGAAGATCGATGGTGATGCAATACGGATCTTGCCTGAGGCGGCTCAGCTCTGTGCCGATTTCGGACTGAATCCGTTGGGCGCAATCTCATCGGGAGCCCTTCTGATCTGCACCGATCCGGCTTTTGAGAGGCGAACAGTCATGCGGTTGCGAAGATCTCGGATTCCGGTGGCACGGATCGGAACCGTGGTTCCGAGAAGGAATGGCGTCACCCTCATTGAAAATGGTTGCGCGCGCCCGTTTCCACGGTTTGCCGTGGACGAAGTGGCGAGACTCTTTCAGCAATCACGCGCACGCTGAAAGAAACAGATGAACTTCGCAATACCCAGGCTTTTCGTTGACCCTTTGGCGAGTGAATTCAAATCCCATGGGCGCCTCCCTTCCTTAGACGGGACTGCACCTCGCTCAAGAGGTCGTTCACGAGGGAGTCACGGTTTTCTCTTGTAACTGTCACGAGGCGACAGTCGGGTCGGGTCTTCACCTGACTGATGAATCCTTCGCCCTTCAAGGCGATCGTCGCAATGAGTATCTTCGGCTGATTCAGCAGCACAGTCATGTTGTCCGTAAAGCGCTGCGAGAGGCATTCCATCTTCCCGATTTCGTCGATAATGATGAGCCGTGATTGAGTGTGCCCGAGGTCAAGTTCAGCCAAGAGCTGGTCGAACCCGGCGACATCCACTCCATAGCGGCTGACACGGTAAGGCCCAGGGTGGCGGATGTGGGACAAGACCAGTTGGCGGCCGCAGAGAGTCACGAGCCGAAAGCCTTCTCTCGCTCCCTGCTCGTCCCGGATTTCTTCCGTATAGAATCCCGCCGGGTGATAGTCCGCCAGACGCTTCGCGAGTGCACGAATCAGCGTGGTCTTGCCGACTCCCGGCAGTCCCGTAATCAGAATGTGGGGTGTTTGGTCAGCGCGATTCAGAGTGTCCCCGCACCTACCTATGCGCCTGCAAAACGTTCTCTCCATCTGCCCCGCAAGTTTGCGATCATGGCGTTCTGAGCTTAACAGGACAAGTTGCGATAGGCGCGATGGGCTCCTCAGGCATGGCGCTTGTGGATCGTGATGTGATTCCCGTCCTGGTCCTCAATGACCGCCATCTGGCAGACAGGCGTGTCGAACGCTTCCATGATAAACGAGACGGCTCGCTCCTTCATCTTCTGCACAAAGGTATCCAGGTCTGACACCTCAAACGCTACGACTGCCCCTTTTGCACCAGGCGTATGTCCCATGTCCGTGGTCGTGATCGCGAAGGTCGAATCGCCGAGATCATATTCCACCCAGACATCTCGATAGTTATAACTCATGTGCAAGCCAAGCACGTGCTCATAGAAGGCTCTGGCTCGAGCCATGTCGGAGACTGGGTAGACGGTGAATGCGATTGAAGTAATCATTGAGCAAATCTCCTCTCATTGTCACGTATACACGAATGAGCAATGACCATGCTTGTGTGCATAGTAGCATATATGCTATGTCCTGTCAGGAGGGAGAATGGCCAATCCGTCGAGCAAGCCACCATCAAGCCGACTGGTCTATCTGGTCTATGACGGTGCGGTGCTCAGGATCGAGTTCTATGTCACTCCAAACGGAACTGCGCCTGCGGAAGAATGGCTTGAACGGCTCCCTCTCACGGCGCAGCAGAAATTCGCGGCACTGTTTGCCCGCATGGGCGACACAGGGAAGATCTGGAACGAGCGCAAGTTCAAACATCTGGCCGAAACGGATCAGATCTTTGAGTTCAAGGTCGAGACCGATCGCATCCTCTGTTTCTTCTTCGTCGGTCGAAGACTCGTCTTGACGCACGGATTCAGGAAGACAGGCGACAAGACACCCAAGCGCGAAATCGAGCGAGCCGAAGCCTATAAGAAAGAATTTGAAGAAGGGGGGCAACGATGAAACGCAAACCAACTCGAACGGGTGCAGGGTGGCTCGATAGCAAACTCGCCAATCCAAAATTCCGCCGGGGATTTGAGGAAGAGTCGCAGAAGCTGGCCATCGGAGAGCAACTGACCCGGCTGCGCCGAGAAGCGGGACTGACCCAGGCACAGGTGGCGCAGCGAGCGAGGACCACCGCCTCGGCCATTAGCCGGTATGAAAACGCGGACTATGACCGGTACGAGCTGCGCACACTCCAGAGAATTGTGCATGCCTGTGGAGGACGGCTGGACATCATCCTGGCGCCGGGGCCCAAGACTCACCGGGCCGCCTAACAGCCCGAGCCGGCACCCAACATCTCAACGCTAAAACGGGCCTCCTGCCGTGCGCTGTCCTCAATAAGTCAAAGACATCCGGTGGGGGGCATGGCTTGACCTTGCATCGCGCGTCGCCGTCCTTGGCTGGCAGCGTGAGAGACTGTTCCCCAACGGTGCCTGCTTGCCCATCGTCGGCGTCCCTCGATCCGCAGGAAAGTGTGAGGTCAAGCAATGACCCCTTCCTCTTTTCGTGGAAGGGCGCGAAGTGGGTGAAGGAGATTATCTTCCTGGAGCAGGATCGCCCGGGGTACTGGGAAGTCAGAGGCTATTCGAATACTGCTTTACCGTGGGAAGAGGATCGGTACGCTTGAAGATCGTTAAACGCGAGAAGACCGGATCGTTTGACGATTAACGTTCACGTCCCCATTAGCGGCCTTGCTGGAAGTCATTTTGATCAGCCTACCATAGGAAGCACGCCGTCGGTTCTACAAAAGAGAGCGAATTGACAGGGTCCAGAGGCGCTCGTATCCTCCTGCCCTTCGTGCCAAGGCAGGAGTGGCCGTAGGGGATCTGCTGGAAGCCACGGTGAAGGGGAAGACCATTACGCTGGTCCCCAAGCGCGTGGTGGAGAGGGAATTGGCCCTTGCG
>JAHFEW010000048.1 GCA_023248215.1 Nitrospira sp.
GCGAACGATCTGCGGCCATCTGCGTCGTTCTCAGCCCGAAAAAATCCTCAATGTATTCCAGCGAATACACCTCCGGTTTTTCCGGGCCTGCGGCCTCGCACTTGGCCGCATCTCCTTCGCCTCGTCACGAACCGCAATGTCGGACAGGCTCCTAGTCCGGGAAGGATCAATGGAAGTTCGCAGCAAGGTCTATACCTATCGAACAGCGGTGAAGTGGACTGAGCAGAAAAAAGGGATCATCTCCTGCGATGGGAAGCCTGAGATTCAGGTTGCGACACTCCCAGAGTTCAATGGGCACGAGGGGATCTGGTCGCTTGAGGATCTGTCTGTCGCCGCGGCCAATCTCTGTGTCATGACGACGTTTCTGGTACTCGCTGAACGGGGGACACTAGCATTCACGTCGTATCATTGTGACGCGGAAGGACGTTTGGAACCGGTGGATGGAAAGTTCCAGGTCACGGTCATGACATTGCGGCCCCACATTACACTGACACCCGGTGGCGATGCGGGAAAAGCCAAAGGGCTGAGCGAAAAGGCCGAGGCCAATTGCCTGATTTCCATTTCCATGAAAACACGAGTCACGCTCGGAGCGACCATCGCCTGAACCACGACACTGTGGCATCTTGCGCCAACGCGGGGCGAGAATTGGGGTGAATATCTCCATTTTGCGCCGACGGCTGCTCCGCCGGCTTCCTGTCTGACACGCTTGTTCTGGGAACATGTGCCTTCGCCGGATCTTCCGCCTCACTGGCACGAGGATCGCATTCTTGCTGGCGTAGTGCCGGAAGTATGCTTCAGACCAATGGCTTCGCGGAGATGAGTTGAAAGGGGTAGAGCGATGAAAGTCAAAGCCATGGTCCTCTTTCTCTTGTCGATGCTCCTTGTATGTGTGGTGCCAAGCGGTTTGTATGCGGTTGGCACAGACGCGGGGAAAGGAAAGTCGATCTACACCAATCTCTGTGCCCGGTGTCATGGAGTCGAAGGGAAGGGGAATGGGGTGATGAAATTTACTCCGCCGGTCGCAGACCTCAGTTCTCCCGCGGTGCAAAGTAAATTGGATGCGACCCTCATGAAAGAGATTCATGACGGTCGAAAGAATACAGCCATGGGAGCGTGGAAGTTTGTCCTCTCTGACGATGAGATCCGTGAGGTGACGGCTTACCTGCGAACGCTCAGCAGCGGTTCAAGCAGCACCCTTCCCTAAGCGAATGGAGCGGATCGTCATATGAGTTGGCGCGTGCTGGGTTTGGGAGCTCTGGTTCTTTGGGTCATTACGCTGGGCGTTATGGTGGCCATGTTTGTTCAGGGGCATACTAGGCTTGGAGCAGATGGGCGCACGGAAATTGTCCTGGCACCGGCGGAACGAGACATGGTGTTGTCGGAGATGCGTCACTTGCTCAAAGCGGTGCATGGCGTCGTGACGGCGCTGAGCGAGCCGAATCAAAATTTCAAAGCGGCTGAAGGCGCGGCCCGCGCGGCCGGGATGCAGATGGCAGCGGACGTCAACCCCACCATCATGCTGAAACTTCCCCTGGCCTTTAAACAAATGGGCATGTCGATTCACAAAGATATGGATCATCTGGCGGACGGTATTGCGCAGGGTGAATCCTCGGTTCAGATTCTCAACCGTTTGTCGAGCATGACGGCGCGATGCACAACCTGTCATGATATGTATCGGTTTGCGACACATTAGTGAGGCGTCAGGGGTCACCTGCCGGAAGGTGAGAGCAGGAGCCTGTCAATAATCTTCATGAATCTTTTTTCTCGCGCTGGGCTCACAGTAAGTAGTGGTCGATCACCTACGCCTCACACCTAAACAAGTCAGAAGGGGGTGCACCATGACAAGCAACGTGGGTGGAATTGAGCGGCCGATCCGAATCGTGCTCGGTATTCTGTTGATAGGAATCGGTGCCTTTGCCGGCCTCCCGCCGGTTGGGACGGGAGTCATGCTGGCCGTCGGCGCCATCGCACTGGTCACCGGCGCCATAGGATTCTGCCCGGCCTGGAGCCTGTTCGGCATCAATACCTGTCCGATGAATACTGGGAAACGGCCATAGCCGAGCACGCAGGTCGAATGTGTAGCGGGAATTCTTCGTGAGCCATCAAAAACAGTCTGATCATCAATCGGCAGGAGGGTTCTCGACTCCGGTCGGGTCACGGCGGACGTTTTTTCAGTGGGTCACCCTTGCGGCGGCAGGGTTCGTCGGGATGGGGCTTGCTATTCCCCTGATCGGCTCGCTGATCTCACCGGCTTTTACACGTCGCCAACGCGATTGGGTGGATGTCGGATCCGTAGACGAATTGCCCACCGGGCACCCCACACAATTGGACCATGTCACGACCATCCGCGACGGCTGGATGGAAGCCAAATCGCGCAAGGCCGTGTGGGCGGTGAAGCAGCCGCAGGGCGACGTGAAGGTGTTTTCACCGATCTGCACGCATCTCGGCTGTGGTTATCGCTGGGATGACATGGAGAACAAATTTCTGTGTCCTTGTCACGGCAGTGCGTATGACCTGAACGGCCAGGTGTTGGGCGGGCCGGCCCCGCGCCCGCTGGATGTGCTCCCGACAAAGGTGGAAAGCGGACGGCTCCTCGTCATGTATAAGCAGTTCAAATCCGGCCTGCCACAAAGCGTGGAACTGTAATCCACGCAAGGCGTAAAGCGTGAGAGGTGAGGCGCACACAGGAGAAAGGGATTTCTCCTTACGCCTCACGGCTCACGCCTAACCAGGAATATGGCTTCGCGAATTTATACCTGGCTCGACAGCCGCCTGAATCTGAAACCGGTTCAGCGCACGTTGCTCGATGAGCCGATCCCCGGTGGAGCCAGCTGGATCTACGTCTTCGGCTCCGCCACCCTCTTCCTCTTTGTCTTACAAGCCGCCACGGGCATGTTCCTCGCCCTCTACTATGCCCCGACGCCGGATCACGCGTACGATAGCGTCCGATTCATTGAAACTGAGATCACATTCGGCTGGTTTGTGCGTGGGCTCCACCATTGGGGCGCGTCGGCGATGGTCGTGGCGATTGGCCTCCACATGCTCCAAACGTTTCTCTATGGCGCGTATAAATCGCCGCGGGAAGTGATGTGGATGGTGGGCGTGGTGCTGTTCCTCATCGTGATGACCTTCGCGTTTACCGGCTACCTGTTGCCCTGGGATCAAACCGCCTATTGGGCGACACAGATCGGCATCAACATGGTGGGGACGGTCCCGCTCGTCGGAGATCTGCTGTCTCGTGTCTTGCGTGGGGGAGAGACGCTTGGCGCGCTGACCCTCTCACGGTTCTTTGCGATTCACGTATTATTCCTCCCGGCGATCCTCATCGGGGGGATTGCGTTGCACTTGTTCATCCTGCGGCGGGTGGGTCCCGCCGGCCCCTGGACCGACGATCGGGCGTCCTTGAGCAGTGAAACGTTTGCTCCGCGGCAGGTCTATATGGATGCGGTCGTCATCGCCGGAGTCTTTTCTGTGCTCGCGATGCTGGCGTTTTCCATTCCCTTGCCCTTGACGGATAAGGCCAACCCTTCCGATACGACCTTCGTGCCGGTGCCCGAATGGTACTTTCTGTTCTATTACGAACTGCTCAAGTATGTGCATGGACCGCTTGAACCGCTGGCCACGTGGGTCTTGCCGCTCTCTGTCATCCTGATCATGCTGTTCTGGCCGTTCATCGATCGCAACCCGGTTCGGAATCCAATCCGGCGGCCGGTTGCCTTGGGCAGCGGCCTGCTGTTCTTGCTTGCCGTATTCGGGCTGCTGGGGATCTCGATCAAGAACCTCTACGCCGTGCCGAGGAGCGATCCGGCGGTCGCGCGGGGCAAGGCCGTCTATGCCCAGTTCGGCTGTGTCGGCTGCCACCGTATTCATGGCGAAGGTGGGGCCGTGGCGCCGGACCTTTCCCTGATCGGGGAGACGAGATCCGATCGAGCTTGGCATCTCAAGCATTTCCGTGATCCTCAATCGGTGTCACCGGGATCGTTCATGCCGAAATTCCCCCTCACCGACCAACAGCTCAATGACCTGACCAGTTATATGTTGAGTTTGAGACGCGCTACCTAGGTCCGTCTTGGACCGATGCGGCGGACGGCATGACAAGGGGATCCATGAACGGCGAATGATATAGTTCGGGCAGGCTAAGCTGTGAACCAGAAACTCCATATTGTCTGTCCGCATTGCCAGAGCATCAATCGGGTCCCGGTTACCCGCCTCACAGATCATCCCAACTGCGGTCAGTGCCATCACGCGCTGTTCACCGGACATCCGATCACCCTGACGGCGGCAGACTTCGACCGCCATGCATCACAGGCTGAAATCCCATTAGTCGTCGATTTCTGGGCGCCCTGGTGCGGTCCTTGCCAGATAATGGCGCCTGCCTATGAGCAGGCTGCGAAGGCGCTGGAGCCGCGCACTCGCTTGGCCAAAGTGAATACGGAAGAAGAACAGGCATTGGCGGCGCGGTTCGGGATCGTCAGTATCCCGACGCTGATTGTATTTCGCGGCGGACGTGAGGTGGCGCGCCAGCCCGGTGCGTTGAGCCCGCAGGACATGGTGCGCTGGATCCGTACTCATACCTGATACCGCCCCGCCATCCCGAGCCGCCTGGCAATTGGGCTGCCAGGACGACCCAGGCGAAGGCCCCCGCGCGACTGTCCAAAGTCGCCCTCACAGTGCAGCCGGACACGGGCCATCAGAAGTGGCTGGTTCTTCGAATCCTTTCCTTGGAATCTGTCCCTAACGCCCTAGGTACTGGACTATTAGCGGATCCATGAAATGGGGCGTGATGCTGCAGCCATGAGGTGGTGACTGGTGCGTTTGTCCCCAGAGGTGATTGATGGGCGTGATCGCTCATCCGATCGCGGCTCGAATGTTCTCAAGGGTGGCCACGATGGGGGTGGCATACAGCTTGCGAGACTCTACCGGCATGCATAAAAGCTTTTTTATTGCCATGTTGGTCATGAGTTTCTTCGGAGGCTGCGTAGGTTCACAGGAACCGCGAAGCGGAGGGCAATCGCTCGTTCATCAGACGGAGTCTTCAGCACTTGATGCCGTCTTCAGTCATCCTTCCCCTGATTCCATCCCCGGCGGTCAGCGTGGCGAGCAGATCCGATTGGGCTATCAGCTGGTCGTCCACACCCAGGAATTCGCCGCGCCTTATGTGGGCAATGCACTCACCTGCGCCAATTGTCATTTAGACGCAGGACTCGATCCCAATTCGGCCTCCTATGTTGGGCTTTCGCGGATGTATCCGGAATATCGCGCGCGCATCGGGCGAGTCGTGACCTTGGCCGACCGCATCAATGAATGTTTCGAACGGAGCTTGAACGGCAAGGCGATACCTCAGGACAGTCACAAGCTCCAGGCGATTGTGGCCTATATCGAATGGTTGTCGAAGGATGTTGCGCAAGGCAGTCGCATGGCCTGGCGCGGCATCCCACGTATTCAATCGACCAGGCCGCCGGATGGCGGGAACGGGATCAAGGTGTTTGCGGCTCGTTGCGCGTTTTGTCATGGCGCCGACGGACAGGGCACCATGGCTGCCCCTCCCTTGTGGGGACCTCGTTCTTACAACATCGCCGCTGAGATGGCGCGCATTCCGGTGGCGGCCTCGTTCATCAAATCGAATATGCCACGGACCAGGGGGTGGGCGCTGTCGGATCACGATGCCTATGACGTGGCGGCCTACATCAACTCCCAACCACGCCCGGACTTTCCCGACAAGGCCAACGACTGGCCGAAGGGAGAGAAGCCGGCGGATGCACCCTACTGAGAATGTGACGCGCATCTCGTGAAGCATATCTCGTAAAACAGACCAGTCCCGGACGAACGCCGAGATACGCCATACGTAAAGCGAAATACGAGTAGAGGAGGACGAGATGAAGCTGAGCGTGGCCTACCAAGGGGGAACGCGCTACGACATTGTCAGTGATCGACATCGGGTGGTCACGGATCAGCCGGCGGACGAGGGTGGGGCTGATGCAGGCATGACTCCCGTGGAATTGTTTGTCGGTTCCGTGGCGAGCTGCGTGGGCTACTTTGTCGGCCAGTTCTGCGCACGGCACGACATCTCACGCGAAGGGTTGAAGGTGGAAGCAGAGTGGACGATGGCAGAAGGGCCGCACCGTGTCGGGCAGATCCTCCTGGCGATTCGCCTGCCCCACCGAGTAACGCCCGAGCAGAGAGAGCGGTTGTTGAAAGTGGCGCAGGCCTGCACGGTGCATCAATCAATCGCGGTAGCGGCCAACATCGCCATCGACCTCAATCCACATAGTCACGTGGTCACTTCACCCTAAAGGCCCACGATGACTGTTTCTCGGCGAGTATTGTTGCGGACCTTGTTGCAAGGAATCGGGGCCGGCCTCGTCCTAGGCCGTAGCCTTCAGACGGTCCAAGGCGGCCGAGGTGATGAGGCCGGCCAAGCGTCCGGACCCCTCACCGTGCGAGTCACGCGCCCTTTCGATGCGGAAACGCCGGTGCGAGAATTTGCCTCCTGGTTGACGCCCAACGAACGGTTTTTCGTACGCAGTCACTTTGGCCCGCCCAATGCCGACGCGGTACAGCCCGATGTCTGGCGGCTGACCGTGAAAGGGCTGGTCAAAGATGGACTGAGTCTGAACCTCAAAGAATTACGACAGTTCGAAGAGGTGACGCTCACGGCGGTCCTGCAATGCAGCGGCAATGGTCGCGCACACCATCGTCCCAAGGTGCCTGGAGTTCAATGGGAGCGTGGGGCGGTCGGTAACGCGCAATGGACCGGTGTGCGGCTGCGTGACCTGCTGCAGCGAGCAGGGGTGAAACTGCAGGGGCTCCATGTGCAATTTCAGGGGGCGGATCGTCCGGCGCTCGCGACGGTGCCCCTGTTCACGCGCAGCATTCCTCTCGCGAAGGCCCTCCATCCCGACACGCTCCTGGCCTATGAAATGAACGGACGCCCCTTGCCCCTGCTGCATGGCGCGCCGCTGCGCGTCATCACACCCGGATGGATGGCGGAATCCTGCATGAAATGGCTGGCCGAGATCACGGTGCGCGCGGATGAAACTCCCGGCTACTACATGCAGCAGGCCTACCGCATACCGGAGACTTCCATCCATCCGAGTTCCGGCTTGCCGGGTACGGCGATGGTTCCCGTGGAACGGATGCTCGTTAAATCGCTCATTGCCGCACCGGCTGAGGGGGATACGGTGAGGAAGGGGCCGGTCACGATTCAAGGAGTCGCCTGGGCCGGGGAGGCGCCGGTGGCGAAGGTCGAGGTTTCCTGTGACGACGGGTACACGTGGGAGCAGGCTCGTGTCATTGGTGAAGAGCAGCCCTATGCCTGGCGGCAATGGCGGTACATCTGGAACGCGAGAACCACCGGCCCAACCGCCATTCTCTGCCGCGCCATGGATGCGCGGGGTGAACGACAGCCGGAGACGAGTCCGTGGAATCCCGGCGGGTTTCTGTGGAACGGATGGGATCGCCTGTCTGTGACGGTGGCGGCATGAGAATGGTGCAAAAACCCTCCAGCGTCGTTCTCGCTTCACTCAAGCCCTCAACGTACACAAACCGTACGCCTCGGGCTGGGACACTGCCGGCTCACCGTCTCGCCGGCGTGAGCAAACCTGACGCTCCTTACTCGTCGCGTCGCGCACCTCGCTGCGGCCTTGTTGGGCGAACTTTTTCACCATTCACCATTGTGCTGTTGGTTATTCTAGGCGGGGTCGTGGCGACGGCTGCTCAGGAGGATGAGCGTGCGACGGTCGAACCGACCTTGGCCCGCCGAGCGGCCACGTTGATTCTGGCCCGCTGCGCGGTCTGTCACACGACCGACCTCATTGTGCAGCAGCGGTTGCCGGAAGATCGTTGGACGGCGACGGTGGAGAAGATGGTGCATTGGGGTGCCGATCTGACCAAGGACGAAGCTGCGGTGCTCCTGCAATATCTGACGGCGCGCTATCACCCCGGCGCCCCGGACCATCTGCCGTCCATCGAGAATGAGTTGGCCATGACGGAGCCTCTACGTGGGCAGACCACCGCAACGGATGGTCCGCTCACCGGCCTGGCGGCCAGGGGGGCGGGTCTCTATGCGCACAACTGCCAGGCTTGCCACGGTGAAGGCGCCGTTGGTGGTGTGGGGCCGAAACTGGCGCGCAACACGATTCTCAAGAATGACGGCGTGTTCTGGGAAACGGTGCTTCATGGTCGCGGTCCGATGCCGGCCTGGGGATCGGTACTGAGCCATCAGGACATCGCAGATATTCATGCCTGGCTCGCAACGCGATAAGCAGGCCAATCGCTGAGAGTGGAAGAAAGGGGTGGGGCATGGTTCAGAGACGGAGGGTGATGATCGGCTGTGCGTTGTTGTTGGTGGTGGGATTGGCGTCGTTCCCACGCCTGCTCTTGGGGAGCGATCAACCTCGGGCAAAGGAACTGATTCAGAGCAGCTGTGTGCAATGCCATCGATTGGAAGGCAAGCCGGATTCGCGCTTCAACCTGAAAGCGCCTGACCTCATGTGGGCCGGGAGCAAGTATCAGCGGGCTTGGTTGATCCGATGGCTGACGGGGAAAGAGGCGCCGCTCTATCCCAAAGGCTATCGTTGGGACTTGTCCGAAGGGCCGATGAGGCACCCCGTCGTGATGGATGCAGAAGCCGAAGCCATTGCCGATTATTTCGAGCAGCACAATAAGGACCCACGCGTGACCGTAGGCGCTTTTGATCTCTCCAAGGTCAGCAAGTTCGAGGCAACCTTCGGCGGTATGGCCTACAAGGCTCACGCTTGTCTCGGCTGTCACCTGATCGAAGAAAACGGCAAGGTCATCGGCGGCCCGCAGAGTGCGTCGTTGGTGGCAGCCGGCCAACGGTACGACAAGGATTGGCTCTTCCGGTTCGGGCAGAATCCACAGGACTTTTCACCGCACAGCGGTGAGTTCCTCGCCGATGCCACGGAACCGCAACTCCGCGCGGTGATCGGGTTCCTCATGGTGCAGGGGGTGAAGGACTTCACATATTACGAGCCCTGGACCAGCCAAGAGTTCGGACTGGCGAGTGTCGATCGCGGGAAGGTGATTTATAAGGAGTATTGCTCGCAATGCCACGGGGCGACCGGGAAAGGCGATGGTCCGGCTGCGTCCGGCTTGGAGCCCAAGCCCGCGATCCATGCCAACATTCCCTTCGACAAGCTGCCGATCGATTACCTCTACAACGTCATCAATCACGGCGGCGCGGCTATGGGGAAATCGCCGAACATGCCCTACTGGAGCCTTACCATCGGACAGCAGGGGGTGGCGGATGTGATGGCCTATTTGAAAGCGACCTTCAAAGGCGGAGCGGATGTGGCACAGGCGGCCGTGGGATCCGGCGGCGGGCCGACAGGCGTCTGTCCGCAGCCCAGGAAAACGGCCAAGGCGCCCCACGAGTTCCTGGCGAAGACCAATCCATTGCCCGACTCGGATGCCGCCATCCAAGGGGGGAAAACATTGTTCCTGCAGACGGCCCAACCGGTGGCTTGCGCAATGTGCCATGGGGATAAGGGCAATGGGCAAGGGTTCATGGGCGCGGCGCTGATTCCACCGCCCCGAAACTTTACCTGTGGCTCGATGATGAAAGACATTCCTGACGGACAACTGTTCTGGATCATCAAGAACGGCTCGCCTGGCAGCGGCATGATGTCCTTTGCCGGGTTGCCGGATGATCAGATTTGGCAGGTGATTCGTTACATCAGAAGTCTGGCGAAATGAGCATGTGAAGCGTGAACCGTATCTCGTGAAGCGTTGCTCGTGGGCGGCAGACGAGATACGCTTCACGAACGACGATTCACGGAGGACTTATCGATGGCGACATTTATTATTTCAGGAAGTCGAGGCACAGACGACCCCACGATGGCCACGCTGCCGTTCATGGCGGCGAAGACGGCCAAGGAGCAGGGGCACGACGTGGTGCTGTGGCTCTGGAACGAAGCGGTGACATTGGGACGGAAGGGCACTGCCGATCATGTGACCGGCGTGAATCTGACACCCCTAAAAGATTTGCTGGCTGCAGTCCAAGCGGCAAATATTCCCATATGGGTCTGCGGTGCTTGCGCCGTCGCGCGACAAATCAGTGGATCGGATCTGACGGCTGATGCTGTGATTAAAGGCATGCCGGACTACATCAAAGCCGTGGCCGAACGCGATCGGAACGTGGCGTTTTAACGTCGCTCTCCGGGACCGTCTCTCGTGGATCGTCAAGCGTCGCCCGGGCGAAACGCGCGACGAAATAACGGTCAATGAGACGAATAGCGAATGAAGAAAACAGACGGTGCAATATAGGCCATGTGAGAGGAGTCTGTTGATGAGCCACCGGGCGTGTGGATTGATCTCAGCCACGGTTCTGCTGATGCTTCCGCTAGTCGTCATGGCCGCCGGTCCGGACATGATGCGATCTCGTGTGCCGGCGGACAAACTGGCTGAAGCGCGGGCACTCACCAGTCCAATGCCGGATTTGCCTGACACGATCGAAAAGGGCAAAGCCCTCTATAACGGCAAGGGCACCTGTTTCAATTGTCATGGGAAGGACGGGGACGGGGACGGCGTGATGGCTAAGATGCTGGATCCGGCTCCGCGCAATTTTCAGCATCATGGATTCTGGCGCCATCGCACAGAAGGCGAAATCTTCTGGGTGATCAAGCACGGCTCGCCCGGCACCAGCATGGTTGGATTCGCCGGCCAACTGACCGACGAAGAAATCTGGAGCCTCATTCAATACGAGCGGACCTTCAGCCGGCATCGAGGCCCGCATCAGGGTATGCGAGGGATGGGCGGTCGCGGTCCAATGGGCCAAATGGGACCCCGAGGCGGCATGGGGCATGAACGCATGGGGGAGGGTGACGAACAGGGATCTGAAGCCCCGTCCCAGGAGGATGCCGGAAAGACGCGGTCTGCTCAATGATCGGGTGCTGACCGACCGCAGAAAAGCATCAGGGGCATCGAGATGCCTAGGGACAAACCGGGCGCCCGTTACCGCTTTTCCATGGGGCCATCAGGCTGATCTATGGTTTGAATGAAGTAGCCTGCCATGCGCTGAGGATTCAAAAAGTCCAGGGCCTCCTTGGGCACTTCCGTCCGGCGCAGAGTCTTTTCAATGGAAAGATCCATGTCCTCAGCGAGATTCAGAACCACGACATTATCCTTGGAGATGCCCGGCTCGTACAGCATGACGATGGGTCGCGTCGTGGCATGGAAATTAATGCTAATCACCATGGCGAGAGAGCCGTCTGACATGCGAACCATGGTGCCAGGTGGGTAGACGCTCAGGGTCCGGACCAGACCTACAATGACGTCGCCCGAAAACACCTTTTCCCTATTCACGTACATGTGGGAAAGCGCCTCCGCTGGGTGGAGGCTTTTGCTCGGATTATGATTGTTCGTCAGGTGGTCATACTCGTCAGCCACCATGACGATCTTGCTCAAGCGCGAGATGGCGTCATCCTTGAGCCTACATGGGTACCCGGATCCGTCCACACGCTCGTGGTGCTGGTAGACTACCTGGGCACTGGCCGGCGGGAATGAGCAGAAACTCTGGACCATGCTTTGGCCATACTCGGGGTGAAGTTCAAAGAACGCTTTTTCAGCTCGGGTGAGGGGCGCTCCCTGGAGCCGCTTATTGAGCACCGGGGAAGGGATTTTCCGTTCGCCAATATCGTGGAGCAAGGCTCCTATTCCAAGCCATAGCAGCTCGTCGCGACCGAGATCGAAATCCCGCCCCAACATCATGGACACCATGCACACGTTGAGCGAATGGAAGGAAGCAAAATCGCGCGCCTCGAAGCCCTTGGAATTGATCACGTTGAACATCGCCGTAGCGGTGTCCTCCTTCTGGAGGACATCGGTCACGCGCTCTATCATTTGCGTGGCTGTTGTGACGCCCTCTTTGCGACCGGCACTAACCTGGTCAATAACCTCTTTGTTCTGTCGTAGGGCGTTAACGTAGCTGGAATTGGCCTTCTTCACCTGTTCCTGGCAGCGAAGGAAAGCCTGTATCCGCTCCCCTTTCTTGATCTTAAGGGCCTTTTCCTCCTCAGATTCCTCAGGGATGATCGGTTCTGCCTGAATATGGCCTGGCTGGACTGTTGGGTCTGCTCCAGAGGCCGTGGCTTTCTTGAGAGACTCCGGGTCCGAGCGGGCGGGATCCATATGAATAGTCACTTGGCCAAGCCTGCGGATAGCGGCAAGTTCAGCGGCGGATTTCACCTTAAACCTATTGAGGAGAAAGGGGTGTTTCAGCCAATGACAGTCTAACTGCACATACATACCCACCTTCAGATCCTCGATCTTGACTTGGACGAGGCTGGACGCTGGGGACTGCGCCATGGCGTTATCTCTTCTCTCCGACATGCTGGGGCAACGGCCAGTACTCTTTACACTTCATCAAATGTTCGCGAGCTGATTGCCTGGGAATAATTCTCTACTATCCGCATCTCTATCGGATTAGGACACCGCTTACTTGAGCAACGATACCTCCTCATCAAAAAGGCTCTAAATCCCTCCCTGTAATAATCCGCCTCCTTTCCCGTCTAGGGAGATGACAGAGCGGCTTGATCGAGCATGGGGCTCGTCGAAGACCGTTCCTCAACCTAGGAGGCGCACCATGGAAGATTTGATCCTGAAAATCGACGGAATGAGCTGCGGGCACTGCGTCGGCCAAGTCACGAAGGCATTGACCCAACTGGATGGCGTGCAGGTGAAAACCGTGAAGATCGGCGAAGCCCTCGTTGCCTATGACCAGCGGGAGATCACACCGGCGGACATTGCCCGGGCGCTAAACGAGGTGGGGTATGCGGCCCAGCCGGCCGGGAGGGCGGCATGAACAAGGTCGCATTGTCGGAAGGGAAGGTGGAGCTATCTGTCGGTGCGGAGGCGTCCGGCTCGCCCGTTCTGCGGAAGGTGACGATCCCGGTACAGGGCATGACCTGCGCCGCTTGCCAGAGCCGCGTCCAGCGGGTGCTGCAGGCGGAAACCGGGGTCGTCGATGCGTCCGTCCATCTCATGTTGAAGCAGGCCGTCATCACCTATGACTCCGCCGTCACCTCGGAGACATCGTTGGTCGAGGCGATCAACCGGACGGGGTATGAAGCCAAGCCTGCGGCTCAGAGCCAAACCTCGTTCGATGAACAGGCGGCGCAGGATCGGGCGCAGGAAGAGGAGTATCGTGCTGTGCGGCGTAAGGCCCTGTGGAGCGGAGCCGCCGGCCTGTCGGCCATGGTGCTGTCCATGCCGCTCATGGCGGCGAACGAGCCGGATGGCCATGCAACGGGGTTCTTCATGCCTTGGATGATGCAGGCGGCATCCTGGTTGTCTTTTGCCACTCCAGCCCAATGGTCCTACATTCTGATGGCGCTGACGGTCGTGGTGATGGGATCGACCGGGCGGCATTTTTATGTGCGGGCCTGGTCCGCGCTCCGGCATCGCGCAGCCGATATGAATACGCTGATTGCCGTGGGAACCGGCGCGGCCTTTTTCTATTCGGCTTTGGCCACCGTCGTTCCTGAATTCTTTCTGAACCACGGCGTCAGGCCGGATGTTTATTACGAGGCCGTGATTATGATCATTGCCCTGATCCTGACGGGCCATACGATGGAGGCTCGTGCCAAACGGCAGACCTCGGTTGCGCTGAGGCGGTTGGTGGCATTGCAACCAAGGACGGCCCGTGTGGTGCGGGAGGCAGTCGAGATCGATGTGCCGGTCGAAGCGGTGAGGAGCGGAGACATTGTCGTCGTGCGGCCTGGCGAGCGAATCGCGGTCGACGGAGATGTGCTGTCCGGGCAGAGCAGCGTCGATGAATCCATGTTGACCGGCGAAGCGATGCCGGTCGCGAAGCAGGTGGGAGATCGGGTCATCGGCGGCACGATCAACAAGTCCGGCGGGTTCCGCTATCAGGCGACCACGGTGGGTGCGGACAGTGTGCTGGCCCATATCGTCAAGCTGATGCGGGACGCACAGGGTTCACGGGCTCCGATTCAAAAACTGGCCGACCAAGTCAGCGCGGTCTTTGTGCCGATCGTGATGGCGCTGGCGCTCGCGACCTTCGTGGTCTGGTATGTCGCGATGGATCAGGCCTCGGTGGTGCAAGCCTTTGCTGCAGCCGTCGCAGTCTTGATCATTGCCTGCCCCTGCGCGATGGGGCTCGCGGTGCCGACCGCGCTGATGGTGGCGACCGGCAGGGGAGCCGAACAGGGCATCCTGATCAAAGGTGGAGAAGCGCTGCAGCGGGCCGGTGGGATTACCACGGTCGCGCTCGACAAGACCGGCACCATCACGGAGGGGAAACCGGCGGTCACCGACGTAATCCTGACTCAAGGCAGCGAGTGGTCCGATCGTGAATTCCTCAGGCTCGTGGCCTCGTTGGAGGCCTCTTCGGAACATCCGGTGGCGGAGGCGATCGTGCGTGCGGCCGGAGAGCAGATGCTTCCTTCGGCGGAGGTGGAATCCTTCCAGTCCTTTGCGGGGCGAGGGGCTGCGGGCGTGGTGGAAGGCGCGGCGATCCTTGTCGGCAATGAAGGCCTGATGGATGACTATGCGGTGCCGTCGGAGGTGTTCCGCGCGCAAGCAGAGCAGTTGGCCGGAGCAGGGAAGACGCCTGTGTATGTGGCCATCAACGGTGCGCCGGCTGGGCTTATCGCCGTGGCGGACCCGGTCAAGGCGACGTCATGCGAGGCGATCAGACAGCTCAAACAACTTGGTCTGACGGTTGTCATGCTGAGCGGCGATCACGAGCGGACGGCTCAGGCGGTGGCTCGCGAGGTTGGCGTCGATCGAGTCGTGGCCGGGCGGTTGCCGGACGGCAAGGTGGCGGAGATCCGGCGTCTGCGCGAGGCCGGTCAGGTCGTCGCCATGGTCGGAGACGGCATCAACGACGCGCCGGCGTTGGCCCAGGCCGATGTGGGCATGGCCATCGGGACCGGAACGGACATCGCCATTGAGGCGAGTGATGTCACGCTGATGCGTGGCGACCTGCATGGCGTTGCGTCGGCGATCAGGCTCGCCAGGAAGACGATGCGCGTGATGAAGCAGAATCTGTTCTGGGCGTTCATGTATAACGTGATCGGCATTCCCGTCGCGGCCGGCGCGTTGTACCCGTTCACTGGTCTGATGCTGAGTCCCGTCCTGGCGAGCGCGGCCATGGCCTTCAGCTCCGTCAGTGTCGTGATGAACAGCCTGCGCCTCCGCCATATGCGGTGATGTGAGGGGGTGCGGAGAGACGAAAGAAGATGGCATGACGCGCTTCGCCACAGATATCACATGGGAGAATGACCCGAAATGCCTCAATAGGATGCAAGTATGAGGTTCGTGGATTTGCGTGGAGATTGGCCTAAATTCTCGGAATCGCATGTGGTCCCAAAAACATCCTGTTTCTGTTCTTTCTGGCATTGCCCATGCTCTAGAGATAGGCGGATGAGCTGGCGAGGCTTGACGCGCCTGCTACGGTAATAGAGACTGTGTGTGCAGATTTGAGCAAAGCAGGCCTCTGAGGAGTCTTGTGAGTCCAATGATTCCACGAATGAGTATGCAATACCTTGCGGTGGGGGTTTTGTTTGCCTTCTGTCAGGTGATCAGAACGATGTGCGTCTTGCCTGACATCTCCCTCGCGGAAGAGGCGGCGTCACTCGTGGAAGACGTGATGATCTGCCCGATGGAGGGAACCACTATGTGTCCGCCGTCGGCAACCTCGTCACCCGAACGTCAGGGAAAGAGTAGTGCGGTCGCGGATGTTGATCATGCGCCGATTCTGTTGGATCTTTCCGCAGATCTCACAACTCACTCAGTCCCGACTCTGTGTTCCTGGAGCAGAGCGTTTTCTATTGTCCCTCTCTCCATAGATTCTTCCTCGGTCCTTCGAATCTGATCCCACACCTCCAGTTCTTTCGCTCGCTGTTCAGCTGCTTAACCTGAGCGGCGATGATTTGTCTGTTCTTCACTGCACTCTGGAGGTGCTGCCGTGACACCACTTATTGCCCGCAATCGATCTTGGTCCGTTCCCCTATTCTTTTTTTTCATCGTGGGGCTCTCACCCTGGTCCGTTCGTGGAGAGGAAGATCGTGGGGTGGTCACCCCTGAGGGGACTGCTCATCCCTCGCATGGTGAGCTTCGTATCAACCTTTCGGACTTAATTGGAGAACTTGAAGCCGTCAATCCTGAGATCAAAGCGGCCCGTCAACGCTGGGAAGCGGCTAAGGCCGTCGTGCCGCAGGTCCAAACTCTACCTGACCCAACATTGCAGGTCGGCTATCAACGCATGCCGATGGTCCCTCCTGTTGTGGAAGGGGCGATGTATGGGTTTGGACAGGAGATTCCATTTCCCGGCAAGCTCAGTCTGAAAGGCGAGGTGGCTCAGCGTGAGGCTGAGCGACTGGAGCAGGAGTTTCATGCCACCCGCCTCAGGCTGATTGCGACCTTGAAGGAAGCCTATTTCAATCTGCACTTTGTGCATAAGAGCATCGAGATCGTCGAGAAAAACAAAGCGCTCTTAATGCACTTTGAAAAGACAGCGAAGGCACGCTACAGCGTCGGACAGGCCGCACAGCAGGATGTGTTTCGGGCTCAAGTGGAGATTTCGCGAGTCCTCGACCGGCTGGCAGTGCTCGATCAACAGAAGGAAAGCCTGCATGCGGCGATCAATCGCATCCTCAATCGTCCGCCCGCTGGACCGCTGGGGACACCGGAAGAAGTGCACACCACCATCCTGACGATTCTCTTGCAGGAACTCAGTCGGCGCGCCGATGCATTCTCGCCCGCGCTGCTGGCGACGGCGAAGGGCATCGATCGCTCCGAACGGTCCGTTTCGCTCGCCAAACGGCAGTACTATCCGGATTTCGATATCACCGCGCTCGGCCTTCGGAACGACAAGATCAACGATAACGGGTACCAAGTGATCGTGGGGATCAAGATTCCACTCTTCTATGAGACCAAACAGAAGCAAGGGGTGCGGGAGGCCCTGGCCGGTCTTGAGGGAGCGCGAGAAAACTTTGCCGCGACGCGGCAGGACCTGTTGTTCCAAGTCAAGGACGGCTTTGTGCAGGCGCAGCGGGCTGAGCGGCTGATCACTATTCTGCGTGATGCGATCATCCCGCAAGCCACCTTGGCGCTTCAGGCGGCGCAAGCCGGCTACGGGGTGGGAAAGGTGGACTTTCTGACGCTGCTCAATAGTCTATTGACTCTTCAGGACAGCCAGCTCGAACTGCATGGGGAGATGGTGAACCACGAGAAAGCGCTCGCGCGACTTGAGGCCGTGACCGGCGGACCGTTGAATGGCGGGCTATCGGAAAGGAAGCCGGGATCATGACTCGCCGCAGCCTCATTGGATCGGGCGTGCTGCTCGTTCTCGTCATAGCGGGACTCGCCTGGCTGTGGTGGCGTCCGGCGTTGCTCCCGCCCGCGGATTCGAGACAAGACGCAATGCCGGACATGCCGGGGATGGTATCCCAGTCCAGGCCGAGGACTGAGGAGCCGAGGCCGAACCCTAGACCTGAATCTTCGGCGCTCACCCCTGAGTTGCCGGGCATCGTTACGATCCCAGTCGATCGTCTACAGATGATCGGAGTGAAGTACCAACCAGTGGCCAGACGTCCGCTGGAGAAACTGATTCGGACCGTCGGGCGGGTCGCAGTCGACGAACGAAAGCTGGCGAGAGTCACCATCAAGTTTCACGGCTGGATCGAAGAACTGTTTGTGAGCGCGCTCGGCGATCATGTGAAGAGAGGACAACAGCTCTTTACGATCTACAGCCCCGACCTGGTCGCGAGTCAGGAGGAATACCTCCTCGCGTTGCAGGGGCAGAAACAATTAGGGGCCAGCGAGTTTCCCGAGGTCGCGCGCGGCTCCCGGGATCTGCTCGAGGCGACCAAGCGTCGCTTCCAATTGTGGGATATCACGGAAGACCATCTTCGAGAGCTCGAACAAACCGGCAAAGTCATGAAAGCGCTCCCGATCCATTCGCCCATCACCGGGACGGTCATTAGAAAAGAAGCGCTGGCCGGTGCCCACGTGGACCCCGGCGAAGAACTCTATACCATTGCGGATCTCTCCCGCCTCTGGGTCTTGGCGGACATCTACGAATACGAGCTGTCCTTTGTGAAGATCGGGCAGCAGGCCGCCGTGACGCTCTCCTACGATCCGGGGACGGTCCTGACCGGACATGTGGGATTCATCTATCCGACACTCGATCCCAAAACACGCACGGCCAAAGTTCGCTTCGAACTCGACAACCGCGATGAGAAGCTCAAGCCGGACATGTATGCCAACGTGGAGCTGCGGGTGAACTTGGGCACTCGCCTGGCAATCCCGCAAGAAGCCGTCATCGAATCGGGCCAGAAACAAATGGTGTTTCTTCACCTGGGCGGCGGGAAGCTTGAACCACGCCTGATCAAGACGGGAGTGAAAACGGGAGAGTGGTCTGAAGTGCTCACAGGACTGAAGGAAGGGGAGCACATTGTGACTTCGGCGAATTTCCTGATCGACAGTGAAAGTCGGCTCAAGTCCGTGGTCGAGGGCATGGGCGGCATGCCGGGCATGAAGTGAAGAACGTCAAACGTCATTGGTCATTCGTCAATCGGAAGAGCGAAGATGAGAGAAAAGCGGGAGCCGTGTCCTTTTTCCAGTCGAATGACGATTGACGGTTGACGAATGACGCGCCGAGCGGCAGCGAGGCAGGGCCATGGTTGCACAGATCATCGAATTCAGCGCGAGAAACCGCTTCATTGTCTTCCTGCTCGTCTTCTCGTGCTCCGCAGTTGGACTCTGGGCGATGTGGCAGACACCGATCGATGCCCTGCCGGATATTTCTGACACGCAGGTCATTGTGTATACCACTTGGCCTGGGCGGTCTCCAGACCTCGTCGAGGATCAGATCACCTATCCGATCGTCACGGCGCTCCTGTCCGCGCCGAACGTCACGGTCGTCCGTGGCTTCTCGGACTTTGGCTATTCCTATGTCTACATTCTCTTCAAAGACGGTACGGATATTTATTGGGCCAGGTCGCGCATCCTCGAACGGTTGAACCAACTCTCTGGGCGCATGCCGGAAGGGGTCACCCCGCAGCTGGGGCCTGACGCAACGGGCGTGGGCTGGGTCTTTCAATATGCCCTGGTCGATGAGACCGGCCAACAAGATTTGGCCGCTCTGCGCAGCTTCCAGGATTGGTACCTGCGGTATTGGCTGCGGGCCGTGGAAGGTGTGGCCGAGGTGGCCAGTATCGGCGGCTTCGTCCGGCAGTACCAAGTGAATCTCGACCCGACCAAAGTCTTGGCCTATCGCCTGTCTCTCCCTTCCATTGTGGAAACGATTCGGCAAAGCAACAACGACGTGGGTGGCCGCGTGGTGGAGTTTTCGGGGATTGAATATGTCGTGCGTGGGCGCGGCTACATCAAGAAGGTGGAAGACATTGAAAAGATTGCCGTGGGGGTCAACGAAAACGGGACGCCGATTCTCCTGCGTGATGTGGCGACGGTGCGGCTGGGGCCGGACATGCGACGTGGGTTGGTCGAATTGAACGGCCAAGGTGAGGTGGCGGGCGGCATCGTGGTCATGCGGTTTGGGGAAAACGCGCTCGCGGTGATCGAACGAGTCAAAGCGAAGCTCAAGGAGATCGAACCCTCCATGCCGAAAGGCGTCAAGGTCGTTACGACCTACGACCGCAGCGACTTGATCCACGAATCAATCGCGACGGCGAAAGAAAGTCTGATTGAGGAACTGGTCGTGACCGGCGTGTTGATCCTCATCTTCTTGCTGCATGTCCGTTCCGCGATCGTGCCTATCCTCACCCTGCCGCTTGCGGTGCTGATCGCGTTCATTCCGATGTACCTGATGGAGATCGGCATCAATATTATGTCGCTGGGCGGCATCATCGTGGCGATCGGCGACATGGTGGATGCGGCGATCGTGATGGTGGACAACGCCCACAAGCGCTTAGAGGACTGGGAACGGGATGGACGACAAGGCGATCGGCTGCAAGTGCTGATCGATTCTGCCAAGGAAGTCGGTCCGCCGATTTTTGCCTCCGTGCTCGTCATTGCCATTTCGTTCATCCCGATCTTTGTCCTGGAAGCCCAGGAAGGTCGCATGTTCAAGCCGCTGGCCTGGACGAATAACCTGGCCATCGCCGCATGCGCCGTGTTGGCGATCACGCTGGTGCCCGCCTGTTTGCCCACTTTCATTCGAGGCAAGATCTTCCCGGAACAGAAACATCCCATAAGCCGCTCACTCCAACGGCTCTATACGCCTCTGCTGCGTACGGCCCTCCACTATCGAAAAGCGGTCGTCATCGGGGCCATCGTGCTCATGGCCAGTATCGTGCCGCTCTATCAACAGATGGGCTCCGAATTCATGCCGCCGCTGTACGAAGGCACGATCCTCTACATGCCGACCACGCTGCCCGGGCTGTCGGTCACGGAAGGCAGCCGACTCCTCCAGATGATGGACAGGAAGCTTCGCTCGTTCCCCGAGGTGGAGCAAGTCTTCGGCAAAGCTGGACGGGCCGAAACCTCCACCGATCCGGCGCCATTCAGCATGATGGAAGTGGTGGTATCGCTGAAACCCACAGAGCAGTGGCGACCCGGTCTGAGCTATGAGGGCTTGATTGATGAGATGGACCGCACCCTACAGTTCCCCGGTGTGACGAACGCGTGGACCATGCCGATCAAGGCGCGGATCGATATGCTGACGACTGGAATTCGGACGCCGGTCGGGATCAAGATCTTTGGCCCGGATCTCAAGCAGATCGAACAGATCGGCGAGCATCTGGAGAGGGTGCTCAAAGAGGTCCCAGGCACGCGGAGCGTATACGCAGAGCGGGTATCTGGCGGCTACTTTCTGGACTTCGACATCAATCGTGACGAGATCGCGCGTTACGGGCTCACGCTGATGGATGTCGGCAAGATCATCGAGACGGCCATCGGGGGTGAAAATATCGCCACCACGATCGAGGGCCGTGAGCGTTATCCAATCAACGTGCGGTATCTCCGTGAGTTGCGGGATGATCCTGAAAAGCTGAAGCGCGTGCTCGTGGATACCCCGACCGGCGCGCAAGTCCCGCTCGCGCAACTCGCGACGCTCCGATTCGTCAACGGGCCGCCTATGATCCGGGACGAAAACGGCCTGTTGGCCGGCTACGTCTTTCTCGACATGACGGGACGGGATGTCGGCGGTTACGTGGAGGATCTTAAACTGGTTGTGGCCGCACAAGTCGAATTGCCGCCGGGCTATACGATTGTCTGGTCCGGTCAATATGAGTTCATGGAGCGGGCGAAAGAGCGGCTGAAGCTCGTCGTGCCGTTGACGCTCATCATCATCTTCGTGATCTTCTATTTCACGTTCCAATCAGTTGCGAAAACCTTCATGGTGATGGTGGGTGTGCCGCTCTCCCTGGTGGGCGCGGTCTGGTATCTGTCGATCCTCGGCTACAACATGAGCATTGCAGTGTGGGTGGGACTCATCACGGTCGTCGGCACGGCCGCAGAGACCAGTGCGGTGATGTTGGCCTATCTCGATGAAGCCTGTCAGCGGCGCAAAGCGGGTGGCGGGCTGAGAACGCTTGAAGATCTGATCGAGACGGTGCACCTCGGCGCGGTGGAGCGCATCCGCCCCATGGCGATGATCGGCCTTGTTGATGTCATCGGATTGTTCCCGGTGATGTGGGCGACCGGAACCGGCGCCGATGTCATGAAACGCATCGCGGCGCCCCAAGTCGGCGGCGTGTTCTCCGCCATGATCCTCACGCTGTTCGTCATTCCGCCCGTCTATGTGATGTGGCGCTGGTGGAAGGAACACCAAGAGAATTCGGTGAGGGAGATAGGTCATGCGAGTCTACCAGAAGACAACATATAAAGGCGCTGGGTATGGTCTCGCCGCTGCGGCCCTGTTCGGCGTCGGTCTTCCGCTCGCCAAGCTCTTGCTGCCTGAAGCAAGTCCCCTGCTCATCGCCGGCCTGCTCTATCTTGGAGCCGGCTTGGGACTCCTTGTCTTTGAGCGGTTGTTCTACCGTGGATCTGACGCCTCACGGCGAGAGGCACCAGTGGGGACAACCGATCGATGGTTATTGGCAGGCATTGTCATCACAGGCGGCATCCTAGGACCTGTCTTCATGCTGTGGGGGTTACAGCGCATGGCGGGAGTACTCGGCTCGCTGCTGTTGAATTTGGAAGCACCCTTCACGATTGTGTTGGCCGTGGCTCTCTTTCGAGAACACCTCGGGCGCGTGGAAGCAGTTGGCACCCTGCTGATCGTCGTCGCGGCGGGCTTCCTTCAGTACAGACCGGGCGATCTCCGTCCGGATGCATGGGGATTTTTCGCCATCGCCTGTGCCTGCCTCTCCTGGGCGCTGGATAACAATTTGAGTCAGCGATTGTCCCTTCGTGATCCGATCGTCGTGACGCGGATCAAGACATTAAGCGCGGGGGTCTGTACGCTGAGTCTCGCTGCCGTGGTCGATCACAACTTGCCCCGGCCCTCAATTGTTATGGCCGCGCTTGTGCTGGGCCTTTTCAGCTATGGCGTGAGCCTGATGCTGGATATGCAGGCGCTCCGTCTGCATGGCGCCGCTCGCGAGGCCGGATTCTTTGCGACCGCCCCCTTTATCGGCGCCCTCGCCGCTGTTCCCATTCTCGGTGAGCGCTGGGGAACCAGCGAGATGGTGGCGACCGTGGTCATGGGGGTGGGCGTCGTACTCCTTGTCCGAGCCCATCACAGCCATTTCCATCTGCATGAGGAAGTGGAGCATGACCACGCACATGTGCACGCCGACCACCACGATCATGAGCATGAAAAGACGCAGGGGGTCGAGGAGCCGCATGCCCACCTGCACCGCCACTTGCCGTTGATGCATGACCATCCCCACCGCTCTGAGCTCCATCACCGCCATGAGCATAGATAGAACGTGGTCAACGGGGTAGGAATGTATGAAGAGTCGAATCCGAAACTCAAGAGCTCCGGTATCTGCTTGTCGCCTGCGGAGGATACAGAAAGGCAGCTCCCTTGGGGGAACTACCCTTCTGTCCTTTCACGGCTTACTGATGAGGTCGCTAAATAGTGCGTGATTTAAGCCAGCAAGCGATGCGTTTATTGCGATTAAGGCTGAACCGCTTTTTTTGCGTTACGCACTATTTGATGGTCGGCTCAGTAACTGACCAGGCTTTGCAGCCAAGACCAGACTTTGGATGCAGCCCCATAGGGGCAAAAGCCAAACTGTTCGATCCATGGACACATGGCGATCACCTCCTTTCAGGGATGCATCGTACAGGTTGTACTACGGTACCGAGTCAAGGGGGGAGATCGACTCATGTTGGGATAATTGACTCTCTACCATAGTACAAGGTGTAGGGTGGCTTTGATGGTGATGAAATGGCTCACGAACTGACGATCGGTCAGCTCGCCAGACGTATCGGCGTGAACGTTCAAACTATTCGCTATTACGAGCGTCTGAAGCTGCTCAGACCATCAGCAAGGAGGCCTTCGGGGTACAGACTGTACAGTCACGAAGAGGAACGACGTTTACGGTTCATCAAGAACGCCCAAACGCTCGGCTTCACGCTCCGCGAGATCGCTGAGTTGCTCGCTCTCCGGGTTGCCTCAACGGCTCGCTGTGGTGAGGTGCGGGAAAAGGCTCGGGCGAAACTAGTACAGGTGGAATCCAAAGTTGACGACTTGCAGGCCTTGGCCCGCGCGCTGAACAGTTTGATCCGAGCTTGCAGAGTTGGCCAGCCCACCGGTTACTGTCCGATTCTGATGAGCTTCGAAGAAGAAACAAGAGACGGAACGAAGAAGGGAATAGGAAAAGGATGACACCAAAACGCGCGAGTCTGTTCACGGAACTGCGCCGCTTGAGTCTACAGGTAACCGGCGGCTTGTTGCGCATGCGGCAAGAGGCCTATCGCGATGCGGCTGTCGAAGTCATATAAGTTGCTGGCAGCGAAGGAAGTGTTCGATGAGGCGCACAGTGTGCCGATGACCCTGTACTCGTAGGGGCGTTCATAGAAATCGATGCCGGGGGCGCTGCCCCACCTGTCGCCTTTTGGGACAGAACTGAGTCGGCGCCGGTTCTGGAATTCCCCAGTCTGTGACCCACCCGGAAGCCGCCGTCCGCCCGTCCCCTGAAAACCCTTGCCAAACTAGTGACTTGGTTGCTGTATTGGCCCTACATCCTGGCACGTCCTCTGCTTTCTCTGGAGAGGGGACTATCCAGGAGACAGGCTAAGGCCGGAAACACTTATCCAGTAGGGAAGGAGACGTCATCATGGCGGACCAACATGGGAGCTGTTCGGGAATGGGCCTGTCGATTGCGTTTTTGAGTGGGGCCATACTCGGGGCGGTGGCGGCCATCCTGTACGCGCCCACCTCCGGGGAAGAAACCCGTCGGGCCATCAAGGGCTATGCGCGCCGGACAGAGGAAGAGGTCATGGAGAAGGCGAAAGAGGTTCGCAAAGACATCTCCCACTCCGTCGATGAGGCCAAGCGTTTCCTGAAGGAGACTGAGGCGACCATTGCGGCCGCACTGGCGGCCGGGAAGGAAGCGTTCAAGAAAGAAAAGACGGACAGGGCGTGAAGAGGGAGGGTTAGGCATGTTGCCGCTGGCTAAGTTCCACGAAAAACTCCTTGCGGCCCGCCGAGATATGTTTCGACAGGCAGCCCAGACGGAGGACGAGCTCCTCTGGTTGGAAGCGGATGTTGAGAGTGAGGTCGAGGAGAGGGGCCAAGAAGAGCGGATGAAACAGATTCTCGATCGCTTGGACGCGCACTTGAAGTTGCAGATCGAGGCTGTCGACAAAGCGCTCGCAAAGATTGAAACCGGGCGGTACGGACGTTGCGAGGGCTGTGGAGAGGAGATATCGGCCTCTCGTTTAGAGGCGTTGCCAAGCGCCGCATGGTGTCTCCCTTGCGCTCAGGCTAGAGAAGCGCACGAGGCCATAAGGAAATAGTGCGATGCAAGCCGTGCGGTTTCATGGCCGCGGTGGACAGGGCGTGAAGACCGCCAGCCGGATTCTGGGGGCGGCTGCGTTCCTCGAAGGATTCAGGGCCCAGGACTCGCCCATCTATGGGGCCGAGCGGCGTGGCGCGCCTGTGTCCGCATTCACACGAATCGCCAAGGAGCCAATACGCGAACGGGGCCTGATCGCCCATCCCAATCTTGTCGTCGTTGCCGACGCCTCGCTCATACAGGATCCCGCAGCTCGTGTGTTGGACGGGATCGATGACTGTACGGTCCTGTTCGTCAATTCACCGCTCAATCCCGATCAACTGCGTGCCCAGACCTCCCTTCCAGGCCGGCTGACGACGCTGGACTTAACGGGTATCGCCTTGCAACAGTTCGGCAAACGAGGAGCGATCAGCGCCCTCCTCGGCGCCGTCGCTGGTCGATTGGTTGGACTGCGGCAGGAGTCAATCCGAGAGGCCATCGCACGGGAGTTGGGGGATCTCGGGCTTGCTGCTTCGGCAATCGAGCGGAATCAGAAGGTGGCCCTGCAGTGTTACGACGCAGTTCCAGTGATGACTATCGAGAAAGGTGCCGGCCCGGCGCTGGTCGCGGCCCACCTTCACGTGCCGACGTATGAACCACCAACCAGAGGAAGCGCCAGGATCAGCGCCTCAGCGAATTCGGTCCTGCGTGAAACCGGCGGCTGGCGGACTTTCCGGCCGGTGCTGGTCCCCGACAAGTGCAACGGCTGCTGGTTGTGTTTCGCCTTTTGTCCCGACGGCGTGATCTCGATGACGAAAGACGACAAGCCCGTGATTGATTACGACCATTGCAAGGGATGCCAGATCTGCGTCCATGAATGCCCGACCGAAGCATTAGTGGCCGAGCGGGAGAAGGAAGGAGGGGTGGCATGGCGGGCGAAATGATGACCGGCAATCTCGCGGCTGCCTGGGGTGCTCGGTTGGCCGACGTGGATTACATCCCGGCGTTTCCCATCACGCCGCAGACGGAAATCGTGGAGGCGCTGGCCAAGTGGTGCGAGAGCGGCGCGATGGCGGCGCGGTTTGTGACCATGGATTCCGAGCATTCCATGATGACGGCAGCCGGGGCTGCTGAAGTCACGGGAGCCAGAGTCTTCACCGCGACATCCAGTCAGGGGTTGCTCTATGCCTTCGAAGTCCTCTATTCGGTGTCCGGCTGGCGCGCGCCGCTGGTGTTGGTCAATGTCTCGCGGGCGCTGGCTGCGCCCATTACGCTGGAGCCGGATCACAACGACGTGCTGGCCGCGCGGGACTCCGGATTTCTCCAGATCCACGCCGAGACCTGCCAGGAAGTGCTGGATTCGATCCTCATGGCCTATCGGATCGCGGAGGATGAGCGGGTCATGTTGCCGGCCATCGTGAATCTGGACGGCTTCTACCTTTCGTTCACCCGCGAGCCCGTGATCATGCCGGATCCGGAGCGGGTCAAGCTCTTCCTGCCGCCGTTCCATCCCGCCCACCTGGGCTTCACAGCGTCCGCGCCGCATGCGCTCGGTGTGGCGGTGCTGGGCGGGGTTCCCTATACTTATTTCCGCCATCAAATGCATCTGGCCGCGATGAACGCCTTGGAAGTGCATCGGGAGGCGGCGGCTGCGTTCGAGCGCTTGTTCGGACGCCGGTACGATGTGATCGAGGGCTATCGACTCGATGACGCTGAAGATGTGCTCGTCATGACCAATGCCTTTGCGAGCAAAGGCAAGGCCGCGGTCGATGCGGCCAGGGCACAGGGCCGACGAGTGGGATTGCTGCGGCTGCGCGTGATCCGTCCCTGGCCGGCGGACGCCATCCGCCAGGCGCTGCAAGGCCGCCGGGCCGTGGCAATCCTGGATCAGAATCTGGCTCCGGGGCAGGGCGGCATTCTCTTTCAGGAAATTGCAGCCTGTCTCTATCACGAAGCGTTGCGGCCGCGGGCGCTTTGTTCCTTCATCGGAGGCCTGGGAGGAAAGAATCTTTCAGAAGGGGAGTTTCGGGCGATCTTCGAACAGACGGCACAAGCCGGAGTTCAAGGAAAGGGGATCGGGCCGGTCTTGCTCTACACAGAAGCCGAGCACCGCGAGATGGTGCAGCTCCAAGTCTTGGCAGGTGCTCTCAAGAGCTGATGGCTGATAGGGAATGGCCGAGGAGAAGAGCATATGGCCGGTAGCGGAGTTTGGGACCATCAGCTACACGCCATGCGCTATAGGCTCTCTTAGGAGTTCACATGCCCTGGCAACGCGAGACATTCAAGAAGATCAAACAGATCCCCCGTGAAGAGCACGTGCTACCTGGAACAACTCTCTGTGCCGGCTGTGGAGGCCTGGAGGCGCTGCGGCTGGCCGCCAAGGTGTTGGGCGACGATGTCGTCTACGTGAATGCCGCCGGTTGCTTCACCATGCTGGCGACCTATCCCTTCACGCCATTTAAGGGCTCATGGCTCTATACCACGATGGGATCGGCGCCGGCCGGCGCGCAGGGCGTGCGCGACGCCTTGGATGTCTTGATCGCCAAAGGGCGATTGCCGAAAAACGAGAATCTGAAAGTCGTAGTGTTGGGAGGGGACGGCTCGACCTACGACATGGCCCTCTCATCGACCTCGGGCGCCATCTGTCGCGGGCTCGATTTTTATTATTTCTGTTACGACAATGAAGGCTACGGCAACACCGGCATGCAGCTTTCTTCGGCGACACCCTATGGCGCGCGGACGACGACCTCGCCCTGCAGCCTGCAGCACCCGACCGGCACCATGCAGGAAAAGAAAGACATCTTTGAGATCTGGCGCGCGCACAAACCGCCCTACATCGCGACCGTCTCGCCGCGCTACCCGCTGGACTTGGAGGAAAAATTCGCGCGGGCAGCTACCTTCGCGGGACCTAAGTTGTTCCTCGCGCTGTCCGCCTGCCCCACCGGTTGGCTCTACGATCCGAGCGAAACACCGGAGGTCGCCAAGTTGGCGGTCGAGACCGGTCTCTGGCCCTTGAAAGTGGCTATCAATGGGGGGGTTACCCATACGTACATCCCCAAGCGAAAGCCGGTTGAAGAGTACCTCAAGTTGCAGGGACGCTTCCGGCACCTGTTCGAACCGACGAAGCAAGAAGCAGCCATTCACCACATTCAGGAACGGGTGGACGCCTATTGGGAACAGGCCACAGCGGAGAAATCATGACGCGACACAGCCGCTTTGGGAATGCGATCCTCAGCGTGATGATTCTGGCAGCGGTTGTCACGGCCGGTTGCATGGACCGTGGAGCCACAACGCGAAAGGACGAGGTGCCAGCCGTGTATCTGCCGGATGTGCGAACGCCGATCTCGCTGGGAACCGATGCCCAGCAGGAGCATCGCGCGGTCATGCTGCAGCATCTGGAAACGATCCAGGTGATTGTGAACGCCCTGGTCGATGAGGATTACGAGCTTGCGCGGGGGCTTACGGAAGCGCACCTCGGGTTCTTCATGCATCGGCAGGCCATGGCGCGGCAGCAACCGGAGAAATTTCCACCGGCCTACCATGATCTGGCGATGGCTCATCACGAAGCTGCCGAACGATTGGCCGATGCCATGCCGTCGCATGACCTGAAAAAGATTCTCCCCCATTTCAACAATGTGCTGAAGGCCTGCGTTGCCTGTCATTTGGAATACAAACTTAAAAGTTCATAACCAAGGAGAGCGGCATGTCTGACGCGAAGATCAGTGTCACGTTTGAACAGGACCACGACCGGCTCGACGCCCTGTTCACATCATTCCAAGAGCAGAAGAGAAAGGACTTCGCCAAGGCCAAGGAGGCGTTCGTCGCTTTCAAGTTCGGGCTGCAGCGCCACATCGTGTGGGAGGAAGATATTCTCTTCCCCAAGTGGGAGGAGAATGCCGGCATGGCGGAAGGCGGCCCGACGCAGGTCATGCGGACGGAGCATCGACTGATCGGCGACTGCCTGGAAGCCATTCATCAGAAGGTCCAGGAGCAGAATCCGGACAGCGACAAGGATGAACAGAGGCTGTTGGACCTGTTGAAGTCGCATAACATGAAAGAAGAACGGATTCTCTATCCCTCGATCGATCAGGTGATCAGCGATGAGGAGCGCGCATCGATCTATCAAGCCATGGAGGCAATCCCGGAAGAGCGATATCGCGGCTGCTGTGGGAGTGAGCACCCATGAACTGGCGGGGAGCGGTCGTTCTGCTCTGGACGTTGTGCGTCCTGTCGGCAGCAGCAGGGGCGGGAAGGCTGCACGCCGGTCCGGATCATGACGCGGCTTCTTCGATTGCAGCTAGTCCGCTGCTCGGACTGACCGTCGCCGATACCGGCGGCATGACCGTCAATCCTCACAGCGACTTGATCTATCGGGCCACAGGCGCTACGTCTTGTCTGGACTGTCACCGTGCAGACAAAGCGGGGCGAATGAACGTGCAAATCTTGGACAATGCGTTGGTCCAGGAACTCAAGGCCAAGGCCAAAGGCATCCATGGACCGGGCCGGTTCGCGGACTGTCTGCGTTGTCACGCCGGCGGCAACAAGGGCGTGGAGAAGTACCGGAAGTGAAAAAGAGCGTAGAGCCGATGGCTGATTCTTTCGATTCCGTCTCTTGGCTATAAGCCATAAGCCATATGCTATCAGCTCTCCTCTTCTGAGAGACGAGTGTTTAGGATGACAGCTGTGCAGCGTCGCGTCCTGGTGATCAGTGCGGTTGCAGTCTCGGCGGTTGCGGGAGCGCTGGTCTTTGAAGCCGTGCTTAGTATCGGCGAGGCTTCTCCATTCGGTCATACGCGCTATGGCCATGCCGTCGGCTGGTTGGGTCTGGCCGTTACCCTGCTGGTGTTCGTATACCCTATCCGCAAGCGATACAGCCCCGCTCGTCGTTGGCCGCGCGGCTGGTTTCGCGTGCACATGGTCGCGGGTATTCTGGGGCCACTGCTTATTTTTCTCCACTCCGGCGCCCATTACCACGCACTGGTTCCAGTGCTGGCGATGGTGTCCATGGTCATCGTGGTGCTGAGTGGAAGTGTCGGCCAAGCGGTGCATGCCGTTGCCTTGAGGACGCTCAACGATCAACGTCACCGCTTCCAACAGGAAGGGCTTTCCGATAGCGACATCGAGATCAGGCTGCACAGGATGGCATCGCAGGAGGAAGCCTTCCGTATCTGGCAGGCGATCCATGCCCCGATGACCCTGATGTTTCTGGCGCTGACCGTCCTGCACGTCGCGGGGGCGCTGTTCTTCGCGGGGTTTTTGTAGGCCTGTATTATTCATGAACATTTCTGCTGCAATCGCGTATTCGCTGCTGCGACAAGCCTATTGGCGGGTGTGCTCGCCGCTCAGTCCCT
This sequence comes from Nitrospira sp., assembly GCA_023248215.1. Lineage (GTDB taxonomy): Bacteria > Nitrospirota > Nitrospiria > Nitrospirales > Nitrospiraceae > Nitrospira_A. The sequence goes on from JAHFEW010000048.1 coordinate 30,251, forward strand.
CGACGTACTGTTTCAAGTACGCCTCGGGCCCTTACGACTGCGCTCGCCCGTCTCGCCACGCGACTCCACGATTTCGCGACGAACCGTCATGAATAACACGGGCTAAGCGATGCGCTATCACCCCTTGCCCAGAACCGCGATGCCGGTGGTAGCCCTGGCAACCCTTGTGCTGATCATTTGGATCGGCTGGGGATCAGTCCGAAGCCCGGCCGCCCTCTGGGCCCCGGGAGAACTGAGCCGGTATCATGTCGATATTGCCGGCTGCACCCACTGCCACGAGCCGTTCCGTGGTCCCAGTCAGGCGCGCTGTGTGGCTTGCCATTCCGACCGATCTTTTGAGAGTCGGTCTGCGCCCGCCGTCATGACATGGCACCGCGAGATGGTCGTGCAACAGACGGCCTGCACCGCCTGCCATACGGAACATCGCGGCGCGCTGGCTCAGATCACCGACCGAGCGAAGGTGAACCCGCATGGTGAATTCGTATTCCGGGCGACGGGCACCAATTCCTGCAACACTTGTCATGAATTCGGCGCGAAGGTTGCCGAACATCCCAGGCTCAAAGATGAACCGGTTGTGAGGCAGTTGTTCGAGAAAGGTCGAGGCGCCCACCAGACAGGACGAATGGCCGCATGCCTTACGTGCCACGGCGGGGGAGAGCAACCATGACGATCCAATTGAATCTCGAGAAGGCATTTCCGAGCGAACAAGCATTACGGGATATGATCGTGAGTCGACAAGTCTGTTTCGACCACGATCCATTCTATGTCAAAACCGGCGCCGGGAACGTCGTCCAGATCGGATTTCAACTGAACCTCTATGCCGCCTTCCAGGACCCGGCCCATCTGCCGGTCGGAGATGATGCCGAGCATCGCGAGATCCTGGGTGACCTGCAACGGCTCTGTCGGGTCTTCTTTCAATCGTTGGATCTCCTGAAACCCTGCGAGCATCCGCAGCCTCCTGCACATCGTATCGTCTTTTCGCCCGAGCGGAAGCATCGAGCCGAAGTGTGCCTGCAGGTGCCGATCTTCGATCTCGCGCACTATGCCGATACCTCCGCCCGCCACGTGCAGGAACTTGTGGCTACGGCGGAATGCCTGCTGAAGGCGGTAGGGGCACGGCGCGGCCGATGGGAAGAAGGGGCGACGACCGAGCAGGCCGGACCGGCCGGTCAATGCGAGGCGCAGGCGGCAGCGGCGCATGGACATTCCTCGCCGACACCGAGCGGTACCTGATACGAGGCGACAAAGATCTCGCCGCGCATCACGATCAATCCTGAAATCACTGATACGGTGGCATGCTCGTATCTCCTCCGCCTAAGGGTTGCAAAGAACAAATGACCATACTCATCAATCTCGGTCGCTTTTATTGACCCTTGGCTTGCGCTATACTTCTTTAGGAGGAGTTCTTGCTATGCCCAAAATGGTTCCCTCACCTCCTCCAGGTTTCGACGATCTCTCGGTCGATGAACGAATCGATTTCGTGCAGTCTCTGTGGGACAGAATCGCGGCGACTCCTGAGCAAGTTCCCGTGCCTGAGTGGCACCGGCAGGTCATTCGTGAGCGCCTAGAGGCGTACCAGGCAAATCTCGCCACCGGTCGTCCCTGGATGGACGTTCGTGCAGATATCGAACGCAAGTTGCGAGATCGTTGATCCGACGGATGGCACGGCGACTGGTTGTCCAACCTCAGTCTGACCTCGACATCCAAGCAGCGGCTGTGTGGTACGAAGACCAGCGATCCGGCTTGGGTGTGCGATTTCTCGACGAACTCGAGCTGGTGTTCCGGCGCATCGAAAGCAATCCACGGCAATTCCCGCGACTGGAAGGCGAGGTTCGCCGTGCCCTCATCCGCCACTTCCCCTTCGGTGTGTATTTCATCGGAGAGTCGCAGGACATCGCAGTCCTGGCGGTTCTGCACCTGCACCGAGAACCCGATATGTGGAAGAGCCAGAATTGATTGCTCTGAGACCAAACATCTCCAGGTCCAGAACCGAGTCGAGCACTGGATGGACAGTCACGTGCTTAGGCTACCGTGTCACGCTGCTCGTTCAGATCGCAGCAGATCTAATAATTAATGATGCAGACAATTGAGGAAGCGATGCCTGACCGAGCTCTTGCCGTGTTTCTGGAGGCGCTCAAAAAAGCGACCCGTGAGGTGCCCCAGGACTACTTCCAACTCCCGGTGGCCGGAAAGGAAGCGCCGATCTACCGCGAGCGTGTCTACTGCTACGAGTTGTATCACCGCCTTCGAGTGGCCCTGCCGGCCGACTTTCACTACTCCTTGGCAGGAGAAGTGGACAAGAGAGGACACCCCATCATTCGGACTCCTCCACTAAACCGCAGGAAGCCGGATTTCCTGGTGCACTCCGCCGGAAACATGAAGAGAAATCTCCTTGCCGTCGAAGTGAAGCCTGGCATCGCGAGGAGTCGCGACATCAAAAAGGACATCGAGACGCTCCTTTCCTGTCTTGACCAGCCCGCCGACTACGAGTATGGGATGTTCCTGATCTACGGGGGGGCGTCGTCCAGAATGGCTTGGTAAGTTGAAGCGACTTGCGGGCCAGAATACCGAGTTCCGCGCTTTTCGCAATAAGCTCTTAGTGTATTGGCACGAGGTGGCAGGTGTCTCCGCATCCGCAGTAACTTGGGACGAGATCATGGGAACATAGAACAGCCAGATGCAGCGGATAGCCGTGTGGCATGCGCTGGGCGTCCGCCTCTGAATGCGAGTGTGCGGCCCGTTCATCGGACAGACCAATGCTAATGGGAACAGTTTCCTAATCCCCGGCTCTCGGCGCCGTCTGAGCTACCCGAATCCTCGCATCCACGATCTTGCAGCCCTGCCCTGGCGGTAAGGCGAAAATTGGATTCAGATCCAGCTCAACGATCTCAGGAACTTCTTCGATCAGTCGTAAGAGCCGGAGCAACAGCTTTGCGATCGCGCCGACATCTGCCGGCGGATAGCTGCCAATAGCCTTACCGTCACCGGTGCTTCATATGGGAAGTCGGCAGTCTAG
>JAHFEW010000112.1 GCA_023248215.1 Nitrospira sp.
TTGAGGTCGCTGGTCTCGACGTTCTTGCCCGCTTGGAGAATCTCCGGTCGGCGCTCGATGGCGATGTCGATCGCTTCTTGCAGGCTGATTACTTCCAGCGACGTTATCGGCGGATCAACGGGGATCAGCCGCAGGTCCTGCCGTAGCTCTTCCTCAGCGGGATTCAGGAGACGGCGCAACTGGTCTTCTTGGTCGCGAATGGATTTCTCCGCCACGAGAATTTGTTCGACACGCGAGGCAACGGCGGCTTCTGCCTGCAGCACATCCACAATCGACATGACGCCGGCCTTCGCCTTGGCGCGATTGCTGGCCAGCAGTTCTTCCGCGGCCTTGAGCGCTGCCTGGGCGACTTTGAGATTCTCGTTCGCGAATACCATCTCCCAGAAAGTTTGTTCGACTGTGGCGATGACGGTCAGCACCCGGTCGAGGAAGACGTGTTGTTCGACCGTGGCATTGTTCTGCGCGATGGAGATGAACGTTCTGTTCAATTCGGTTCCGAAGTTCTTCAGAAGGGGTTGGGTTACTGTTAAGGCGAGGCCGCCTGTCCAGGCCGGATTGAACAGGAAGGTGTTGGGGCCGCCCACAAAGCTCCGTTGAGGGCTGTAGTTCAAGTCGTAGTTCGCGCCGGTGGGAAGATTTTGGGTGATATCGGCGGTCACGGAGGAGGTGTTCTGGTCAAATTTCGTAATGTCCTGCAGGGCCGCGCCGGTGAATCCTAAGATCGGTCGATTGAGCGGGGCGACCTGCCGATTGTACTGTCCGTTCAAACTGACCGTCGGATCGAACTTCGCCTGTTCGATCACGATGTCGGCCAAGCGACTTTCTTTGGTTTGTCGACCGATATGAATATCAAGATTGTTTTGCAACGCTTTTACGACGGCATCGGCGAGCGAGACCGCCTCGCGCCGTTCGGTCGGAACCGGTTTGGTCACTTCCAGGCCGAACGTGGCCGTCGTCGTCCACAGGAGGAGTGCCGTCGCACTACCGATGAGAAAGAATCCCCGGAGGATTCGAATCGTCATAACAAACTCCTTGATGCGGGGTCTGGGTTGGGCCATACTGATTATTTGATGGTGCTGGGGTGGTACCATAAACTGAGTTCGGTGTCCATGCTGAGTGGAAAGGGCGTTGCCATGCGTCACATGAAGCCATGGTTGTCGGTGATAGGGCTGGCGATTCTACTTTCTCCCTTCCCTGCGGGAGCGCAATCCGTTTCAGGGGTACGCGGACTCGGTGGGGGAGTGGCCCCGCTGTTCGGTCTCGTGGGACCGGGCAATTTGTATGTAGACAACCAGGGAACCCAGGGCTTCATTTACAATTTCGGCAATAACTTCCAATCGTATAATTTTCGTAATCCCACGACTGGACAGGCCTGGAGCGGCGCCATGATGACGCTGGGACCGCAACTATCCATCGGACTCATCCAAGGGGCCAATCAGGTCGGCTCCCCCTTGGTATTTCCTCCTGTGCCGCGTGACGTGGGGCCTCTGCCTCCCATCCAATCCACTATCCTCGACGACATTCCATAACATTCTGCTTGCACCGAGGGGGGGATTTCTGTGGCGGTTTGGTGTGTCGACGCAAGCCTGTCACAGCCGTGGTGCGTCGAAAGTGTGAATTATCAACAGAATCCACAGCCTTCCTGCATCCTATTCAGATTCAAATATGCCGGGGTAGCGGTTCCCAAGTCATTGATTCACTAATTATTATGGTTATTATGCCTATAACAAGTGATCTGTGGATAAGTGGGACGGTACAACGCTTGCTTAACCCTGCGCTCGATGAACGCCACGCTCCAACGGGCGTCGAGACGACAAAAACAATATGCCTACCTCAAAGATGTCAATTGAATCAGACGTGCAGAACAGAAAGAATGCTGAAAATGATGGCCCGGTGGGGTCTGAGAAGTGACGCGGCTCACGCCGATGTGTTGTTGACTGGTTCGAGATTGCGAGATTAAAGGAGATTGCACTTATGAGGATTGCCCAGGTTTCACCGCTTTGGGAGAGCGTTCCCCCGAAGTTGTACGGAGGAACGGAGCGTATCGTCTCGTACTTGACGGAAGAACTGGTCCGGCAGGGGCACGAGGTGACGTTGTTCGCCAGCGGTGATTCTGTCACGCGGGCAAAGTTGGAGGCGCCCTGTCAGCAGGCGTTGCGTTTGAACACGGGGATTTTTAATCGTGAAGCACCCCTCATTCAGATGATGGAGCAGGTCTTCTGCGCCGCCGACCAATTCGATATCATCCATTCGCATCTCGATTTTCTTGCCTTCTCTCTCTCGCGTCGCTGTCGTGTACCGGTGGTCACGACGCTTCATGGTCGGTTGGATTTGCCTGAACTCGTGCCGGTCTTCCGTGATTTTGCCGAGCTGCCGCTGGTGTCGATCTCGAATTCGCAACGACGGCCACTGTCCTGGTGCAACTGGCAAAACACTGTCTATCACGGTCTGCCGCAAGACCTGTATACATTCAACGCAGAACCTGGCAAATACCTCGCCTTTCTTGGTCGTGTCTCGCCGGAAAAGTGTCCGGATCAGGCTATTGAACTGGCCATGCGTGTCGGGCTGCCTTTGAAGATGGCTGCCAAAGTTGACCCGGCCGACCGGGCGTATTTTGAGCGGGTCGTGGAGCCACTCCTTGACCATCCCTTGATTGAGTTTGTGGGAGAAATTACCGACGCGCAGAAGAGCGAATTTATTGGGAACGCGATCGGGCTCGTCTGTCCATATGACTGGCCGGAGCCTTTTGGCCTCGTGTTGATCGAGAGTCTCGCCTGTGGTACACCTGTCCTCGCCTACCGACGGGGATCCATCCCGGAAATTATCGACCACGGCACGACGGGGCTTATCAGCGAAAATCTGGATGAAATGGTGAGCCAGGTGGAAAGGCTCGCCACGATCGACCGCCGCCGCTGCCGGCAAGTATTCGATGAGCGGTTTACCGCGCAGCGCATGACGAACGACTATCTGAAGATCTACCAACAGTTGATCACTGATGCCGCTGCGCTCCCGGGACAATCGGGGCAGCAACACGCTTCGAACCTCTAAGTCAGCGCGATCTCACCCTCGCAGAAGGACAAGCATGGCAGACGAGTCACAATCCGATCCTGGCGCGACGAATGTTTCCGGGTGGCGGTTACTGGGAACCCGCGATTTCGGGTGTCTCTGGGCCGGCCAAGTCGTCTCCCAGATCGGCGACGGTTTGAGCAAGGTGGCGTTGCTGTGGTTCGTCTATGAGATGACCGGGTCGGCGCTCAAGATGACCGCCATCGGGCTGTTGCAGACAATCCCTCCGCTGGTGTTTGGCCCGCTGATCGGTGTCTATCTTGATTGTCTTCCCAAGAAAACGGTCATGGTCGTCGTTGACCTCTTACGAACGCTGATGGTGCTTCTGATACCCCTCTTTTATACGTTCGATATGCTGACGCTTGAACGGTTGTATGTCTTGGTATTCCTCATCTCCATCGTGTCCACCGTGTTTGGTCCGGCCCTGGCGTCCTCGGTGCCCCTGATTGTCCAGCGGTCGCAACTCACGTCGGCGAATGCGTTCCTTCAGAGCACCACCAACATCGGTGTCCTACTGGGTCCGGCCATGAGCGGGCTTGGTATCGCCCTGATCGGCGCGCAAAATGTGCTCTATGTGGATGCCGCGACCTTCCTGGTATCCGCACTGTTCCTCCTGCCGATTCGCGTGCGAGACAGCCGTGCGTTGAAGGGATTGAATGCCCTATCTACTCCAGTCATTCAGGACATGATGGTCGGGTTTCGCTTCGTGTTCTTGCAACACCGGGTGGTGTTCGCGCTGATGATTACCGCAGTCCTGTACAACCTTGCGATAAGCGCCTTCGTGTTTCTCCTCCCGGTGGTGGCGAAGGAGCTGTTGCAAGTCGGTCCTATGGAGTTGGGCTGGTTGTGGTCGGCGTTGGGCATCGGGATGTTGGGGGCCTCTATTTGGCTCGCTCGGACTCCGCAGGGCACGTTTCAGGATCGTGTCGGGAAAATCGGCCGGTCCCTGGCGATCGGCGGCATCGCTGTCTGCGCCTTGGGATTGATTCAGACGCCGGTGCTGTTCAGCACCTTCTTGTTGATCGTCATCATCGGAGGAAGCACCTCTCTCTTCTATCCGGTCGTCTGGGCGATGCTCCAGGAAGTCACGCCGGAACACTTGCTCGGGCGCGTCTTCACCACGTTCAGCACTGGGGGAATGGCTTCGGCTATGGTCGGCATGGTTGGATTCGGATGGGCCGCCGATGCGTTGGGTCCCGCTGTGAGTCTCATCGGAATTGGACTGCTTCTATTGCTCACCGCCGTGGTCACGGTGCAAGTTAGCCGCCGTGACTTGGCAGTGAGACCGATTGTCGCGTAATTTTTTCTCCACATCGTTTCCGTTGACGCGCATGGCGGCGGGTGGGTGCTCGCGTGTATGGCGTTGCCATGGAGCTTCCCCATTCGGTCCCTGCAGGAGTTGCTTTCTCCCCCTGCCTCGCGTATGTCTTTTCTTCTAGGGACGTCTCGTCTCCTAACGCGACGGTGAAGATGGGCGCTCGGTGATCAGCCTCGCTGTCTCGGCTCAATTCAACACATGAGGGGCATATGCCTATGCGGATGACTCAGACCGTTTATTTGATGGGGGCTCTGGCGCTCACAGGGTTGCTGTCAGGCACATGGGGCGAAAGCGTGGTGACCGGGGCAGAGTCGGTGTCGGAAGGAAAGCCTGAACCGCCACCGGTGCAGCGACCTAAGGACCCCGATGTGAAACCGAAAGAGCCTGATTCCAAACCGAAAGATTCAGACTCAAAGCCGGTCGAGCAAAAAGCAAAGGAGACCGACGCCAAGCCTAAAGAGAGTGAGCCGAAAGCCAAGGAGCCTGAGAGTAAGCCGAAGGACCCAGAATCCAAAATGAAGGAACCATCGACAAAGGCCAAAGAATCCGAACACAAGGCCAAAGAATCCGAAAAGGCGAAAGAAGCGGAACAGAAATCGAAAGACTCTGAGACGAAACCCAAAGAGTCCGACGTGGCGCCCGAAAATCCCTGTCCTGCCGTGGCCCATGCGGTAGAGCCGAAGGCAGCGACTGAGGTGCCCGTGGCACCCGCTGAAAATACTGCGGGGGAGCGTCCTAAGGCGGCGGAGCCCGAGCCGAAGAAGCCGATACGCTCCTCCATGGTGACGGCCAAGCTTGCGCTCATGGCTGACCCGAGACTGTTTCCCTATGAGATCGAGGTGGACGCCAAGGACAAGGATCTCGTGTTGCTCGGGAAGGTCTCGCAGGAGTCGGATAAGAAGGTGGCCACGGATATCGTGAGATGTCTCGAAGGCGTGCATGCAGTAGAAAACCGCCTGAAAGTCGAGTCGGATGCGACGCATAGCCTCGTCGCAGAACGAGACAAGGTGCTGACCCAACTGGTGAAAGAGCGGTTCGAGAAAAGCAAAACCTTGCATTCGGTGAAATTCGATGTAAAAACCGAAGATGGCATTGTCACATTGAGCGGGAACACGCGGTTCCAGATCATTGTGTTGGAAGCGGCTCAGGCAGCCCGACAAGTTCCAGGCGTGCGGGCCGTGAATACCGACGCGGTACGATTGGTGGCCGGAGAATAGGATCGTTACATGAGTCCATTGACACAGGGAGTCCGAGACGCAGTCTGCTGACGTTATGGAACCACGACACGTGAGCGGAGGAGGGGCAGGACGCCCGAACGTGAAGTGGTCGCCGCATCTGTTGACGCGCGACTTCACGCTGGTGTGGTGGGGCCAGATGGTCTCGCAAGTCGGCGATGGCGTGTCCAAGCTCGCCTTGCTGTGGTTTGTCTACTCCATCACCGGCTCTCCCCTCAAGACGACCATGATCGGGCTGCTGCAGACCTTGCCGCCCATTTTGTTCGGTCCCTTCATCGGCGTGGTCGTCGATCGCGTGCCCAAGAAGCTCCTCTTGATCAGCAGCGACCTGATCCGTGCGGTGGTCCTGGGCGTGATTCCCTGCATGATACCGGTGGAGTCGTTCAACATCGAGCGACTGTATCTCATGGTGTTCGTCCATGCCGTTGCCTCCGCGGTCTTCGGTCCCGCATTGACCGCGGCGATTCCGTCGCTCGTCTCCCGCCATGAATTTACCGCGGCCAATGCATTGCTGCAGACGACGACCAGCATCGGCATCATCGTCGGGCCGGCGCTGAGCGGGGTCGGCATTGCGACCATGAGCTCCCAAGAAGTGCTCTGTGTGAATGCGGTCAGTTATGTCGTCTCAGCGGCCTGTTTTCTCTTCGTTCGGTTTCCGCGGACTGAATCGGTGCCGACCGGCGAGGCATCTCTGGCCGGGACTTTTCGCGATGTCATCGAGGGCTTTCACTATGTGCTTCGGCGGCAACGGATCATTCTCATGTTGATCGGGGCCGCGTCGATGTATACCTTTGCGACGAGCGCGTTCAGCACGCTGTTTCCCGTGTTCGGGAAGAAATTGTTGGATCTCGGCCCCATTGAGGTCGGGTATCTCTGGTCCGCCTTCGGTGTCGGGCTGTTGTTGGTATCGCTGGGCCTGGTGTCACTGTCGGCTTGGACGCTTCCCCAGCGAATTCAGCTGATGGCGGTCTCTAGTTTCATCAGCGGCCTGGCACTGCTCGGGTTAATCTTGACGTCGAACCGGCTGGTAGCGGCGGCTCTTATGGTAATCATCGGCATGGGCGCGGGAACGCTCACACCGGTGGCCTGGGGCGTGTTACAGGAAATTGCGCCGACGTCGCTCTTGGGACGGGTGCTGGCGATTTACAACCTGGGGGCGATGACCTCGGCCATTGCCGGCATGACGATATTTGGCTGGGTTACGCAGGAGTTCGGTGAACGTCCCAGTGTGTTTGGTATTGCGGTGGGTCTCCTCCTGTCAGCGCTCGTCTCAGCACGGGTGGTGCGTTGGATACGGACCAATTGGACAGAGGCGAGTCTCCATTCGTCGGAAGAAGAGGAGCGGCCCCTGGTGATGGTCACGCAGCCCACGAGTCATTGAGGCTGTTCACGATGGAGGCCGATCGATCCCGGTCTGCTCTGGCGAGTGGAGGAAAGACGAAGAGGTATCAGGCAAACAAGAGGCAAGGCGGGACGTCGCAGCTGCGACCGTGAATCGTTTCGTGGGTGAGCTTGGGATGGCGGGAGGAACACGTGGAAGAAATCATCAACGTCAATGATCGGTTCTATATCCTGGCCAGTTCGTCGATGGCGGATGACCGAACGCGCGTGCTCAAGCACGGGGAGACGTTCGGCGTATTTGACCGTTACGGCGACATTCAGCCGGTGGGCCGCGGAACCCAGGGGCTGTTTCACCAAGGGACCCGCTTTTTGTCGCGACAGGAATTGTTTCTGAACAACGATCGGCCGATGCTCCTCAGTTCGATGGTCAAGGAGGACAATGCCTTGTTGGCCGTGGACCTCACGAACCCGGATCTGTATCGGGACGGTCGTATTGCCATTCCGCGCGGAAGTGTCCACGTGTTTCGGTCCCGCTTTCTCTGGAATGGGGTGAGCTACGAGCGCTTTCGCCTCTCGAACTACAGCCTGGCGTCAGTGAAGATGACCTTATCGATCCGCTTTGAGGCCGACTTCGCAGATATCTTTGAAGTTCGAGGGAAGAAACGCGAGCGGAAGGGCACGCATCTGCCGAATGTCCTACAGAAGGATCTGTTGGTGTTGAGTTACGAGGGACTCGACGGGGTTACCCGAGAGACCAGAATTCAATTCGCTCCGGTTCCCCAGGAGATCACTGCCTCGCAGGCGACGTTTGACATCGAACTCGATCCGAAGGGGGAAGTGGCGGTGGCGGTCATGGTAGCGTGCGATCTGGCTGAGAACCGCCGGCCTCTCTTGGCCTATGATGCGGCGATGGCTGAAGCCGGGCTGGCATTTGGGGCGGAGCAGACACAGGATTGCGTCATTCAGACATCCAACGCCCAATTCAACGAATGGTGGAATCGTTCGTTGTTGGACGTGTGCATGATGGTCACCGAGACGAAAGAAGGCCCCTATCCCTATGCCGGCGTGCCGTGGTTCAGCACGCCGTTTGGACGGGACGGCGTCATCACGGCATTGGAGTGTCTGTGGATCAGGCCGGATTTGGGGCGTGGTGTCTTGGCCTATCTGGCCTCCACGCAGGCCAAGGAAGTGAATCCGTCCCAAGACGCCGAGCCCGGTAAAATTCTCCATGAAACCCGGAAGGGCGAGATGGCGGCCTTAGGAGAGATTCCGTTCGGGCTCTACTACGGCAGCGTCGATTCCACCCCGCTATTTGTGATGTTGGCCGGTGCATACTACCAGCGGACGGGAGACCTGGCGTTCATCCAGTCCATTTGGGCCAATCTCGAAGCAGCATTGACGTGGATGGATACGTTCGGTGATCCCGATCGTGATGGATTCTTGGAGTATGTGCGGAAATCGCCCACCGGCTTGGACAATCAGGGATGGAAAGACTCTCACGATTGTATTTCGCACGAAGACGGCTCGTTGGCCGAAGGACCGATCGCGTTATGTGAAGTGCAGGGCTACGCGTACGACGCAAAGCAGCAGGCCTCCAAGCTGGCGGAAGCGCTGGGGTACGCCGATCGTGCCAGTCAGCTTCGACGCCAGGCGCGATCGCTCAGGGAGCGGTTCGAGGAGGCATTTTGGTGTGACGACCTCTCCACCTATGCCCTTGCCCTGGACGGGCAGAAACGGCCTTGTCGGGTGAAGACATCCAACCCCGGCCATTGCCTCTACACGGGAATTGCGAGTGACGAGCATGCCAAGCGGTTGGCGGGGACGCTCATGTCCGATGAGCTGTTCAGCGGGTGGGGGATTCGAACCCTCGCCGACTCCGAACGTCGATATAATCCGATGTCCTATCACAATGGATCGGTCTGGCCCCATGATAATGCCATGATTGCCGCCGGCTTGGCCCGGTATGGCCTCAAGGCCGAAGTGGAAAAAGTCATGACTGGCCTGTTCGAAGTCAGTCTCGCCCTCGATTTTCACCGGTTGCCGGAACTGTTCTGCGGATTCGTGCGCAGGCCTGGTCAAGGGCTGACACGGTATCCCGTGGCCTGTAATCCTCAAGCGTGGGCTGCCGGCTCGGCATTCATGGCGCTCCAGGCCTGTCTCGGCTTGTCGATCATCGCGGCGGAGCGCAAAGTGATATTCCACTACCCCATCCTGCCGGCGTTCGTCGGCGAGATGCAGATCAAGAATTTGAAGGTTGGAACGGCCTCGGTAGACCTCCTCCTGCGGCGCCACGATCTCGATGTCGGCATCACGGTCATCCGTCGGGCAGGCCAAGTCGAAGTAGTGTCGGTCAAGTAGCGGCTGTGCCTGAATCGTCCAGAATCGTGCAGTCTCTGGCTTGGTACGCTCCGGTAAGAGCCTGCGCCGCAGGCCTCGGTTTCTTCTATTTTCCCCTTGAAATATGGTGAACCGGACCATGTTTCCGGCTCGCCATCAACCTCTCCCGCGACTCTCGCTCCACTGAAATTTTTCTTCTCTCTGCTACACTTGTCCTAAGGGGCGGGGTCACCCGGCGCATTCGTTGCAGAACTGGTTCTGCCGATGCGCCCGCACTACGATTCAATGAGCTGCTCACGTCGATGTGCGGCCTGTGCGATCCCGCTTGATTCCGACGCTGTGCCGCGCAAAATGCTACGCAATGTGACGTATACGAAAAGCATAAAGATTGCTTTGCTGTTCCATGAAAAAATCCTGAGGCCTGGCGTTGTCCGATGCAGTGAGTGACCGGAGAAGCTTTTTGGAGGAGCATTTCATGACGGCGGGGATGTGATGAAGGTCGTATTGTTTTGCGGAGGTTTGGGGCTACGCCTGCGGGATTATTCTGACAAGATCCCTAAGCCCATGGTGCCGATCGGCTATCGGCCGATCATCTGGCATCTCATGAAGTATTACGCGCATTTCGGACATACGGAATTCATCCTCTGTTTGGGCCATGGCGGCGATACGATTAAAGAGTACTTCCTCAATTATAACGAATGCATTTCAAATGACTTCGTGTTGAGCGAGGGCGGCAAGTCTGTCCGGCTGCTGAATGCCGACATTCAGAGTTGGAAGATTACCTTCGTCGACACAGGGATAAGCAGCACAATCGGCCAGCGTCTCAAATCCATAGAGCCTCATATCGGCGACGATAATATGTTCCTTGCCAACTATGCGGATGGACTCACGGACTTGCCGCTGCCTGCACAGTTTGCTCATTTTATGCTGCACGACAAAGTGGCGAGTTTTCTATGCGTGACGCCGCGTCTGAGTTGCCACTTGGTAAGGCTGACGCAGGATGGAAAGGTGTCCGGCATTGAGGAGTTCACCCATTCGCGGATCCGGATCAACGGAGGATTCTTCATGTTCAAGCGGGAGATCTTTCAATACATGAATGACGGTGAAGAGTTAGTCCATGAACCCTTCCGGAGGCTCATCGAACAGGATCAGCTCGTGGGTTACGAGTACGACGGATTTTGGGCCTCAATGGACACGTTTAAGGACAAGATGCTGTTGGATGATGTTTATGCGCGAGGCAAGGCACCCTGGGTTCTCTGGAAACAGCCAGAGAATCTTGGCGCCGACCGGGGGTATGTCAGTAATCAGACATGGTTCAAGAAAGCCAAAGGGTTCTAGGATCGGCATGCTCTTTGATGTACGCGCCAAGCATGACGGCAACGGAATGGGCCCCTATTCGGTGCTCTGCCTCGGCGCGCACGCCGACGATATCGAGATCGGGTGCGGCGGCACCATCCTGCGCTTGATTCAGATGTTCGGCCAGGGGGTGGAATTTCACTGGGTGGTATTCAGTGCTCAGGCGGCTAGAAAGCGGGAGGCGGCAGCGGGTGCCGACCGGTTTTTGAGCCAGGCTCATAAGAAGACCGTGATGGTAAAAAATTTCCGCGACAGCCTATTTCCCTATTCCGGCCGTCGCATCAAGGCCTGCTTCGAACAACTCAAAGAGACCTGTAGCCCCGATCTCGTTCTAACGCACTATCGGAACGATCTCCATCAAGACCACCGCGTGATCTCAGAACTGACCTGGAATACCTTCCGTAATCACTTGATACTAG
>JAHFEW010000186.1 GCA_023248215.1 Nitrospira sp.
AAAACAGGTAGCCGCCCACTGATTCAATACTCGTCGCTCATGAATCGCCGTTCGTCGAAAAATAAGAAATAAGGGGTCGGGAGTCAGTGTGCTACGAACGCAACTATCATAGCAGCGATGATCGCGGTGCGTTATGCATGATGAGGGGAGGCCCCTCGAAGTCGGCGTGCAGGCACAGGCTTCACATGGCTCGATAACAGTCGGCATCGGGCCAACGCATGGACTGAAGGGAGGAGAAAGGAGGCAGAACGATTGAGCGCTCTGCCTCCTTCCAACATCTCTCTAAAGCAATTGGAGAATCTGTATCGCCTGACGGATTAGCGGTGACACCTGCCCCTGCGCGCCGCAGTCCGTGATCTTGTCGTTCTTATCGGGCACTCCATTTGTGGCGCAGCCATCCATCTTCGCCAAAATGTCGTGTTGCAGCTTCTCCAGGGCCTCTTTGTAGTCTCTTTCTTCTATTTCCTCCAAGACCTCGTTGATCTTATGTGTGAACTCGTTGCGCATCTTGGGGTTCTTAAACAGGCTGCCTGGCAGCGCGTTGATGGTGCTGATCGCTTGACGCAATATCTGGATCACCTGATCTTGCCGAGAGGTGATGGTCGCTGTGACGGTGCTCGGGTCGCTGTTCACCAAGCCGTCATTGACAACGAGGCTGATGATGTAGGTGCCCACGACGTCCGCCGTGAACTTCGGATTCACGATGGTCGGATTCGTGAGTGCGGCGACGGAGCTGGCCGGCTTCGAAACGAAACTCCAGCTATAGCTCAGCGGATCGCCGTTGGCGTCGGAACTCCCGTTGCCGTTGAGCTGGATCACCTGGCCGACCGAGCCGGCCTGGTTGCTCCCCGCGTTCGCGACAGGTTTCACGTTCGTGAAACTCACCGTCACCGAATCCGCCGGACTCACGGCCCCAAAGCTATCCGTCACCATGAGGCTGGCGATGTAGGTCCCATGTGCGTCAGCTGTGAAAGTCGGGTTCGCCGCCGCAGGGTTCGATAAGACTGCCGCGCTGCCCGGTGGCACCTGCGATAAGCTCCAGGCATAGATCAGCGAATCACCGTCCGGGTCATAACTTGTGCTGCCGCTCAGTTGGACGGTCGTGCCAAGGACAATAATCACCTGGTCGGGCCCGGCATCCGCAACCGGGGCAGAATTGGTCGTGCTCACCTTGACTTGAGCCGGGGCACTGGGAGCCCCGAGGCTGTCCGTAACGACCAGTGTGAAGAGATAATCTCCGACCATATCCGGCGTCACCGACGGCATGCTGGATGCGGGATTCGTCAGCGTCGCGTTGCTCCCTGCCGGCTTGCTCAGCAATGTCCAGGCATACGTGAGCGGCGTATTGCCGTCTGGGTCCGCGCTGCCGGTCCCGTTCAGCGTCGCCGTGCTGCCGACATGCACCGTTTGATCGATGCCGGCGTTCGCGATCGGCGCCTGATTGGGCACGAAAGCCGTGTAGGTCGCCCCGCTGGCAGTCGTATACGCGGCGCCAGGGGAGGCCGGATCGAGCTTGAATTCGCCGGTGTGCGACGCATCGGCCTGCGAAGATACAGACGGCACGGGTGGGACTAAGGCGAGATTTGCCCCGCCGCTTGCTGAGACGAGGAGCACTGCCGTGAAAGCAAACTGTTGGCCCACAAGGCCATGGAACGTCTGAGTCAGGGTCCGGGCCGCTGGTGAAGGCCCACAGAGCGGATCGTTGATGCTCAGGTTGACCACAGCGCTGCTCAAAGACAGCGACGCTCTCGTCCCTCCACACTGGACGGGAACGGTCCCCATGACCGAACTACTGAGCGACAGGGTGATTTTGAAGTCGCCTTCGTGCGTAATCGTGATCGTGTCCACCCACCGTAGATCCCCACTGGAAGTGTATATCGCTGGAGCAATGGGGCCAGGGGCGCTTTCCGATGCGCTCCCGCTGGCGAGCCCCTGGAGGGTTCCTAAAGACGCAGTTCCCGAGAACGTAGCCTGAGCATTGGCCGTGACACCAGGAGGACAAAATGGAGCACTGCACGTTGAGCTGGAATTGAGGGAACTGGACACGGACATCTGCTGGAGGTTACTGGGACTGACACTCTGGCTAGAAGGAATTCCGTGTGCTGCGATTGCCGATGTGCCACCGCCGATCGAGACGTAATACTGCTGCGCCCAGGCTGGGAGGCTCGACAGAATCGACATCAGGATAGTGATTGCAATGGGAAGACAATGCGACCTGCGTGAACACGGTTCTGTCGTCATGACAGCCTCCTTCGTATGGATGATGAACTGACCTGATTGTTGCGCGGACAACTCGTTGTCTCTGTCCTTCGGTACACGTGAAGCATGTCGCGCACTGTCAGCTGCGCGCTCTTCGCCGTCTTTATCTGCCATCCGGCGTCGCCCTCTGCCGAACCCAATCTTGCTCGATTAATGCCTGCGCCCTCGCGCGAACCTGCTCATCTGGGTCATTGAGCGCGAGAATGAATGGGGCCACCGACCCCGGCGGGGCCTGTTGCGCCCAGGCCTCCAATGCGCGGAGCCGTAGACGAATATCCGGCGACTGCAGATCCTTGGCGATCCAATCGAGTCCGGCGGGCGACTTCTCAGATAGCGGTGCGGCAGTTGCTAATTGTGTCGCTGTCGGCGTCGGCGGGACAGTTTCTGGTGCCCTGCCGTTCTGAATATCCGATGGTCCACTCACGCTCGCTACAGTCAGGGTTGGATCACCGGATGTTCCAGGCCCGCAGGCGGAAAGAAGCATCGCGGCGGCAACCAACAGAGCTGTGGGTTTGATTCGTATCAGCTCTCGTGCGGGCATGAGCTTGGACTCTCCATTGCTATTCCCGCCCTGTCGAAGCAATACCCATGAAGAGTTCCCATGTCGATTCCATCTTCAGACGAGCGTTAGGACGCCATCTCATCCAATCGACCTAGAGGCCCTCAAAGCAATTTGTTTAAAGCAATTCTTATGCGAACTTCATAAATGCTGACTACTCGAGCGATTGAACACGTGAATGATGGTGCAAGTGAGCCGTCAACTTCTCATGAAATGAAGGGATTTGGCTGACTGCATACATTGACAGACCGTTCGAACTGCCATGAATCGGCGTTGATACAAAGGGGGAGCTTACGGAGCTAGCAGAATCGAAATCGATTCAGGATGGCTCTTTTATGATTCTTTCCGAAAACCAGGCAGCGACAAGCCCTGGAGGCAGTTGCCATCTGTTACGCCTGGCTGCTCAAGGTCGAAAAATTGGGGTCACAAAATTGGGGTCAGGTCTTGCAATCACACATCAAGTCTAATCGGGAAGAGGAAATGGGGACAGCAACTTTTCACCAGGGTGGAGCAAACAAAAGGGTCGGGAGTCTTTATCACAGACTGCGTCATGAATGAGCGGCGATTGCCTCGCTCGGTGCTGGCGCATACGCCCAGAGAGAGGGGTCAGGTTTGAGTTGGCGGAGCGAGGCGGCGTCTGGCTCCGCCTTGGACGATGAGGAATTCGTAGAGGCGGCATTCGAGCGCGCCATTAAAGAGC
>JAHFEW010000113.1 GCA_023248215.1 Nitrospira sp.
TAGAATGTTTCCAATACCTGCACCCTGTGTGATGCCCCAGGGTGACAGAGATGCCTGACAAGAGAAGCGGCGACTTGTTCTACCCGCATGGCCCCCTGTCGGCCGAAAGTCGTATTGGTTTGATCCGTGAGCAACTTCGGTGGCCTGACAATGAGACTATGGACCTTCGGATGGTGAGCGGCGGCCCAATGCACCAGTCCCTCGACGGCACATTTCGCCGTGACATAGTGCGGCCACTCCGCAGGAAGATCCCTCACAAACGCCGAAGAGACCACAACATTCCAACCTGAACGCTCAGACAACGCACCGAGAAAACTGGACATGGGCAGACTGACCAGCGCGACGCTGTGGGCGAGAAATTCCTGAAACTGCGTGAGCTTCTCCGGCACAAAAGGCAACGGGCGAATTGGCGGTGATGCGTTACACACCAGCACATCAAGTCCGCCGTACCGCTTGAGAATATTCTGCTGTAATGTCCGGCACCATTGTACATCCGCAGCATCACCCTGCACCAATTCAATCAGGCCGGATTTGTCTCCAAGACTCGCCTGGATCTGTTCAGCCTCCACCTTGCATTGATGGTAATTCACCAGTACGGAGCACCCTTGCGAGGCCAATGCCTGGGTGATCGCGGCACCGAGGCCACGGCTTCCACCGATCACCAGCGCAACTTTCTCCCTCAGCTGTTCGGACCCTGGCAAAAGATGCGTGAGTTGGAGAAGTGACGGCTGAGGAGAATCTTGCCGCACGAAGGCCCACATCTGGGCCGTCGCACAGGGTCTGCTGCCCGATGAGAGATTGCCTGCTGTGTGCAGGAGATCAAATCTTTCGTCGAAGTCCTGAATGGCCACGTCGTAGGAGAGCGGCCCCTGCTGTTGTCTATCTTCGGGTTTAAAATCAAGCACCAATCGCCAGAAGATCGCCCGTCTCCCAGGAAGTTCCATGCCTACGATAAAACTTGCCCACATCATCGCCGCGATTTGGATCGCTGTTGCGCCCTTGGCAGAGAGTCCCCAGCGTTCGACCACCTGTTCGAACTCACCGGGTGATGGGCCATAGGTCCCGGTCACGCGGTCTCCCACGAGAAAACTCTCCCTTTTCCGATCCGCCGCTTCCGTGAGACAAGCCGCCCCCTGAACTCTATTCGCTCGCACGTCTGCGCGCCCCGGCAGAAACGTGAATGTCGCCTTGATCATCAACCGCGCGGCATCATAGAGTTTCACGAGAGCGTGGGTTGTCGACGACTCACTCACTTCCAGGCGGTAGTGCACTCCGACGGTGAGGGGATTACGAAACTCCAGCGAGACACCCTGTAAGACCCTGTCATCGCATTCCGGTAGATGTCCGAGGGCAGCCAGCGCACCAAGCATCCCGAACACGACGGGCTCGCCGTAGGGCGTAGCCCGCGCATACTGCTCAGAAATATGCAGTGGGTTCCTATCGTGGCTGGCTGCGCTGAACAGCGCCAGGTCCTGTGTCGTGAAACACACCGTGGTCGTGCGCTCCAGGGAGGATGGAACGCCAACCGGCGGTTCAGGCAGCTCCATCAGCTGGTTCCCAGGATTCGACCGTCTTCACAAACTGATTGGCAATCATGCCTTGGGCAAGCAGATCATAGGTCCAGATTTCATGTCCTTCATGGTGACGGACTCGCTCAAACCCATATTTGGCGTAAGCATCTGCCGCCATCGCATTTTTTTCCGAAGGAATATAGGTCCCCTGAAGGAAGGTGCAACCGAGCTGTGCGGCCCGCCGACAGAGGTGCTCCAGCATCGTCGCTTCGACGGTCCGACCGATGACTCGGCAGCTCATGAGCCACGTATCGATATCCAGCAGGTCACCTTGATGCCGCGCGATAATCACACTCACCAGCCCATGATCAGCGTAGCGATCCCGCAACCGTAACGCCAAATGCACATAGCTCGCATCCTGTACAAATACCTCAAGTTGCGCCATTCCGTGACGGCGGGTGGTGAGATTGAATTGGTTCGTTTTCCCGATGAGCTGTGCGATCCTCGGCAACTGCGATTCCTCAAAAGGCGCCACGATGGCCTGCATCTGCAGACTGCGATAAAAGTACTCAATGGATCCGGCAGCCGTCTCAACCTCCAGGATCTGCGCCCGGGCTCGATACTGGTCGGTTCGCTGGCTATCTTCGGGAGTAAATGAGCTTGTCTCCAGCAAGAGATACTGCGACAGAGTTCGGAGGTAATAGGACGGATCCTCAGGCAGAGGTATCACATCCACCTCAGGAAGGAACTTGCGCACGATCTCGCGCTCTACAGGATTATCATCGACAAACACCAACGAATCCAAGCCAATATGCAGCGTCTTGGCTATCCTCCGAATGTTATCGGGTTTCGATTCCCAGTTGGCAATGAACAGCGCAATATCTCCCAATTTCAGTCGCATCTCCGAATGCTTTTCAAAAGGCTGGATGGCATCAGCATAATTATTCTTCGAGCAGACCGCCAAGATCACGCCTTTGTTCTTGAGTTTAAGGAGATATTCCTGAAAGGCCACGAAGGCCTCACCGTCGACCCCGTTGCCTAATTTGATCCCAGCCAAGCCGTCTTCCGCGATGACGCCGCCCCACAACGTATTATCCAGATCCAGCACCAGACATTTCCGGCTCAAACCAAGATCCGCACCCATGACCGCCGCGGTGTGTCTTGCGAGCAAGGGCAATGCTTCAAGCGCCACGGCTTGCTTTGAAAGGTTCCAATATCGTGGGTCGCACCATCGCTGCTTCCCGATGAACGCGGAAAGACGTTCGCAATCAACCAGTGACACCGCATTCTCAGCCGCTTCACCAAGCCGAGCATTGACGGCTTGTGTCATCATGTATCGAGACCCGGGAAGGCGTGTTGCGAGGTGGCCGGTCGGCACCTCACAGGGCAGTGCAAAGTTATGCTGTACGATGCGTGCGCGGGAGCGTTCCGCAACGAGTCGCCAGAGCGCAGTCCAACGGCTGACTTCCTTTTGGACCTCCTCCTCCGGGCTCGGACTGTACTCAGGGAGCCGGAGAGCTCCTTCATGAACCGCCACGACGGCGGTGTCCGGGCCAAAGGCGTACAGCCCGCTCTTGGGGTCGATGATATCCTGCTGATATTGCCCATAATGGCTTTCATAGAGGTCGACCGTGATACCTAGTCGACTCGCCGCAAGACATAGCATCGCGCCCAGTTGCGTTGTGGTATAGCTGCCCAGGAGCGCGACTTTGACCGACCGGACAGTTGGCCTCTCGGCCTTCAACGCACAGCGTTGGAACAACGCCCAGCCGGTTTGCCACGCTGTAAAATCGTCGCCGGAATCAACGACGGAAAGGGCCCACTGACAGGCCTCTGAGTAGCTCCCAATCTGTTCGTAGCTTCGCGCAAGCTTAAGGCAAAGCGCGGCCGACGGTGGATGCCCCCCTGCCTCCAGATAGCCCTGGATTGCCTGTTCAAACATTCCCGCTTTGCGGAAGGCGTCGCCGCGGGCCTCAGGCTTATCCTGCCCGGCAGCATCTTGTGGCGAGTTTATTTTCATGAGGAGTGACATATTGTTCCTACCCGCGACGCAGTTTGATCCAGGGACGGGACTGAAATTACTAGGAACATCCCTAGCCGGCAGATAGGAATTGGCGTCATCTCAAACCCTTTTTCTACTGCACTTCCTTATTCCCGTAACCTTCACGTTGCGCGTTCGGCAAGCGTATGAGGCGGGGCGCCTCAGCAAAGACTCTGGTCCCAGCTGGGACATCGGCCATAACCACGGTATTCGGGCCAATGACCGCACCATCGCCAATCTTGACTCCGGCAAAGATCACTGCGCCGGGGCCCACTTCTACTCGATGTCCAAGCCTTGGCCCCTTATGTAAGGTCTTTCCTCCCCCATAGTCCGCTCCTATCGTGGCATTATGGCGGATCAGACAGTCGTCCCCTATCTCCGCTTTCCAATGGAATACGATGCCGCTTTGGTGGACAAGCAACAACCGACGCCCAATTGTGGTGGTCAGCGGAATTTCAATACCATAATGATTCCGCACGTACCGATACATGACCCGGTACAGCACAAGCAGTCCCGACTTGAGGAGGCTGCCGCGTCTGTTCGAGAGCCAGGTACCCACGCGATGCACGGCAATGGCTCGAAAGCCAGGCATGGTCCAATCTCGACAATTGGTAATCCAGTCGTCATGGATCTGATTCATCAGATCCTTGACGCCCCTATACAACCTGATGAGTGCCCCCAGCATTGGCATTTCGGTAACCTGAACGAGCATAAATCGAACGCTCATGGCCTCAAGTCTACTCGCTTTTTTATGGGTGGTGAGTGGAAGGTGTGCCGAGCGTCCCCGAGCCACCGGCGGGATACCGCCCAGCTCAACCATGGAGCATTTTCATCCACGTCGTCGGGTACGTTGCGCAGGGAGCACACCTCACGATTCAGCAACCTTCGGCGTCACATCCTGTTTTCGACCGACGACTCCCGAGCAGGCAGGCCATCCAGCTTGACGCTTTTACTGGAAAGCTTTCGGATAGATTATCATATGTCCAGCATTACTGGACACAAAAAATGATTACGCGGCGGGGGATGGCTGTCTTCCCTGGACGCGTCCGTCTCGCGCGCCCTGCCCCGAAGGCTCGAGATCCGGCAGGCACTGACCATAGCAGGCTGGAGCGTTGAACTCGCGCGGGCGGTGTGTGCGTGCCTCATTTCTACGTGTCAGGTTTGGACAAGTAGCTACGTAGGCTTTTTCTCTGCGCGCGCCGACCGGGGTCGAACTTCCCTGTTCCTACCGGTAGGACAGGTCTCCTGCTTTTCCTGCTTCTCCTGTAGGCGTGTGGATCGAGATGCTTTTTGAAGGCGCAGATTGGTGAGCACCGAGGGGAGGCAAATCGTCCTGTCTCTCCCCTACCCCATCACCGGGCTTCCATGGTGATGAATCATCAACCACTCGTCGCCGATGCGCTCGAACAGATTGGTGGCAAGAACGCGGGTATCAACCGGTTGGTCGTCCTGACGGCTGGTGAGGTGTTCGGTGCAGATGACCCAGCCCAGATCGCCTGCGACCTGGACCTGGACGTCGGTGAGTTCAAATTTCATGGAGAAGGTGTTGTTAAAGATCAACACCCAGGAGTCGCGTACGGCCGGCCAATCGCTGCGGAGACTCCAACCTGGATGGATACAGGTGACGTACTCAAGGTGAGCCCACACCTTGTCCATCTGGAGCATGTCCAGACTTTCAAAGGCGGCATAGAAGGCCAAGTTCGCGCGCGTAATTTCTTCAATTCGTTGTTCAACCACGGCTAGCTCCTGCGATGGTGCGGCATTTTACTGCAAACACTGTCGCCGGCGCGAGCCTCATTTGCACCTTGAGAGGGGTGGATTCGCGGGGAGCTGCCGCCCTACAGGGAGTGGGACTTCTCCCGAAGGCGCAGGTCGCCGCGAATCCCATTAGCCCGCATGGGTAGCGAGCAGCCCCTCTTCCAGCGCCGTCTTCAACAGTTGTGCAATGTTGGAGACGCGAAGTTTCTTCATCATGTTTGCGCGATGAGCCTCCGCGGTCTTGATGCTGATATGCAGCTGCTCCGCAATCGTGCGGTTCGTCAGCCCCGCCCAGACCAACTGTAAAATCTCATGTTCACGGCGGGTCAAGTCTTCGGGGCGACGTTTGGCCGCCGGCGTTCCGGCTGGCGCCTGCCCGATCCCCAGAAACGGTGCCTCCACGCTCCCCTCACGGCCGAAACGCACCAGATCCAACTTCTCATTCCACATAATTGCCTCTCCTTGTTTCATGATCATGCACATTCACCGATCAGGGTTTCAGGGTCGAGCACTGAGGAGATCTTCCACAGATCTTGAAGCGACGGCAGCACCGCAGCGATCGCACGAGACCGCCCCAGCCATGTACCCTGTGATAATCTCGGCAAGTCCACTCCACACCCATCCACTTGCTCTCTCACGACCAACCGATCTAACAGGATGCGGAAAAAGTCCGCCAGCGGCGTTCTCGCATCGCTCAGCGGCTCACCGTACGGCAAGAGTACGATTCGCCACTTCGCTCGCTGCGGCCTTGCTGGACGGCCTTTTTGCGCATCCTGCGGGCGATTCTGACACCAACACGCCACGTGAGCTGATCGCGGTGTATTGCGCAAAAATTGAGTTTTTCCGCAGCCTGCTAAAGGGCCGACGATTAATGATTGGATCTTGCGATCCCTGTTGTTCGACTGAAAGAATTCTGTGACGTTCATGCAATCCGTTTTCTCGCTGTCGGCCACATATCCCCACTGACAACCGCGCTATCAATATTCACATAACTATTCACGTTTCACATCAAGGATCGTGCCAAGGGTCATAATGAAAGACGCTTATTGCAATACTACGGACTTACGGGAGCGACTTCGTGAGACTATCGATCTGAGCGTCAAACTCCTGGCACAGCGCGATGTGCCACACCTGTGCCATCATGACATTGTGTCACGAGTGACACAGTCGCAAAAAACGAATCGCACTGATTGACGGTCGCGTGGGATCCCGGCATGGGAACGTTGCATCGCGCACAGATTTGTTTGCGGGTAGCGTAGGTGACGGGTCTTCGCTCACGGATGGCCATGCTGCATGGGATGGGAGGAGAGTCGGATGGAAAGGTGAAGGCAGGTGCACTTGCCTGCTCAAGCAGCCTCATGGTGGTTGAGTGCCAGTCGGATCACTCATCGCGGAGACGCCGTATTCCGCAAGGCGGGGGTAGAAGGTCCGACGGCTCATGCCCAACAACCGCGCCGCCTCCGAACGATTGCCGCCCGCCTGCTGGAGCGCGCCCACCATACGGGTCCGCTCAGCCTGGCGTTTCAGCGGAACAGAGGTCGCCTTCGACTCCGAATGGCGAATCTCCGGCGGGAGGTCTTCCACCTGCATGACGGCGCCTTTGCAATGAATCATGGCCGATTCCACGGCACTCTTGAGTTCTCGCACGTTACCGGGCCACGCATACTCGCCAAGGACCTGCAAGGCATCCGAACTCACATGGAGAACCGGCTTTTCCATCACGGAGCGAAATTGTCCAAGGAAGGCATGCACCAACAATGGAATATCGGCTTGCCGTTCACGCAGAGGAGAGAGATGCAGGCGCGCGACCTTGATGCGATACAACAAATCTTTCCGAAACGTACCCTTCTCCACGTCCTCCGCGAGGTTATGATGCATGGCGACCACCACCCGCACATCGACCTTGCGAGGCTTGGACTCTCCCAGCCTCGTCACCTCCCGTTCCTGCAAGACACGCAAGAGGCTCGTCTGGACTGCGGAGGAAATGTCGCCGATCTCATCCAGGAAAATGGTGCCCCCCTGCGCCGCCTCGAACAGGCCTTGGTGATTGTCGATGGCGCCTGTAAACGCCCCCTTCTTATGGCCGAACAATTGACTGCCGAGAAGTGAATCGGTGAAGCCCGCGCAATTCCCAATCGAGCAGTAGGAGTTCGTAGGGCCTCTGGGTATAGGCCTCCCATGCCGACTCTCCGTTCGCACAGGCCGTGACCTCATGGCCCCGCGCCTGAAGGACGTGCTCGAACAGGTGCCGGACATCGATGTGATCTTCAACGAGCAAAACACGCATGAGTGGCTCGTCCTTTAGACATAGACCAATTGAAGGTGCTCCAGAAACCGGCTCAGCGCCTCGATCGTTTCGTGCACGTCGTTCCCCTTCTTCTGAACGGCCGCCTCTTCCAGCACTTGCCCGTACGCACTGATGGCATCAAGTCCATAGGTTCCGCCTGCCCCCTTGATGCCATGGCCGATCTGCCGGATCAGTTCAAACTCCTCCCGAGTCAATGCGTCCCTCATCTGCACGACATCCTGCCGCCGATGGGCCAAGAAATCCGGCATGAGGGTTTCGAACTCTCCGCTGATCTGTAGCACCACTGTCTCGGCAGAGGACTCGGGCACCGGCCGGTCCCCTGGAGTCGATGTCTGAAGATAGAGTTGAATGGCTTCTAACAACCGGGCCTTGCGGATCGGTTTCGTCAGATGCGCCGTGCAACCCGCCGCAAGGCTTCGCTGCACTTCGCCCTGCAAGGCACCGGCAGTCAGCGCCAGAATCGGCACCGGCCTCCGTCCCCGTGCCCCCTCCCATTCCCGAATCGCCCTCGTCGCGGAATAGCCGTCCATCACCGGCATTTGAAGATCCATCAACACCACATCATACGATCCCTGCGTAAACATCGCGACGGCCAGCTGGCCGTTCGCGGCCGTCTCTACTTGATGGGGCGTCGTCTTAAAATAGAACTCGATCATGCGGCGGTTGTCGACAAAATCTTCGGCCAGCAAAATCTTGAGACCGCGCGATCCTTTCGATGGTTCGTTCGTCTGGACCGGCGCCTCATTCGCGCCGGACTGAAGACTCTTCCCGATCACAGTCATCAGGCCGTTGAACAGATCCGACCGGCGAAAGGGTTTCGTGAGATATCGCACCACCCCGCAATCGCGAGCCTTGGCCTGGTCGCCTGCACGCCGTTCCGAGGTCAGCATGATGATAGACAACCCTGCCAGGCCCAGCGTGCGCGAGATCGTCTCGGCGACCTGCCATCCGCTCAGTTTCGGCATGCGGACGTCCAAGATCACCAGACGATAGGGCACACCCGACTTCAGCGCGCGATGCAGCTCAGCCAGCGCTTCCTCACCACCCGGAACCTCCACCGCGGGAATGCCCCAGCCCGTCAATGTTTCCCGCACGATCAGGCGATTGGTTGCATTATCGTCCACGATCAAGGTCCGCAACCCGGCCAACTCTTCCCACTGCGCAGGAGGGGCGAATGACACGGGCTGGACGTGCATCGCGAACTTCGCGGTGAAGCTGAATAGGCTGCCCCTCCCCACCTCACTTTCGACCCAGATCTTGCCGCCCATCCGCTCGACCAGCCGCCGGGAAATCGTCAGCCCGAGACCGGTGCCGCTGTATGGCCGAGTCATCGAAGAATCCACCTGGGTAAAACGTTCAAAGATGGCGCTCAATTTCTCTTGGGGAATCCCGATGCCGGTATCCCGGATGGTGAACAGAATGTTCCCGGGTCCATCCGTCAGCGGGTCTCGTTCCACACGCAGCACGACCTCGCCCTGATCGGTGAACTTGATGGCATTGCCCAGCAAATTGAGGAGAACCTGCCGGAGCCGATTCGGATCCCCCACGAGCGAGGTCGGCACGTCCGGCTGAATCTGGTAGGCCAACTCCAAGTTTTTCTCGCCGGCGCGGACCGCGACAAGTTCGGCCGCCCGCTGCACAAGGTCGTTGAGATCGAAGTCGGCCACATCCAACTCCAAATGTCCGGCTTCAATTTTCGACAGGTCGAGCACGTCGTTGATCAAGCTCAGCAAGTTGCTCCCGGCATCGCGAAAAATCTGGACATACTCCCGCTGGTCCTCGTTGAGCGGAGTTTCCGACAGCAAGTCCGCCATCCCGACGATCGCGTTCATCGGGGTCCGGATTTCGTGGCTCATGGTGGCCAAGAAATCACTCTTGGCTCGATTGGCGGACTCTGCGGCCTCCTTGGCCCTTAGCAAGGCGTTCTCCGCCTCTTGCCGCTGCTTCACTTCATAGGCCAAGGTCACCAGGTTCCCGATCGACGTGGCAAACTGTGTTTCCTCCGCGCTCCACGCCCTGACCTCTCCCACTCGTTCATGGCAGACCACTCCGGCCAGTTGGCCGCCGAAAAAGATCGGCACATCCAACAGGGACGCGATGTTCAGCGCCTGCAGATACGGCTGCATCAATTCGCGAGTGCGAGGATCGCCAGCGACATCGTGCGCGTCGACCACCTGCTCCTGAAGGAGCTCGGCAAAATAGCGAGGGTACTGTCCCACATTCAGCCGCTGACCGCTGGAATGCTTCGCCTGAGCCTGCTCATACAACTCCACACATTCCAATGCCGCCCCGCTCCGGTCCAGGAGCCACACACTGGACCGATCGGCACCCAAGACCATCGCTGAGGCCTGCATCAGTTCTTCGAGCGCCGCCTGCCAGTCGCCGGAGCCGATATGTTTGCTTTTGGTCAGCCGCATCAGCGCATCCTGGTGGGCTTGGAGTACAGATTGGCTGTGACGCAAAGCCGCCTCCGCCTCTGTGCGCCTGGCGATATCCAACACCAGTGTGAGGAGACAATTCTCCTGCCCGATAGAGACCGGCTCGACATTAAACAACCCATGCCGCACTTCGCCGCACTTCGTGCGAAATTCTTTCTCCAGATTACGGAGAAAACCGTCCCGCCGCAGCCTGTCGGCCAGCTGTCGTCGATCGTCGGAATTGATCCAGATGCCAATGTCGAGCGAGGACCTACCGATGAGTTCGTCTCGGGAGAATCCCGACACCCGCACAAAAGCCTCATTGACGTCGAGGACCCGCCCATCTTCAAGCCGACTGATGGCCATGCCGGCAGGACTGCTATGAAAGGCCTTTGAAAATCGCTCTTCGCTTTCACGCAAGGCCTGCTCCACCCGCTTCCGCTCGGTAATATCGCGGGCCACGACCTGAAACCCACTGATCGCGTCTCCCTCCAGCAACAACTGCGTATGTTGTCCCAACCACACCTCGCGGCCGTCTTTGGTCACAACCGGCAGCTCGTAAACGGAGCGGGGACGCTTCCGCACAAATTGCCGGCCATAGAACCGCTGGGCTTGTTGACGAGATCGCGGCTGCACAATCTCCAGATAATGCCGCCCGAGCAGCTCTTCCGGGGGATATCCTAGGACACGAAGCGAGGTGGGGTTGCAGTAGGTAAACTTCCCGGCAGCATCGGTGCGATAGATAATGTCACCGACATGCTCGACCAGCTCGCGGTATCGCTCTTCGCCCGCTCGCAGCGCCGCCTCGGCCTGCCCCCGTTCGGCCAATTGCATCGTCAACCGGTCGTTGGCGGCCACCAAA
>JAHFEW010000049.1 GCA_023248215.1 Nitrospira sp.
TCCACGATCCTCTCGCGGAACCGGAAGAAGCGGTCGGTGAATATGGTTTGCGGCTGTCTTCCTGGGATCAACTGAAGCAACTAGATGGGATCGTGTTGGCCGTCGCGCATCGGGAATACTTGCAGATGGGTCTGCCCGAGTTGCTCAAACCTCTGCGCAAGCAACGCAACAATGTCGTCGTCGACGTGAAGAGTGTGTTGAACCCGGACGCGCTGCCGGGTTCGGTGAAGTATTGGCGGTTGTAAGTTGTCGTTGGTGTGATCAGAGAGAATATCCGCGTCTCTCCTCCGACTCTTCTCCCCAAGATTGTCTGAATCGGTCTCCTCGTGCCGTGGTTGCAGCTATTGTACCGTTCCTCTGTCGCTTATTTCCTCGGTGATGCTCTGAGCGGTCAAGCCCTCGCCTCGTAGGTACGGAACGCTGTTCGAGACGAGGGGCATGACCCGTGCCGTGGAAAGCGAGAAACTGATTGTCCCGTTTGGTTCAGTTTGATATACCAAAGAGGTTGTCACCTTGTTGATCCGATCTATGCGTTCATCCCTCCGTATGACACACATCGAAGTTACATGTTATCCGCTCCGTCGGCCATTCCTTATGGCCGTCGGCCTAGTTTGCTGTCTTGTCATGACGGCCTGTGGAACTTTCACGTCTCCTGACATCAAGCGAGGGGATCAACATCTCGCAGCTGGAAACTGGGAAGAAGCCACCGTCGCCTATCGGCAGGCTCTCAAGGAAGATCCCTTTGAACCGTCGCTTCAAAACAAGTATGCGATTGCCAGGGAGCGGGCAGCCGCCATGCATGAAGAGCGTGGGCGGCAGCTCCTGAAGGATCGCCAGCTGGATCAGGCTGCCGAAGAATTCAAACGTGCCTTGACGATCGAGCCGACGAGCAAGGATCACGAATCTGGCCTGACTGAGGCGTTGCGGTTGAAAGAGGCTCGCGATCGCTATCGGGAGGCAGAACGTCTGGTGCAGCTAGGCCGAGCGAGTGAGGCCATGGAGCTGTATCTGCGGGCCGTGGAACTGGATCCCTCGTATAAGGAAGCACTGGAAGGTGTGGCACGGCTCTCGGAAGAACAACATGCCTTGGGCCGGGACGACCGGCAGAAACAACCTGTGACGTTGCAGTTCCGTAACGCCGGATTGAAGGAAGTACTGGAAGCGTTGGGCAAGGCCGCGCGCGTCAATTTTGTGTTCGATAAGGATGTGCGAAATGATCCGGTGACAGTCTCATTGGAAGACAAACCATTCGACGAAGCTCTGACGTTGCTGTTGAACAGCAATAGTCTCTTTGCGCAAAAGGCCGGGCCGTCCCTGTTTATCATCAGTCCAAGCACGAAGCAGAAGCAGGAACAGTATCAAGACCTGATCATCCGGACGTTCTACTTGTCCACAGCCAAGGCCAAAGACATGGTCGCGCTGTTGAAGACCATGTTGGACGTGAAGCACATCCATGGGAATGAGCCGCTCAATACCATTGTCATTCGTGATCAGCCTGAGAAAGTGGAATTAGCGGAAAAAATCATTCAGGCCAATGACCGCGAAGATTCCGAGGTCCTGTTCGATGTGGAGGTATTGGAGGTTAACCGGACCGTTGATCAGACGTATGGGCTATCTTATCCGAAGCAGGTTGCTGCGGCGCTGGTCCCGCCCGGGTTTACGGGGTTGATTACCGGGGATATCGCGCAGCAGTTTACCTATCGGCAACTTGCCAGCTTGGGACAAGACAGTTACCTGTTCAAGCTCCCGACGAATGTGCAGCTGGATTTCTTCAAGCAAATCACAGACGCCAAGACTCTGGCGGCGCCGAAGGTGCGGGTGCTCAATAACAAAAAGGCCGAGGTCAATATCGGCGACAAGCAACCGATCCTGTTATCGACGACCAACGTGTTACCAGGACAGGCCGCAACCGGTGCTGTTCCCACGACCTCCACGGTGACCTCCATCGAGTTTCGCGACACCGGTGTGAAGTTGACGGTCGAACCCAACATTCATTTGGGAAGCGAGCTCTCCCTAAAGATGAAGATCGAGGTCATTCGCCTGGGAGATGTCGTGTTGTTGCAAGCCTCTCCACCGATCACCCAGTTCAAGTTCGGCAACCGGTCGGCCGAGACGATGTTAAACGTGCGTGACGGGGAAACCATCGTGCTGGGAGGCCTCTTGCAGGAAGAAGACCGTCGAACCAAAGTCACGATTCCTTGGATCGGCGACATTCCCTTCCTCGGTAACCTCTTGAGTTCGTTCAAGACCCAGCGGGTCACGACGGAAGTGATCCTCACGCTCACGCCGCATATCGTAAACTCGGTGCGCCTACCTGGACCGCAGGGACAGGCATTCTGGTCGGGGACCGAGTCCGTCTATTCCACGTCGCCGTTGTTTGCGATGCAGCCGAAGAAAGTATCGGCTCGCGCTTCGACCTCCAGTGATTCGGCCACGGTCTATCAAAAAAGTTCCTCGAAGAAGGCCAAGGGAGAAGCCTCGGTATTGGAAGTGGTTCCGACCGGACTGCAGTTGTCCATTCAGCCTGCGGACGCGGTCGTTCAGGTGGGAAAAGAATTTCAGGTGGATGTCCTGGCGAAGCAGGTGCAGGGACTGGATACCGAGACCTTCACCTTGGAATTTGACCCGCAGATCATCGAGTTTCGGGATGCCGCCCTAGGCGAGGTGTTGGGGACCGAAGCCGGCAAAGCCGCGGTAACAGTTGCACCGCATTCAACCGATGGAGTCGTCGAGTTGCGCCTCCATCGGTCTACGAGTGCGACCAAGGACGACGGTCGTCTGTTACGGCTGACGTTTCTCGCGAAGGCTCCTGGCGTGTCGCCTTTGCATCTGCAGGTGGCGAAGCACGGAGGCGTCGAGGGACCGGAGGGCACGGGCGAAGCCAAAGGAGTGGTGAGAGTGCGGTGAAACAGTCCGGCGTCACGTTGCTCGAATTGCTCGTTACCCTGACCATTCTCACCATCTTAGCCTCGGTTGCGCTGCCGTTCACCAAGGTGTCATCCAAACGGACCAAGGAAATCGAGCTGCGGCAGAATCTGCGGGTGATCCGAGCGGCCATCGATACGTTTCGTCTCGAATGGTCGCGTGACGGCGACACCTTGACCGGACCCGCCTGCGTCAAGAATCGGTTAAGCTGTAAGGATGTGACCGGACCTTTTGGCTATCCGAAGTCACTGGACGTGTTGCTGGGAGTGAAGCTGACGGGCGAGCAAGCCAACGTGCGCGGAACGACGGTCAAGCGGTACCTCCGATCGATTCCTCCGGATCCCATGACCGGAGCCGCCGACTGGCGCTTGCGCTGTTATCGAGATCCCGCCAGCGTTAAAGATTGGTGTGGAGAAGACGTGTACGATGTCACGACTCACAGTCAAGAGCTCGCGCTGGATGGGACCAAATACCGAGAGTGGTAGAGACGTATGGCCGGTCTCGTCATCGCAGGGATTTACGATTATCGAATTGATGATTGTCGTGACGATCGTCGGAATTCTCGCGACCTTGGCGGTGCCTTCCTATCACGCCGCTATCGTCAAGGCGAAGGAAGGGGCTCTGCGCCAGGACCTGTTTTCCCTGCGCGATGTCATCGACCAGCATCGGGCCGACAAAGGGAAGTATCCTGAGACCATTCAGGCCCTGGTATCAGCCGGGTATCTTCGACGGGTTCCCGCCGATCCGATTACTGGGGCGACTTCGACGTGGCAGGAGATGGTCGATCAGGCGGAAGGCGGCATGGTCGATGTGTTTTCCGGGTCCGAGCTTGTCGGCACCAACGGAGTGCCCTATAACCAATGGTAAGGCTATGAACACCGTGATCCAACGAAATATTCGGGAGCGTCGGATGGCTGTCGGTGTGAGAATCGGGTGTTGGATGGCGAGTGTGCTGATCGTCCCGCTCTGGGCAGGGTGCGCGCCTTTGGAACCGATCGCGGAATCCGCCCACGCTGATGTGCAGGTGGCGGCGGATTCCCTCAAGATGGCGGTACGCGAAGCGCAACGCACGGCAGCCGAATTACGGGCTGAGCTCGATCAGCAGCGGAAGGACCTGGCCGATGCTCAAGTAGCACGGGCGCAACTTGAAGGCATGTTGCGCGAGACGGAGCGACGTTTGGGGGATGCTCGGCAGATCATCGAGTTGCAGCGAGAGGAGTTGGCCTCGGCCCGCATCGAACGGGAGCGGCTCGCTCAGACGGTCCGCCCGCTGCACAGCCGGCTCCGGCAATCGGCGTTGATGGTGCCCTATCAGGGCAAGACAACCCAATCTGGTCCGGACGGTGTCGTGCCGGCTTCGGCGGGTCTGCGGGAAAAGGCGGTCGTGTGGCCGCTTCCCAAGGAGGAGGAATCTGCTTCGCAATCCGTGCCCGTTGCGGCTGATGCCGGACCGGTTTCAGAGGAATCGAAGCCGGCGCCATCTCCTACGCCAGAGGTAGCCGCTGTGGTCCCGGTTCGAACCATTGTCATCCAGGACGGGGACACGTTATGGCGGCTTTCGCGCCGCCATAAGGTAGCCCTCGAAACTCTTCGATCGCTCAACGGTTTGCCGAACAATCTCATCGTGGCTGGTCGGACGCTCCGGTTGCCGGAGCCTCGGTTATCCCGGACGGGCTCGTCGACGTTTATCGACGTCCCCGTCCGATAAGGGCCGGCGGGCTCCCTTGTGATGTGTCGATCCGAATGATCCCATGGCTGTGTTCGCATACAGAGCGGCTCGCGCGGATGGAACCACCTTCGAGGGGCACATCGAAGGTGAGGACGAGCACTTGGTGCGCGCCAAGCTTGAATCCGACGGCCTCTTGGTGTTTCGCCTTACCAAGCGGGGAGCAGGCTTTGGCGTGCCGGGACTTACCGCGGGGCGTTGGGGCAAACTTCCCCTTCAAGATTTCCTCGTCTTCAACCAAGAGCTGCTGGCATTGATCAAGGCCGGGTTACCGGTCCTACGAGTGTGGGATCTTCTCATCGACCGCACCCAACGGGCTCCCTTTCGAGAAGCGCTCAAAGCCATTCGGCAGGACATTCGTGGAGGGGCTTCGGCTTCCGAAGCCCTGGCCAAACATTCCACCTATTTTTCGGATCTGTATCTTGCCACGATTCGTGCCGGCGAGCAGTCGGGAAATCTGTCGGAGGTGTTACAACGGTATATTGCCTATCTCAAGCTAATGATCGCTCTGCGCCAGAAGGTGACCAAGGCGCTGGCCTATCCGGCCTTCCTGGTGGTCGTCGGCATCGCAGTGGTTGGATTCCTCTTGAGCTATGTGATGCCGACATTCGTCTCGGTGTATGGAGAATCGTCGGCCAATTTGCCGACCCCGACCCGTGTGCTCATCGCGGCGATCCACATCGGGGAGTCGCAACTTATTCCCGTGGCGATCGTGATCGCTGCGGCGACCATTATGGGACGGACATGGTATCAAACGTCCGCCGGACGATTGTCGGTGGACCGACAGTTGCTGCGATTGCCGCTTCTTGGGGTGATCCTCGTGCAACACCACACCATCCAGTTGACGCGCACGCTGGCCACGGTGCTGGCCGGAGGCACGCCGCTGGTTGAAGCGCTCGAAATCGCCCGCGGCGCTGTGTCCAACCGATTCGTATCGCGCGGATTGGTCTCGGCCGTGAATGAAATTCGGGAAGGAAGTACCCTGGCCGCGGCGATTGAGCGACCTCAAATCCTGCCGAAACTCGCGATTGAAATGTTATCGGTCGGGGAAGAGACGGGATCATTAGAACCCATGCTCCGAGATGTGGCCGAGTTTTACGAAGGTGATCTCGATGTGCGGTTGAGCCAGTTGACCACCTGGATCGAACCGGTCCTGTTGTTGGTCATGGGGCTCCTCGTCGGTGGCATCGTCATCATCATGTATTTGCCGATTTTTCAAATGGCTGGGACGGTTCAATAATCCAACGGCGCTACGGCGGGCAAGCCCCACAGGGTGCCGCGACCCGCGCCAGGTTCGGAGGGACTCAGGATGCTCATGCAACGTCATCTCACTCGCCCGTCGCTTGCCGATGTGATGGTGCGCGAGGGGATCTTGCCGAAGCGGACTGTCGATCAGGTCGTGGCTCGCCTGGGAGGTAGTACCACCGCCTTGGGACAGACGCTTGTCGAAGAAGGCACGATTTCAGAAGCCCAATTGGCCCAGGCGTTAGCGTCGCAGTACGGACTCCCTTACGACCCGCTCACCGCCTTCCGTGTCGACTCGGAGTTTTATCACACCATCTCGGTGAAGCTGATGCGACGCCACCCCTTCGTGCCGATGAAGGACGAGGCCGGCGCCTTGACCATTGCGATTTCCGATCCCCAGAACCTCCTGGCATTGGATGAACTGGAAATCCTCCTGAATCGCACCCTGCACTACGTTGTCAGTTCCCGATCGGCCATTCAAGCTGCCCTAGAGCGTAGCGAAGGGTCGAGTCAGGCCCTGCGCGAATTGGAGGCAGAGTACCGGTCGGTCCTCGTGAAGGAGGATGAGCGGGGCGAGGAAGTCTTGACCGTCGATCATTTCGGCGAAGACCAGAATCCTGTGGTCAAGCTGCTCGACACGATTCTGTTAAGTGCCATGCAACGCCGGGCCAGTGACATTCACATTGAGGCGACGGATCGTGCCACCACGGTTAAGTTTCGCGTGGACGGCATTTTGGTGTCGGCCATGGATCCGCTCGATGTGAAGCTGCATCCGCCCCTCGTGTCCCGCCTGAAGGTCATGTCCGACCTCGACATCGCCGAACGCCGGGTGCCGCAGGATGGAAGTTTCCGTATGCGGCTCGATCGTAAGACGGTCGATTTTCGTGTCTCGATTTTGCCGAGCGTATTCGGCGAATCCGTCGTCATCAGAATTCTGGACCGGGAGGCGATTACCACCGGGGTGTCCACCCTGCGGCTGGACCGCCTGGGATTCAATCCCGAAGACCTCAAGCGGTTTCGGCGCGCCATTACGAGACCCTACGGAATGGTCCTTGTCACCGGTCCGACCGGCAGCGGAAAGACCACCACGCTCTATGCGGCCATCAGTGAAATGAACATTCAGGAAGACAAGTTGATCACCATTGAAGACCCAGTCGAATACCAGCTGCCGGGGGTGGTACAGATTCCAGTGAATGAGAAGAAAGGTCTCACGTTTGCCCGGGGGTTGCGGTCCATTCTGCGGCACGATCCGGACAAGATCATGGTCGGTGAAATTCGGGATGCCGAAACGGCGCAGATTGCCATTCAATCGGCCTTGACCGGCCATTTGGTGTTGACGACCGTGCATGCCAACAACGTGTTCGACGTGATCGGGCGGTTCGCATCGATGGGAATCGATTCCTACAACTTTCTGGCGGCGTTGACCTGCGTCTTGGCGCAACGGTTGATTCGGATCATTTGCCCCAATTGCCGGCATCAGGTGGTACTCGATCCGGCACTGGCCGAGGAATCCGGCCTCGACTACGACCAATATAAAAGCGCGCCGTTCTATGAGGCGAAAGGCTGCTCCGAATGCCATGATACGGGCTACCGCGGCAGGAAGTGCATCACCGAATTCCTGGATCTGACGGACGAAATCAAGGAAATGATTCTGGCCGATCGCGCGCTGTCCGAAATTCGCTACCGCGCGGTGACGGACGGCATGATCACCTTGCGGCAGTCCGCGGTGAAGAAAGTGCTGGCGGGAGAGACCACGCTTCGCGAGATCAACCGCGTGACCTTTAGTGAAGAGCGATAGCCGATGTGGGATTGGATCACCAGCCGTCCGCAGTACTGTCTGAAAATCGGCGCGCACGATTTGGCCTGGGCGGAGGTGCATCGGAACTGGCGTGGGCGGCCGCGCTACCAGTGCGTGGTGTCGGCCCTTCCCGAAGGGGTCATGCGATTGTCGCCGTTAGAGCCGAACATAGTCTTGCCGCATGAGCTGGAATCTCATATCCGTGCGATTGCCGGTTCCGCCACCTCCCAGGCCGCCGATCGACCCTCCGCTGCAGGGGTGCCACGGGCGGCCACCGTGATTCTCCCCGACCTCGCCGTACGCTTGGCAGTGCTGCGTCTCCAGGATCTTCCGTGGAGTTCCGAAGAACGCGAGGCATTGGTGCGTTGGCGGTTAGGGCAGGAACAGTTGCTGTCGCTCAGCGGCGCCAAGGTATTCTCCCATGTGTTATCCGATCCGGGGGGATCCGGTGACGGCCCCTGCACGGTGCTGGCCGTCGTGGTGCAGGAAGCCGTGCTGGCCCAGTATGAAGCCGTCTGTGAAGCGGCGGGATTGATCCCTCAGGAAGTGGATGTCTCGAGCTTGCGCCTGTTCAATTTATGGGCGCAGGGATCGTGGCGCACAGGCCGACTGACGGCTGATTTTTTGTGGGTGAATGCGACGGACGGCGGGGTGACGGCCTTTATATTTCACCAGGGCACACTGGTGTTTCTCCGCTCGAAACTGCAGGGCGGGATCGGTTCGGGAGGTTCATGGGCGCCGGGTTCTGAACAGGCGGGCCTCGATCGTATCGTCCAGGAGTGCGCAGACTCTATTTATGCGTGCCAGCAGCAGACGCCGGATTTGGCCATCAGCCAGACGGTCCTTATTGCCGATGAAGCGATGGGGCCTGGTTTGCAACAGCAGTTGGAAAAGGGGTTGGGGGTTCCTGTGAAGGGGTTGGATTGGGAGTGCATTCGACAGTATGGAGGGGGAACCATCGTGGGACCGCAGACGAGTGCCGCACTGCCGGCGATCGCAGGGGTGGTGTAGGCCATGTCGGTGGGCAATCTGATCTCGGGGCTCCGTGATGTGGTGATGCGTGTTGGGCAGCCGTCAGCCCGCAACGGCGCGTTTGCCATCAATCTGAGCAGCCGGTATCGCTGGTACCTTGCCCCGGCTCGGCTGGTTATCATGTTGTTGGCAGGGGCGATCGGTGTGGCCATGTTGTGGGACATCTCACAAGCGTGGTTGGTCTGGCAGGATGTCCAATCCATGGAATCGGCCTTGATCCAAGTTCAGGATCGAGACCGAGACTTGTTGAAGGAAGCGCAGCAGGAAGGTATTGATCTGTCGGAGGCGGCCCTGCTGGTCTTGCCCAAGGAGGTCGAGTTTGCCAATCAGTTGATCGAGAAGCGTAGTTTTTCCTGGACCCGGTTTTTGACGGAGTTGGAGCGCGCCATTCCCCAGCGGATTGCCGTCAACAGCATCCGGCTCGACCCTGCCAACGCCACGATCATGCTGACCGGCTCTGCCAAAGCGCTGGAAGATGTCACCACCTTGACCGTGACCTTTCAGGATCATCCTCAATTCAAGGAGCCCGTGCTCGGACAGCACCGTGATATGGGCAATGGATTGGTGGAGTTCGACCTGTCTTTACGGTATCGGAACCGCAACCCATGATGTTCCCAGGACTGGACCGCCTCCAACACACGCTGCGCCAACCCTATGCGCCTATCCTCCCGTGGGTCGCATTTGTCGCGGGGTTGTTTGTGCTGAGTTATGGGATCCATACCTTGGTATTGGGGGCAGCCGCGCAGGAACAGGTCAGGCTCGAAGCCGAATGGGTGAAGGCGCGGCAGCAACTCAGCCGGCACAAGGAGGCGAAGAAGGCTAAGGCCGATCTCCAGCGCGTATGGGCGGTCCTGCCGTTGTTTCGTGATTTTGCGCCGCTCGCCCTCGGCGTGACGGAAGAGGCGAAGCGGGACCGGGTCACGTTGCCGGCGCTCTCCTATAAGACGGAGAAGACCGCGGTGCCCGATGCGACCAAGGCGGTCCTGCAGGGCACGGTGACCGGTCACTATGAGGACCTCAGGCGGTTTCTCTATAACCTGGAATCGGCAGAGGAGTTGTTGTTCATTGAGGACCTGAACCTGGTCCGTTCGGGCAATGTCCAGGACCAGCAGTTGACCTTCAATATTCGGATTTCGACCTATCTGCGGGGGGCGCATCTCGAATCTCCGGCCCCGTAATTCGTATGAATCGAGTCAGCAAGAATCAAATGCTGTTGTTATTGAGCCTCGTGGCGCTCTGGGCCGGACTGCTCATGTGGCAATTCGGCCATTCCACTGAGCAAGAGCGGGTGCCATTGACGCACGTCAGCGGGCCGAAAGCTGGAGGTCGCACGTCCGTGACTCCCGTGAGTGGCGGCCTGCAGGTTCACTTGGAACGGCTTGCCGCCATTAAAGGGCAGCGCGAGGCGACGTTTTCCACGCCACGCAACATTTTTGCCAGCCTCCTGCCCCCTGTGGAGCCGGTCGCTGTTCCGGATCCAGCCCCTCGTCGAGGCCGTTCCCGTGGTTCCGCCAAACCTGCGGCTCCGCCTCCGGACACAGCAGAGCCGCTCGCTGAAGAGGAGAAGGGGCCGACGGCGGAAGAAATTGAACGGCTGCGGATTGCGACTGAGCTCAATCTGTTCCGGTATGTGGGGTTCATGGCGGTGGGGGACGGTCCGCAGAAGAAAAAGACCATGGCAGTCGTGGTCAAGAACGAAGAGATGCATTTGCTCCAGGTCGGGGACACCATTGCCGGTGAGGTGTTGGTCAAGGCCGTCTCGCCGGCCGAGATCACGCTGCAGGATCTGGCTTCAAAAATCACCCAGGTCATTCCAGTCACGGATGAACCGGGAACGGAGGGACCGCCCAACTAGGATGGTGATGGGGTTTCCTGTTCATATTGGGAATAACCGGGGCGTCACCTATCTGGCCTTGATGTTCTCGATCGTCTTAATCGGCATTTCGGCTTCCGCAACGGCGCGCCAATGGACTGTCATGGTTCAGCGTGAAAAAGAAGCCGACCTCATGGCGAAGGGGATCGAGATTCAAAATGCCTTGTCGCTCTATTCGGCCACGATGAAGATTGGGCGAGTCATGAGCACCGAAGTCTACCCTCAATCGTTGGCGGAGCTGACACGGACGCCCAAGCCGTACTTGCGGAAAGTCTATCAAGATCCAATGGGCGGGGAAGACTGGGAATATTTGCGCGCGCCGACCGGAGGCATTATGGGGGTGCGGAGTAAAAGTAAAGCCAAACCGATCAAAGAGCGGGATTTCCCCCTTGCCATACGTCACTTCGAAGGTCGGAAGTCCTATCATGACTGGATGTTTCAGCATCCCAATCCCTCCTCGCTCTCCATGTTGATGCCGCCGATGATGGGTGTGCCTCTTGGAAGCATGCCTTCGCAAGCGGGAGTTCCTGGTGCCGTCCCCGGCGCTCCGGTGCCGGGCGCACCTACAGTGCCGGGCCCTGCTCGGAACCCTTGACCCGACTCCAAATCCCACAGTATCCTATCTTGCTCTAGCAGACTGCGTAAAAACTATTTCGGCGCCCCTGAAATTCGATGGTCCGCGGATCTGGGTTCATAGGATACGATCCAGCAGGATGCTCAAAAGGGCCGTCCAGCAAGGCCGCAGCGAATGAAGGGCCGAGGGCATACCCTCTGGGGTGCGTTGAGGCTCTGAACGATGCGAGAACGCAGCTGGCGGACGTTTTCAGCATCCAGTGAGATCGCCGCAACGACGTTCACAATCTTGAATCGGCCGATGCGTCGGGGCTCCAGGCCTGATACGTCGCCAGGCAGCAGGAATTCATTACATGGAACAAGACCTCACCGAATCCCCGGCCACGGAGCAGGAGGCTCCCGCTGAAATACTGTCCCCGGAAGACTATATGGCGGCCTTGGTCAGGAAAGCCAAGGGCGCAGCAGGTCGGCTCTCGACTCTACCGACGGCGGTGAAGAACCAGGCATTACAAGCCATGGCCGATGGTCTCGAAGAGCATGCGACCGAGCTGCTGGCCGAGAATGAAAAAGATCTCGAACAGTTCGATGCTACGCCGGAACGCCAGGCCATGTCCGACCGGTTGCGGCTGACGACGGAGCGGATCCAAGAAATGGCGGCGGGGATGCGCGACATCGCCCGGTTGCCGGATCCGCTCGGAGACATGCCGAAGATGTGGACCAGACCGAACGGGATGCAGGTCGGCCGGATGCGAGTGCCCATCGGAGTGATCGGCATCATCTATGAAGCACGCCCCAATGTCACGGCGGACTCAGCGGCCCTGTGCCTCAAATCGGGGAATGTCTGTATCCTGCGCGGGGGGTCGGAAGCGATCCATTCGAATACAGCCATCGCCAAGGTCTTGTGCGACTCCGCCGAGAAGGCCGGCGTGCCGGCGGGAGCGATCACCTTTGTCGATCGCCCGGAGCGGGAAATCGTCCAGCTGTTGCTCAAGCAGGATCAGTTCATCGACCTCATCATTCCCAGAGGCGGCGAATCCCTGATGAAGACGATCGCTGAGCATGCGACAATACCGGTGCTCAAGCATGACAAGGGGGTCTGCCATACGTATGTCGATGCGGATGCCGATCCCAAGGTCGCTGAGCGGATCTGTTTGAATGCGAAGGTGCAACGCCCCTCCACCTGCAATGCGATGGAAACCCTGTTGGTCCATCAGAGTATCGCGCGGACCTGGCTTCCACTTCTGGTGCAACAACTCACAGCGGCCAAGGTGGAGGTCCGCGGATGCGCAAAGACCTGTCAGCTGTGTCCGGAAGCCACGCCGGCCGCCGATGAAGATTTCGGGAAAGAATTCCTGGACCTTATCTTGGCGATCAAAGTAGTCAAGCACATGGATGAAGCCATGGACCACATCGCGACCTACGGGTCTCGGCACACAGAAGCGATTGTGACGAAGGATTACGCCCACGCGATGCGATTTATGCGTGAAGTTGATGCCGGCGCTGTCCTCGTGAATGCCTCGACCCGGCTCAATGACGGCTACCAGTTTGGCCTGGGGGCGGAAATCGGCATCAGCACGTCGCGGCTGCATGCTCGAGGTCCCATGGGGCTTGAGGAATTGACCTGCTCAAAATTCGTGGTGCTCGGGAGCGGCCAGATCCGCGAGTAGATGCTGCCCGACCCCGTGATAGAGGAAATCCTTAGGCGTTCAGGTACGCTCGTCTTTCCCTCCAACCTCGCAGTCTCGCCACATGTGCTGGCTACCCCAGCTTCTTCCACGCGCCGACCGACCGGCCATCTCGTGGTCTATGGGAGCCATGGCCGCCGGGTGCTCGCGACCGATCCGGACGGCCATCCGCTGCATGAATGTGAATGGGGGACGGTCGGTGGAGCGCTTCGACTCCTGCGTGCACGGGTGCATCTCGACTGGGGCGCCTGGGTCGGTCTGACGCCCAGCGGCCTGGTCAATACCATGACCCTGGATCTCTCCCGAAGACCGGGATGGCAGCGTCTGCGGACCGACGATCTTCGTGGCATGGCGGCGCAGGCGATGCAGGTGCCGCTGGAGGAAGTGCGCTTTTTCTACGACGATCGTGACATGACGATCGATGCGAAGGGCATTGCCACAATCCGGCATCGCAAGGATGCGATCTATATGTTGCCGGATGGGACCTTCGACCAGAAGCAGTTCATGGCCTGCATGGGAGCCATGCATTGGGAGAACATCGATTTCCTCCCGGTCGTCGAGTTGTTCCTCTCGCTGTTGCCCGGCACGGGCTCGGCGATGTTTGAACTGATTCGCGGGCTGTATGACGATCAGAATAGAGAGAAGCCGGCCCCGCGGCCGCTGCGCTACCGAGGCATTCCTACCTATCCATCTGAGGCAGCCTACCGGCTCTTTAGCGGCTCCTTTCGTCCGCAGGTTCCGGACGGCGGCGATCCGTTTCCGGTCTTCATGGATCCACCCCGATCACATCTGGTGACATGGCTGCCGGCGCCCGATCCGCCGAGACGCCATTTTGATGTGACGCATAAACTCTGCGTAACAATCCAAGGGCAGCGAGTTGTGAAGGCCACCTGCTGGGACGATCCGGCAGGGTTGTCCTATCAACCGTTCGATCAGCGAGGAACGGCGCCTTGCCAACGCGGGGTGGCGGTTGATCAAGAAAATCTTGTGTTGATGGATCGAGGGGCCAGGCAGGTCGTTCCATTGAAGCCCAACTGGGGGAAGGTGACCGAACCTCAATCGATCAGGGCTGCTCAGACCGTCGTTGAGTGGACCTCTGTGTTTGGAGGGGTTGCACCGTCGGTCAGTCCGGAGCAGGCGTTTGGCGCCGTGCTTCTCTATCCTGACGATGATCGAGAAATCGGGGAGCTGGAAACGCAACCCTTCGTGGCCGACTATCTACAGGACCTCATCGAGCAGGACCGGCCATTGGCCGCACAGGTGGGACGGGCTGGTCGTCTCTTGATCAGCGGTTTCGATGTCGCGATCACCACCTGTATCGGCAGCGACCACCCTCGTGCCTGTACGGTGTTCTACGACTATCCAGCGTTTGCGCAACGGCAGGCACAGATGTTGTGGAACACGTGGTCTCGTGCACAACGATTGGAGTGGTTGCCCCAAGTGCGCATGAGGTCTCGCGCAGACAAGGATGGGGAGGGAAGCAACCAGAGGTACGATCTCGTCTACGAGTGGACGCCATTCAGGCTCTATGACAAGCCGGATGCAATCATGACACGCATTCAACTGGTGGCGCAGATGCTGCTGCCCGGGGGGGTGGCGTTCGTCGTTGGCCCGC
Source organism: Nitrospira sp. (assembly GCA_023248215.1). Classification (GTDB taxonomy): domain Bacteria; phylum Nitrospirota; class Nitrospiria; order Nitrospirales; family Nitrospiraceae; genus Nitrospira_A. The sequence goes on from JAHFEW010000049.1 coordinate 14,473, forward strand.
CGACGGTCGCAGATGGGTGCAGAGCTGCCGGGGTGCAAGTCCAGGCCATCACGCCGGTGGCGACCCTTCCAACCTTTCGTATGCATCAGAGTATCTTGCCTCGGGCACAGCTCAAACCGGGCGTGATGCTCTATCAGATCGCACAGCGCTGACAGGCAGATGACACGACGCTGACCGGTCACGTGGATGTGCCTGGTTCCTGGGGTGACTGAGTGGCCATGGATGAGTCGTGGGCGTCTGCCGTCATGGCTATGAATGAAAGGTAGTGGGCGGGGAATTGACAACAGTCTTGTCGAGGAGTCTGTTACAATCCGTCGTCGATCTGAACGTTGAGGCAACGGTAGAGTACGGACAGAAGGAGCATCCGGCACATGGGTTGGCGTCAATATCAGAAGCCTCCGGTCAGCGGCAGCGATAAGCGGGCGATGGTGAGTCATCCGTACCTTCACATCGACAGGCTGCGGCGCTGCGGGGGATTCTCCTTCATCGAGGTGATGATCGTCGTGGTGATCTTGGCCATTCTGGCCACCCTCCTGATTCCTCGGGTGATGGGGCGAACGGAAGATGCCAAGCGGGCCGCCACCAAAGCTCAAATCGCCAATATTGAAAGCGCCTTGCAACTCTACAAGCTCGATAATGGCAACGTGCCCTCGACTGAGCAAGGACTGAAGGCTCTCGTCGAACGCCCCTCGTCAGGTCCCTCCGCCCCCAATTGGAAAGCCGGCGGCTATCTCCCCAAGGTACCCGCCGACCCCTGGGGCTTCCCCTACAAGTACACGACCCCCTCGACTCAGGGCGGAGAATTCGAGATCATCTCCTTCGGGGCAGATGGGACGCCAGGGGGCGAGGGGAAAAATGCCGACATCGTCAGTTGGGATCTGGACCGCAATTGATCCTCTCGGAGTTGCTTCATAACCGTCTCCGTTCCTGTCTCGCCGTTCTCGTTCCGCGTGCATTTCTGCCCAGCTTCTTCCGAATCGACTCAAGAAGGGTGTGCTGCCAACCGATGAGGAAGAGGGGAAGGTCTTGTCGGAAGGAGGGTATGATGCGACGTGTGGTGTTTGTCGACGATGCACCGGAGATCTTGCAGCACTTGCGTCGGATTTTGGCCCCCATGCAAACCGAGTGGGAGATGCAGTTCTTTGCCTCAGCCACGCAGGCCTTGGCGGCGATTCAGGAGACGTCGTGCGATGTGGTGGTCTCTGATATGACCATGCCGGGAATGGATGGCGCCAAATTTCTGGGAGAGGTGTGCAAGGCCTGCCCTCAGACCATCCGTATCGTCCTTTCCGGAGACCAGAGCCCCTATAACTATGTGCGGTCCGCCTCCGTCGCCCATCGGTTTCTGCAGAAGCCGTTCGATGTGGCGACGCTGAAATCAACCATTGAGCAGGCCGAGGCCTTACGGACCGTGCTGGGCAATCCGGCGCTCCGAAACCTGGTCAACGAGATCAAGGCACTCCCAAGTCTGCCGTCGATCTACCAAGACTTGATGCAGGAAATGCAGGCACCGCAAGCCTCGTTGAAGAAAGCGGCCCGCATCGTAGCGAAAGATCTCGGGATGGTCACGAAGATTCTTCAGTTGGTGAACTCCGCCTTCTTCGGTCTCCGTACCCATGTATCTGATCCGGAACAGGCCGTGGCGCTGCTCGGGTTCGATACGATCAAGTCGCTGGTGCTCTCCAGCCAGGTGTTCGCGCAGTTCGATCAGGCTAAGCTGCCGTCGTTTTCGTTGGATGAGTTGTGGCGCCATGCGATGCTCACCGGTACCTGCGCGCGTCGCATTGCGAAGGAGGAAGGCGCGAGCCAACAGGTCATGGACGAGGCCTTCACCGCCGCACTCCTGCATGACGTCGGCGTGTTGGTGTTGGTAGCCAACAGGCCCAGTGACTATGCACGCGTCCTTGATCTGGTGCGCACCACACAGATGCCGGATTGGGCGGCCGAACGAGAAGTCTTTGGAGCCGACCATGCCCATGTGGGCGCCTATCTGCTCGGGATCTGGGGGCTCAGCGACGGAATTGTGGAGGCGGTGGCCTTTCACCACCATCCTGCTGACTATATGGCATCGAGTTTTTGCGCGGTCACTGCCGTTCATGTCGGAAACGCCATGGCCGAGACACAGGCGCGCCTGGGCGATGGCGCGGGTGAAGTCACCGGGCTTGATCAGACTTACATCACGCGTGAGAGTCTTCTTCCGCGACTCACCCGCTGGCGTGAACTCTGTGCGGCGGGCTAGCCCGCCGCGCCCGTCTTGACCATCGCTCTCCTCCCACAGTACAACCACCTCGTTGCTGGTCCCACTCCCCGTGAGGCATCATGGTACGACTTTCGACATCGAGCTCTGTTGCTTTCTCTTCTGCCATCAGCCTGTTGACGTTCGGAACGGTGCTGTTGTGTGCAGCCTGGAGCCCGGCCGGCACGATTACGGTCGATCTTGCTGTCGAACAAGGAGCGATGAACCATCGTGCCAACGGCTATCTGGTCAGCATCGATCCGACCCAGCCATCGATGGATCTGATCCTTCCGTTGAAACCGACCAGCTTTCGAGGGAATGCTGGTTATGTCCTCTACAATTATGATCGGTTGAAGGAGGCCGGGGTAGAGGAGTTTCAACTCACCCTCGGGTTGGTGTTTCACCATCTCGCGCAGCAGATTTTTGACATCAATCGGATCGGGCTCGACGGAAACTTTGCGCCATGGCTGGCCCATGTGGACCACATCATCGATCAGGTGATTGCACGCAAGCTCTCTGTCTTGTGGGATATCTACAACGAGCCTGATCTCGCTATGCTGCCGATGAACGAAAACGATCGGCTGAAAAAAGGCTGGCAGCTGGCCTATCAGCGCATCAAGCAGCGGATTCCTGGCGCCGTGATCGTAGGCCCCAGTGTGAGCCGCTACAGACTGCTCAAGCCCTTCCTGGAATGGAGTCAGGCACACGAAGTGTTTCCGGATGTCGTGGCCTATCACGAATATGGAGATCCGTCCGGGGCCATTGCCTATGTGGACGATTTGCGCGGCTATCTGACGGCTCGGGGCCTCGCGAGGCCGATTTCGGTCAACGAGATCCTGGGGCAAGAGTCCTGGACCATTGCCGGATATACAGCCGGCGTGGTCGCCGCGTACGAGCGGGCCGATATTTTGAGCGCGATGCGTGCCTGTTGGCCGGATCCGCAGGATACCAGTCGCGACAATGTGGAAAATACCTGCGACAATCCCACGCTGGACGGACTGCTGTATGTCGATCGACAGACGAAGCGGCCGGGGTGGCACATCTATCAGACCTATGCTGAGATGCAGGGGATGAGGGTCGCTGCCACGACCGACAGCCCAGGCCTCCATGCCCTCGCGGCATTAGACAAGACGTCCGGCACTCTGCGGTTGTTGCTGGGAAAGTATGAAGACTATTCGACGGAAGAGACCAGGGTCATCCTCAAGAATGTCGGGCGAGTGTCCTTCCTGCGGCAAGGGGGAATGGTGCACCTCTGTGCCGAACAAATTCCCGACGTGGGATCAGGCCCACTTGATGCGCCGGTCCTGACGCTTGATCGTGACCTACCGATTGTGGACGAGGAGCTTACTTTCACGTTGCCGCAATTTTACCATTCCGATGCCTATCGAGTTGTCCTAGGGCCTTTCGAGAATTGTCAGATTCGTCGTTGAAGGAAGCGGTCCGTCCCGTCGACCCACCTGCAAGTCTGCTGCTTCCAAGACGATCGTTGTTTTAATGCGGCTCTTCCTCGTGAGGATGTGCACGAGTTCAGTGCATTGTGGCGGAAGCGAGGCCACGTTCTATGCGTGGAACAAGCAAGGTGGACGAGCGAGCAAACTCCGTCGGCTGGGGCAGCTTGTGATATTCGACTGGGGAACATGTGGAACGGGTTTTGTTGCTGCAGTTGACGGATGGCCGCGAGACTTCGTGACGTGGTTGGAATCGTTCACTGATCTATCCTGAGCGCCGAAACAGTGGCTCAGGTGCCACCATCCTACCTAGAACAATCTCCAAGTGGGCGAAAGATGGTGCCGAGGGACAGAATCGAACTGTCGACACCAGCCTTTTCAGGACGTGGCCGTGTTTTGTAACGAACTGGAATTATGCATGATGTTCCGCCGTGGTGATTCTGGACCGCCAGATGGACAACCGATCACTTCCGATCGACCGATCTGAGTTCTTCACCGCGTGCCCCATTTCGAGATTTGTATTGAGAGTGAACTCAGTTGATCCGTCTTGCATGACCAAGCCGCTTCGGACATGAGCAAGTGGCTCTGCGCCTAATCGGTTTGAGCCGGCTCTGCGGCATTGTGAGCCTCATACAGCTCATGTAAGTGACGCCAGCCGTCCGTACAATTCCTGAGGGGTCCCTGTGCCTGCAGAGCGGCGAGCCACGACGGGGGCTGGGGCCTCATCCTAAAGCGCGCAGTCTGGTCCTGTCAGATGGTCGTCCTGCCGCCGGCCAGTGAGCTTCTCTCACCCATCTGGCCGCCTAATTCCTTCGTCGGCGGTGGGGGGCTCTCGGCTCATGGCTCGATGACACCTTATCTAGAGGGGAGCGCAACGTTTCTTTCTGCAATGCGGCCCAACCCTGCTATCGGTAGAAGCCGCTCTTGTGGGACAGTCCGTGAGAGAACTCCCACGCTCGTTCGCTGAGACCGTGAAGATAACACTTGATCAGGAGTCGTTGGCGGTTCTTAATGACACTCTCTGGAGGTCATTCCGGTCAGACCTCGAGTAGGTATATGAATTGGCAGAAGGATACACACATAATGATTCGCTCTTTCCGAAACCATCTCGCGATAACAATGCTGGCGCTGGTATTGCTCTTCTCCGGATGCGCGTCGAAGCGCCCGCAGGAGCTTTCCGCAGCCTGTCCCGACATTGCCAAGACCGGACAACTGAATGTCCTGACCCTGAATACATTATATGATGCACCGGCCGCTGTACGAACGAAGAGCTGGGCCGACATCACGCAGTTCGCCGTGTCGAACAATGTCCATGTGCTGTTGCTGCAGGAAGCCCTGTTGACCGATGTCGATCAGATCCAACGGCTGCTGGGCACGTCCGACAGTGCCAGGGACCTTCAGCGAATCCTGAACGAGCGCAGCCCCGAGCCGTACGAGCTGCGTGAAGCCTGGGAAACCGGGGTGCCTCTGGTCTTGACCACGGCCAATGCGAAGCTGAGTCGCTGTAAGATCACGCGGCATTTTTCAACGTTCTTACCCATCGAGTCCGAGGAGGCCTTCGAAGGCATCGAACTCAAGATCACACGCAATGTCCAAGTGGCCCAGATGAATATCCCGGGCTATGGGAATCTCCATGTCTATAACATGCACCTCTGCGCGGCCTGTTCGGTCGAAGGGCTCCGACAGCAAATGGATGCGCTCTTGGCGTTCGTGCAACAGGTCGAAGCGAAGCTCCAGGGCAACCATGTGGTCCTCGGCGGAGACTTGAATCTCGACCTGGCGAAAGGAGCGGCAGAGCAGGCTGCGTATGAGACCGTGACGAGAGCCGGCTTTCGAGATGTGTACGCGGAGTATCGAAGAACGCAATTCGGCGAGACGCCTACGCCTCAGGCCCTCTGCTGGAATGGGGTGCCGGATATACACTGCACGGCCGGGGTGAGCCCTGTACAAGGACTCATCGATAAGCAAACAGGAGCAGCTCTCCCAAGGCCGGCACGGATTGATTACCTATTCCTTCGAGGCGCGGACAGCGTGCAGACGAGCAGAGTCGTCTTCAACCCCGGCAATGCTGCGACCGGTCCTCTCAATCCTGACGAATCAGCGGTGTCGGATCATAGTGGCGTGTTTGCCCAGATTATGCTTGGTCGCTAACAGAGGGATGAGTCGCCGTGGCTAGCAGAGCGTATTGAGATTATCACGGTCGACGCTAGGCTGACGGCTGTAACGCCGCCGAGGCTCCTTCAATCGCCCAACCACGTGGGTCTTTCCTCTCTATCGAATTGCACAGATCAAGTGGCGCTTCTAACGGCTGCTCCTGCTGGGAAGGCTAACTCGGATATAACCTATCCATAGAGGTTTGCAATTTTCATTACGAGCTGAGGGGCTACGAGTGAAACCTGTGCTTTGTGGCTCCCTCATGAGTATGTGCGGGGATCGAGTGTGCGGGGGCGTTTGGGGACAGCATGGCAAGATCGGTAGTGGTGAAATGCTTCAGTAGATGTGTTTTCTGCTGCAGGTTGAGCTTAACTCAAATACTCATAGTGGCGCCTTAATGCGCGAGAGACCCTTGAAGATGGTGGCATGCGCCATGCACAAAGCTTTCATTGTGAGGACGGACGGCTCGCTTGTTGGGATCACGCTGCGCTGCGGGAGAGGGTCGAAATGGTCATGTGCGATCGGGAAGAGCAGTCTCCCGGCCGGTCGAGGGACGCAATGAATTGAATCAGGCACTTCGGTCATGGACGAAATTGAGCCCGGATCTTCAAAGGGAGGAATCGCCACCCATGCCACGTGACTTCGTCATCTTCGCAGGAACAGCGAACCTTGAATTAGCGGCCGCGATCGCGGCGGATCTAGGGGTGCCTCTAGGCGCCTGTGCAATCGACCGCTTCCCGGACGGGGAGACTTCTATCCAGCTTCAGGAGTCGGTACGGCGAAAAGAAGTCTTTCTCGTGCAACCACTCTCACCACCTGCGAATGACCATTTGGTCGAGTTGTTGGCTTTGGCGGATGCTTGTCGCCGGGCGGCGGCTGCGCGCATCACGGCGGTGGTGCCCTATTTGGGCTATGCGCGATCTGACAAGCGCCATGGACGGCGCGAGCCGATCATGGGACGGATGGTCGCGGATGTCCTCGAGGCCATTGGGGTTCATCACGTGGTGACGGTTGATCTCCATGCCCCGCAGATCGAAGGGTTCTTTGGTATCCCCGTTGACATGCTGACAGCTGTGCCGCACCTGTCGACATACCTGCGCGAAGAGACGTCACCAGGGGTTGTGGTGGTCGCACCGGATGCCGGGGCGCTTCGCATGGCGACCGAATATGCGCACCGCCTGGACGGAACGGTTGCGGTTCTTCACAAGCGACGAGAGAGCGGAACGGGAACTCAGGTCACGCATCTGGTTGGCGATGTCGCCGGCAAGACCTGCCTCATTGTGGATGACATGATTTCGACCGGAGGGACTCTGGCGTCGGGGATTGAGGCGCTTCTCAAGGCGGGTGCCCGCCCGGAACTCACGATTGCCGCCACACATGGGCTGCTTCTTGCTGGAGCTCGTCAGAAGCTTGCGCAAGAGCCCGTCAAGAAAGTCTTGATCACTGATACCGTTGGTGGAGCCCACAAAGATTGGCCTCATCTGCAAATTATTTCGATCGCCCCGGTCATTGCCGGGGCGCTCAAACGGCTCGTGGAACATCGGTCACTGGGTGATCTGTACTGAGCTCTGTGATCATGTCGTATGCTGGCACCAACGTTGAGAGCCCACTGCAGCCAAATTGGGAGCACTTCCCGCATGAAGCCGACATGGGCGTTCGAGGTATCGGCCCGACAAAGGAGGCCGCATTTGCAGGCGCGGCTCTGGCGTTGACGGCGGTAATTACGGATCCGGCCGAGGTCATTCCGACGCAGCCTGTGACCGTGAGCTGTGACGCTCCTGATGATGAGCTGCTCCTCGTCGATCGGCTGAATGCGCTGGTCTACGAAATGGCAACCCGGAAGGTACTGTTCAGTCGTTTTGAAGTGCACCTCAACGCTCATGCGTTACAGGCTACGGCCTGGGGGGAACCGGTGGAGGTCGCCCGGCATCGACCCGCCGTCGAGGTCAAAGGCGCCACCTACACGGATCTCCTCGTCAAGCAAGACCAGAAGGGATCCTGGATTGCGCAGTGCGTGGTGGATGTGTAGCCCGAGCCGCTCTGAGGGTGTCATGGATCTCAGTCTGCTGAAACAACAGTCGCGGTTCGAATGGCATATCCCTCCCTTCGGTAAGATGCGGGTGCCCGGCGTGATCTATGCCAACGAGATGCTGATTCGCGACATGGACATGAAGGTGTATGAGCAAGTCACCAATGTTGCAACCTTACCGGGAATCGTCAGGGCCTCCTATGCCATGCCTGATGCGCATTGGGGCTATGGGTTTCCGATTGGTGGGGTCGCCGCCTTCGATCCTCATGTCGGGGGCGTCGTCTCTGCCGGTGGTGTCGGCTTCGACATCTCCTGCGGGGTCCGGTTACTCCGAACCGGGCTCACCGTGGATGATCTTCAGCCGGTGAAAGAGCAACTGGCTGAGGCTCTTTTTCATCGGGTACCTGCCGGCGTCGGGAGCACCGGCACATTGCATTTGGATCGGAACGACATGGATGCCATGCTCGCAGGGGGAGCCCGGTGGGCGATTGCGAAAGGCTACGGGCTGCCGATCGACCTGGAATGTATCGAGGAGCGCGGCTGCATGGCGGGAGCCAAGCCGGAATGTGTGTCGGATCATGCCAAGAAGCGCCAACAGGATGAGATGGGCACACTCGGCTCCGGCAACCATTACCTTGAAGTGCAACAGGTGGTGAATGTCTTCGCGACCGATGCCGCTTCGGTATTTGACCTTCACGAAGGGGACATTGTGGTGAGCGTTCACTGCGGCTCTCGGGGACTGGGGCACCAGATCGGGACGGAGTTCCTCAAGAGGATGGCGATCACTGCGGCCGGTCACAAGATCGAGCTGCGGGATCGCGAACTGGCCTGTGCCCCGATCAACTCGGAGGTAGGACAGGAGTATCTCGGTGCGATGCGAGCGGCTATCAATTGTGCTCTCGCGAACCGCCAGATCATCACCCATCTGGTCCGGAAGACGTTTGCCGACATACTGCCACAAGCCAGCCTCTCGCTGCTCTACGACGTTTCGCATAACACCTGCAAAGTAGAGGAACATCTCATTGACGGAAACGCTACCAGCCTCTTCGTTCACCGCAAGGGTGCGACGCGGGCCTTTGGTCCAGGGCATCCAGACCTCCCGCCATCGCTTCGGACAGTCGGTCAGCCCGTATTGATCGGTGGGACAATGGGAACCGCCTCCTACGTGCTCGCGGGCACGCGCGACAGCATGTCGCTGGCGTTCGGGTCCGCCTGTCATGGGGCCGGTCGCAGCATGAGCCGGCATCAAGCGACCAGGCAGTGGCATGGCCGGGACGTGGTTCGCGAATTGGCCGCTCGTGGCATTCTCATCCGCAGCCCATCGTTTCGTGGCGTGGCCGAGGAAGCGCCCGGTGCCTACAAAGAGGTGAGCGAAGTGGTGGACGCAGCGGACAGAGCGAAACTGGCTCGTAAAGTGGCGAGGCTCGAACCGCTCGTTTGTGTGAAGGGGTAGGAGAAAGAGGTCAGGGCATCACACCATGACCGCCTGGGATACGACGGAGGCTACGATGGTGAAGTCAGAGAAAACGGAACAGAACCCGGAAGGGAAACGAGAGGAGACACCGCCGTTCGAAGAGCCCAGCCATTGTCTTCTCTGCGGACGGGTGGGGCCGGCGCTGTTGTATGGCCACTGGGTTTGTGAGCATTGCAAGAACGTCGTGCAGGCAGAAGCGCTGTCCAAAAAGCGCAAGATCGAGAAGGAAGGCGGTGGGCCGCCTTAGGCTTGGTTGTCGCCGAATACCGTTCGGATGGGCTCCTCTCATTTCATGCACAGCACGAGTCTCACAGCAGCGGTCCCGCCCGGACGGGGAAGCTGTTCGCTCCCGGTCGGCAAGGTCCCGGTCACATTGCTGCGCAGCATGCTGGCCCGCTATGCCAGAAACCGCGACCCGCGCGTGGTCGTGGGTGCCGGGATCGGTCTTGATGCTGCGGCTCTCGACGTGGGTGGCGAGTATGTGATTGTCAAAACAGATCCCATCACCTTCGTGACGGAGGAGATCGGCGCGTACGCGCTCGCCATCAATGCCAACGATCTTGCCACGATGGGTGTCCTGCCTTGCTGGTTCTTGGCTACGATTTTGCTGCCGGCCGGGACGACCACGAGAGCGGGCGTATCCCGTATCTTTTCGCAGATCGGAAGGGCTTGCCGCAGATTAAAGATCTCACTGTGTGGTGGTCATACGGAGGTGACCGCCGCTGTGACTCGACCCGTGGTCGTCGGCTGCCTTCTGGGACAATGCCCCAAAAACCGACTGATCACCACAGCAGGGGCCCGTATGGGAGACGCCCTGTTGCTCACGAAAGGCATCCCCATCGAAGCCGTGTCGATCCTGGCGCGTGAGAAGAGCGAAGAGCTCCGGCAACGCTACTCGGCGCGATTCGTGGCCCGGTGCCGACGGTATTTTACAGACCCCGGCGTGAGCATCGTCCGTGACGCCGCCATTGCCCTGGCAGTCGGCGGAGTGCATGCGATGCATGATCCGACAGAAGGCGGCCTGAGCGCGGCCCTCTATGAGCTCGCCGAGGCGGCACAGGTTGGAGTACAGGTTGACGAACGGGCGATCCCCATTCTGCCTGAGGGACGCCGACTCTGCGACGACTTGGGTATGAATCCCCTCGGGGCCATTGCGTCAGGTGCCCTGATCATCTGTGCGGACCCAAGCCGGGCGCAGGCGATCCTCCGGCGTTTAACCAGATCAGGGATTGCAGCGGCACGCATCGGCACCATTGTTCCGGCTCGGAAGGGAGTTACCATCGTAACTGATGGGAGACGGGTCGGCCCGGTTCCCCGCTTCCCCGTGGATGAAATGGCACGTGTGCTGAATCCTTCTTTCAAACCATAGCTCTAACCACTTAGAGAGGACAAAACGTCACCAAGCGCACGAAGGAGGTGCACCCTGACTACTACAGTAGCCCCGCTCACTCATGACGAACTTAAAGCTGCCGAAGCCGCGTTCCGTGCTCTCCCTCTGGACCCCAGGTGGTCACGTAACGCCCAGCAGATCTATCTCAGGATTCTGGCGGTGACCAATGGTCGGGGCATTGTCACGGACATGGAGATCCCAACCCTGGCTGTCGGCGCCGAACTCGGATCACAAGTCAAATAGTGTTTTTGCGTCGAGGTATGTTGTTGGCTGGTGTTCAAGCCGAAGGGGTATGTACCGTCGTGAGTCAAAACCGACCAGCCCTGAAAGCAAAGAGATGGGCCTCTGCCCTTCGGCCGTCCTGATGCGCTTTGCCACAACCTGTCGATTCCTGATCTGCCCCGATCTGCCTCAATAACCTCGCTAGTCCAAATCCTGCCGCTAATCGTCGCTCTCTCAGAAGTGCTTGAGAGTGCTCAGATATCCCATCTGGTGCTCTCCAGTTATTATCTGGCATCGGGGATGCTTGATCATGAGCAAGCCCGTTCAAACGGCGAACGGGGGAGTTCATGATCAGAGGACAATAGAGCTCACGGCGTCTGAAGCCGCCGTTACACAGGTGTGTGGAAGGGACACAGAAAGGTCACGCAGGCATGAGCATGCGGCGCTGACGTGTCGTGCGATCGAATACAGGATGGCAGGACCGGATGGATGCGCGCTCTGCATAGAGAAAGCGAGTAGCGTGGGGAGGGATGTATGGATATGAACCGCATGACGCTGAAGCTCCAGGAGGCACTGCAGGCCGCCTCAGCCCACGCGATGCGCCGAAGCCATCAAGGCATTGATATCGAACACCTGCTGCTGGCGCTGATGGAACAGGAAACAGGTCTGACCGGTCCGTTGTTTGAACAAGCGGGTGTCTCTCCGGCCGCGGTGCAGAAGGCCGCCGAGGCGGCCTTGGAGAAGATTCCACAGGTCCAGGGGTCGGGATCAGCGCCTGGACAGATCTATGTGACCCAGCGCTTGTCGCACGTGCTGACCCAGGCCGAACAGGAGATGCGAGGACTGCACGATGAGTACGTGAGCGTTGAGCATGTCCTTCTCGCGATGGTGGTCAAAGGGGGCATTCTGAGACAGCTCGGATTAACCCGTGATCGGCTGTTATCGGCGCTTCAACAAGTACGGGGGAATCAACGAGTGACAAGTCAAGACCCCGAAAGCACCTATCAAGCGCTTGAGAAGTACGGTCGTGACCTCACCAGACTCGCCGGGCAGGGCAAACTGGACCCGGTTATCGGACGGGACGAGGAAATCAGGCGGGTGATTCAGATTTTGTCCCGCCGGACCAAAAACAATCCGGTGCTCATCGGTGAGCCAGGCGTAGGAAAGACGGCGATCGTGGAGGGATTAGCCCAGCGAATTGTCAAAGGAGATGTGCCCGAAGGCCTGAAGCGCAAACGCGTTATCGTGCTGGACATGGGAGCCTTGATCGCCGGAGCCAAGTATCGGGGTGAATTCGAGGAGCGTCTCAAGGCGGTCCTCAAGGAAGTGCAGGCGGGACATGGAAAGATTTTGATGTTCATCGATGAGTTGCACACAGTCGTTGGGGCGGGTGCGGCCGAAGGAGCGATGGATGCGGCCAACATGCTCAAGCCCATGCTGGCCCGCGGCGAACTGCACATGATTGGGGCGACCACACTCGATGAGTACCGCAAGCATATTGAAAAGGATGCTGCGCTCGAACGTCGGTTTCAGCCGGTCCTCATCGGTGAACCGACGGTTGAGGACACGATCTCGATCCTACGAGGACTCAAAGAACGATACGAAATCCACCACGGTGTGCGTATCAAGGATGCCGCACTGATCGCCGCCGCCAAACTCTCGCACCGATACATCGCGGACCGCTTCTTGCCGGACAAGGCCATTGATCTGGTGGATGAGGGAGCCGCTCGCCTCCGGACTGAGATTGACAGTCTCCCGGCAGAGCTGGATGAGATCTCGCGGAAGGTCCTGCAGCTGGAGATTGAGCGCGAAGCCCTCCGCAAGGAAAGCGACCCCGCCAGCCGCACACGATTAACGGCGCTAGAAGAGGAGTTGGCGGAAAAGGTACGCGATCGGGATGTGCTGAAGACCCACTGGGAAACCGAGAAACTGTCTGTCGGTCGTCTGCATAAGCTTCGCCAACAGATCGAAGCCATGAAACAGGAGATGGAACGGGCCGAGCGGGCCTACGACCTGAATCGGGTCGCGGAGTTGCGGTATGGCGAATTGCCCAAGTTGGAGCGGCAACTCGCCGCAGAGGAACAGCACCTGGTGAAGAAGCAAAACGGGCATCGGTTGCTGAAAGAGGAAGTGGATGAAGATGACATCGCGGAGGTCGTCAGCCGCTGGACGGGCATTCCCGTGGCTCGTTTGGTGCAAGGTGAGATGGAGAAACTGCTGCATCTGCAGGACCTCTTGCACAAGCGTGTGGTCGGTCAGGAAGAGGCGGTTCGGGCCGTGGCCGATGCTGTGATACGCGCTCGGGCTGGAATCAAGGATCCCTCCCGGCCGATCGGCTCGTTCCTGTTCCTGGGGCCAACCGGCGTGGGGAAAACAGAACTCGCGCGCGCCTTGGCTGCAACACTCTTCGATGATGAAGCGAATCTCATTCGCATCGATATGTCGGAATATATGGAGAAACACACGGTCGCTCGGCTTATCGGCGCTCCACCCGGTTATGTGGGGTACGAGGAAGGCGGTCAGCTCACGGAGGCGGTCCGGCGTCGTCCGTTTTCCGTGATTCTGTTCGATGAAATCGAAAAGGCACACCATGACGTGTTTAATGTATTGCTTCAAGTGATGGATGACGGCCGCCTCACCGATTCGCATGGTCGCACCGTGGACTTTAAGAATACGGTGCTGATCATGACCTCGAATATCGGAAGTCAGGACATCCTGGAGGCCCAGCAGCGACAGATGCCTTACGAAGAGATGAAGCAGGTGGCCGTGACCGACCTCCACCGGCACTTCCGGCCGGAGTTTTTGAACCGCGTTGACGAGACGGTCGTATTTCATCCGCTCTCCACGGCGCAGTTGGTTACCATTGTGGATATTCAGCTGACTCGTCTGAAGGAGCGTCTGGTCGAGCGGAGGATGGCTCTTGAACTCACGGCGCAGGCGAAGGCTGATCTCGCTCAACGTGGCTATGATCCCGTGTACGGCGCGCGTCCACTCAAGCGATTGATCCAGCAGGATCTTGAAACACCGATCGCCTATGCGCTCGTGAAAGGGGAGCTACGAGACGGCGATACGACTCATGTGGAACTCAAAGACGGGAAAATCGTTGTGATTCCGACAATCCGGGCCCAAGTCGCGTAAAGGAAGCGTGGTGGGACTGTCTCCCCCTACGATACGTACCAGGGATTATTCCACGGGAGTGCGAAAACCAGAATCTCCGACTTCGTACCGGAAACATTGGCCTATAACGCGTGCGTTGCAAGGCACATCGTTTGCGATGTCCTCCTTCAGGCGAGGTGAACAACTCGACATTCAATCAGAGCACTCTCTGAACTACGTGCCACATTGTGAGGTGACCTATGGCATCGGTTACACAAGGCCTATCCTCGATCCGTTGGTTCGAAGAAATCGGCATTGAGGACATCCCGCTCGTCGGAGGGAAGAATGCCTCGCTGGGAGACATGTATCGCGAGTTGGCGTCAAAAGGAGTGAAGGTGCCGAACGGTTTTGCCATTACCGCGGACGCCTATCGCGGGTTTCTCCGTGCGACCAAGCTGGATCAGAAAATCCAAGAAATTCTTCAAAGCCTGAATACGCAGGATCTCGGAAATTTGCGGCAGCGAGGTCGGCACGTGCGGGAAGCGATTTTGGCAGCGACTCTCCCGGCGCACCTCCAACAGGCGATCACCGAAGCCTACGATCGGCTCAGCGACGGCAGTCACGATCTTGTGGACGTGGCGGTCCGGAGCAGTGCGACGGCCGAAGATCTCCCAGATGCGAGCTTCGCCGGCCAGCAGGAGACCTACCTCAATGTCCAAGGACATCAGGCCCTGTTGGACGCGTGCAAACGATGCTTTGCTTCGTTGTTTACCGATCGCGCCATTTCGTACCGAGTGGACAAGAGATTCGACCATCTGAAGATCGCCTTGTCGATCGGCGTCCAGCGCATGGTGCGCTCTGATTTGGCGACGTCAGGCGTGATGTTTTCCATCGATACCGAAACGGGATTCAAGGATGCCGTCTTGATCAACGCATCCTATGGATTGGGGGAAAATGTCGTCCAGGGTGCGGTGAATCCGGACGAGTACTACGTGTTCAAGCCGACGCTGAACAAAGGCTTCCGTCCGATTCTGCAGAAGATGATGGGAAGCAAGGAGTTCAAGCTCATCTATGATGTGGGAGGCGGCAAGATGGTCAAGAACGTCCCGGTGCCTCCGCATGATCGGGCTCGGTTTGCCATGAGTGATGACGACATTCTCACGCTCGCGCGGTGGGCCTGCCTGATTGAGGACCACTATAGCGCGAAGAAAGGCCGGCCGAGTCCTATGGACATGGAGTGGGCCAAGGATGGACACACCGGCGACCTCTTCATCCTTCAGGCGCGACCGGAAACCGTGCAATCGCAGAAAGACCGTCACACGATGGAGACCTACCGCCTGACCGAACGGGGGCGAGTACTGGTAAAGGGACGAAGTGTCGGGGAGAAGATTGCGTCTGGTCCCGTCCGGGTGATCAAGAGCGCCCAGTACCTCCAGCAGTTCAAGGAGGGCGAAGTGTTGGTCACCGACAAGACCGATCCGGACTGGGAGCCCATCATGAAGAAAGCCGCCGCCATTGTCACTAACCGCGGAGGCCGCACCTGTCACGCGGCGATTGTCAGTCGTGAGCTGGATTTGCCCGCCGTAGTGGGGACCGAGCACGGCACGGAGGCCTTGCAGGATGGTCAAATTGTCACCGTGTCAGCGGCCGAGGGGGATGTCGGGGTCGTGTATGAAGGACAGCTGTCCTTTGAGGTCAAACGTATCAACCTGAAGGGGCTGCAACGTCCCAGGACGAAGATCATGATGAACCTCGGGAACCCGGAGGAAGCCTTCGGCCTGTCGTCTATCCCCAACGATGGCGTAGGCCTCGCCCGGGAAGAGTTCATCATCAGCACCTATATCAAGATCCATCCCCTGGCATTGCTGGACTTCGACCGTCTCGATGACCCTGAAGTGAAGTCGGAGATCGCGCGCCTGACGGCCGGGTATGCCGACAAGCCGCAGTTCTTTGTCGAGAAACTGGCGCAAGGGGTTGCGATGATTGCCGCCGCCTTCTATCCGAACGATGTCATCGTGCGGCTCAGCGACTTCAAATCGAATGAGTACGCGAACCTAATCGGCGGCAAACAATATGAACCGACCGAGGAGAACCCCATGCTGGGCTTTCGCGGTGCGTCGCGCTATTACGACCCGCGCTACCGGGCCGGCTTTGCATTGGAGTGCCGAGCCATGAAGCGGGTGCGAGATGACATGGGATTGACCAACGTGAAGCTCATGATTCCGTTTTGCCGGACGGTGGAGGAGGCGAAGCTGGTCCAGGCGGAGATGGCGAAACAGGGCCTCACGCGAGGCGAGAACGGTCTTGAGGTTTACGTGATGTGCGAAATCCCCAGCAACGTCATTCTGGCCGAGCAGTTTGCCGAGGTGTTCGACGGCTTTTCCATCGGCTCGAATGACCTGACACAACTGATCCTGGGGGTGGATCGGGATTCGGAAATCGTCGCGCATCTCTTTGATGAACGGAATCAGGCGGTGCAGTCGATGATTGCCACGGTTATCAAGGTGGCCAAGGCGAACAAGAAAAAGATCGGGATCTGCGGGCAGGCGCCCAGTGACTATCCGGAATTCGCCAAGTTCCTGGTGGAGCAGGGTATCGACAGCATCTCGCTCAACCCTGATGCGGTGATGAAAACTACCGCGCTGGTCCTTGAGACGGAACAGGCAACGCGGAGATAGCCGAGTGGGTGAACCGTGGCGCGAGATGCGCAACGGCGAAGTTCACCTGGTTCCTTCAGGGAGTGGGTGGCGCTTGTTGATGGCAGGTCCGTGGGAAACGCTCACGAGTCATGACGAGGTGGACGCAGCTTTATTGGGCATCCATCATGCTCATAGATCTTCTCGAAGGAGTACGTTGTTGAGAAACCCGCCGAGATCGGGATTGGCGTAGACCCCAAAGGCATCCGCGACGATCCCTCGCGTGCCGTCTTTACTCTCGATGGCATAGACGATGGACATGTCCTCTGGATCGCTGGCTCCTTCGAACCGATAGTGTTCCACGATGGTCAGTTCGTCCGCCATAAAGGTCTTCTCGCTGTCGACGTCTCGGAACTCCTGATCGAGAAACTCGAAATTCGCTGTGAATCCTCTCTTCCTTAATTCCTGAATGGCTTCGGTCATATTCATGTAGGATGTGACGCTCATGGTGGACCTCCCGCTTTCGAAGCAGCTGGCATCCTTCTCCTCTGAGAATCTCAACGGTACTCGTCTGCCTCAATGCAGGGAGACCAGTCTAAGGCCGTTCTCCCCGCATGAGGCTGTGCACTGCGTCGAAGAGTCAACTGACAGGATACGAGCCGACCTTATTGGCCCCAATGGATGTCCACCATGACGTTATCCGCGTCTAGCTCAATGGTGACCGGCGTGCCTTCCTGCAACGTGGAGAGTTTGCTTCCTGCCAGTGGATCCACGTCAAAACTTGTCGGCCCTTCGGGGGTCGAAAGCTGAATGGCGCCCCAAAAAGGATCCGTATAGTTGAGCCGGCCTGCAATAAAGTGATGCTCAGGAAAGAACTGGTCTGTCCGTGAGACATCCATCAGGACGTTTCCCGAATCCACGAGCATATTCACGGTTTCTCCGACCTTGGCGTCATAGAGCCCGACACGCTCCGCCTTCGTGGGGCTGATCACGCGCGCCTGCAAGCTGGTGTCGGTCTTGACGAAGAGCATGCCGGATTCGATCTTGGTGATCACCCCGCTGAAGCCGTAATGCGCGCTCTGCACAAAGAGCGTCGGCTGCTCAGCACCAGCTGGGGCAACAACCAGCACCATCATCGCTACCATCAGAAAGAGGGAAAATAGAGGCCTCATAGGGTTCACCTTCCTTTCACGCAGCCATTGGAGAACAATCACTGAATCACAGGAAACTATAGACAGCTTGATGCCCCCTGACCATCACCCGAAGGATTGATTTTGCTGGTGACCGGCCAATTTCCATCGACGCCAAAGTTCCGCTTTCTGCGCGGCAGCAAGCTCGGCCGCTTCGTATATGCCATCACGATCAGCCTCCACCTTCACCGCATACTAG
>JAHFEW010000187.1 GCA_023248215.1 Nitrospira sp.
TCGCATGAAAATGGCATCCTGCCCATCGAGGCAGCTACGGATCGTGGATGGAGACAGTACGGAGAGTGGCCTGAGAAACTACGGAGGACCGGGCTGTACGTGAAGCAGAGGATGGATTAAGGATTAGAGTTGATCAAGCCCACACGAATTGCGAGACGAACCAAGCCTGGAACATCATGAATTTCCAGACGTTCCATCAACTCTGCCCGGTGGGTTTCGACGGTTCGCGGGCTCAGGTCCAGCTGCTGAGCGATGGCTTTGGTGGTATGTCCTTCGGCAATGAGTTGGAGGATTTCTCGTTGGCGAGAACTGAGGCAAGCGAGCGGCCCCCTGCCATGTTGCTTATCCTCTCGGTAAGACTCGACGGCATACTTGGCTACCACAGGCGTGAGGTAGGTGTGGCCCTGCATGACGGTCTTCAGCGCGACGTCGAGTTCGGCCCGATCGGCATCCTTGAGCAGATACCCTGCCGCACCGGCATCCAGCGCCTGCCGAAGATACTCCTCACCCGAATACATCGACAGGATAATGACCCGAGTCGTCGGACAATCCTTGTTCAGACGTGCGAGCGCTTCAAGCCCGTTCATTCCCGGCATTGCAATATCCATCAGCACAATGTCAGGCTGAACCGCTCGTGCAGTCTGCACCGCTTCGCGTCCATCGGCCACCTCACCCACGACCTCGACATCGTCGATCTTTTCCAGAAGGGACCGAATGCCCTGCCGGACCAGCTTATGATCTTCCGCCATTAAGACGCGAATGACCGGCATTACATCCTCTCTTCCGTGGCAACAGGCTGGGGAAGTCGCTCCGCAAGGGCAAGGCTGGCGCTGATCTTCGTTCCGGTCTCCCGAGCTGAAGCAATGAAAAAGCCTCCTCCAACCAGGCGAATCCGCTCTTCCATGCCGAGCAATCCCACGCTGCTGCCCGCCTTGGCAAGCGCTCGCGCACTACCAAGGTCGAAACCCTTGCCATTATCTTCAATCTCCAAGTGAAGGAGGTTGTCGTTCATACCCAGCTTCACCCGCACGTGCGTCGCATCGGCGTGGCGAGCAACGTTGGTCAAGGCCTCCTGTACGACACGAAAACAGGCGAGTTCAACTTCCGGCGGCAAACGTTCGATGTCTCCGTCCACAACAAATTCCGTGTTCCATCCAGCCCGTTTCCCTTGCCCGTTCACAAACCACTTGATCGCCGGCACTAACCCCAACTCGTCGAGCAAAGACGGGCGTAAATCCAAGGCAAGGTTTCTGACTTGTTGAATGACGTGGTTCAAGATGTCCAGGCTATCCTGAAGGAACGGGAGCGAGCGACGACCTGCAAGCTGGGTGCTTGCCTCACACAAACTCAGTTTCATGGCTGTCAGGGATTGGCCGATCTCATCGTGCAGATCGTGCGCAATCTCTCGCCGCTCATGCTCTTGCACAGTCATGAGGCGACGCGACAGCTGTCTCAATCGTTCGTTGGCATCAACTAATGCGTGGGTCCGCTCCACAACGCGCTGTTCCAGTTGGTTGTGGGCCGATTTGAGCGCGTCCTGGGCATGCTGCCGCGCGGCGATTTCGTGCCGAATCTGTTTGAACACCCAAATCAACAGGAGGATTTCCAACACGACGCCGATCACGGACGTGACGATAGTCTCTTTGCCCTTCTTTTCGGCCATCTGCTCCCGCTGGAGCAACAAGTCGTTTTCCACAGCTTGCATCTCCTTGGCTGCGACGCGAATGGCATCCATGAGTGCCTTGTTTCGATTCATGTGAATTTCAACCTGCTCCGGGCTGTAGAGGCCTTCCTTGCGCAGATCCACCTTGCTCTGTAACAGGGCCAGTTGCTCGTCGATGAGATGGTTCAGGTGGTTGAGGCGGCGCTTCTGATCGGGATTGTCTTGGATTAGAGAGGCAAGTTGTTTCTGATCGTGATCGAGCGAGAGCAAGGTCTGATGGTAGGGTTCGAGAAAACGTTCTTTTTCCGTTATGACATACCCGCGGACCCCGCTCACGGCTTCGAGAGTATTAGAGAACACTGACTGTAACTCTGCCAGAGTTTCTTGTGTGTGGGCGATCCACTGGGATGTTTCCTGAAACTGTTTGATGCTTGTGTAGGAGGTGAGACCGAGCAGAATCAAGATGGCGGCGGCGAGTATGAACCCGCCGCTGACCTTGAGGAGAAAATTCTTCGGTCGCTGGATTGATTCAGGGTGTGACATCCGGCACGCCTGCACGAAGTGGCATGTATGAATCCTGTGTCAGAGTGCTATTCCAGTATAGCGAGAGAGGAGCGCTTGACCTAGAACAAACGCAAATATCGAATGGGCGGCCTACTATCGATCGGCAAAAAGACTTCCTGCTGATTCAAACAGTGTACTCCCGTTGTCGCGCATGACATCGGGAGGTTCCCAATCTCGGCTGGATTCTTCACCTCACGAACGCCGGCTTCTTGGATGGCGTTCATTTTAACCGTCGCCTTGCTTGCCACCTTCGGTCTGAGCGCCTAGTGCATGCTCGGCTAATGCCGCTTCCGAAAAGTCCAGAATTTCGCACCTATCAGAGACTTGGCTTGCACGTACCCGCCCATACAAGGCCCCGGAATATCATGCGGAGGGTTTTTCAGGCTCGACCGGACGCGCCAGCGCTTTTCCATAACGAAGGCTACTCATCCACGGAGGCAACTGAGCGCGGCGGGCTAACTCGGCACCGATCACAACCGCTGTCGCACCGAAGAATGTTTGCACTCCGATCGATTCGCCTAGAAACAGATACGCCAGCATGATGGTCGCGATAGGGATCAGGTTATGAAACGTTCCGACGGTGGCTGGAGGGAGTGGCTGCAACAATCGGCAGCGCAACAGAAACACGCCTGCGGTGGCAAACCCCACATAAATGAAGGATGTCACGATGAGGGGAGAGAGGTCATTATGTTGGGGTTCAGTCCACTGCCATGAACTCGCCAACAAGAGGACAGCACTGACCCCGAACATGACGGTATTAGAAACCATGACGCCGAATCGCTTCACGATGCCGGCGCTGAACACAATGTGGGCGGACATCATGACGGTGAACAACAAGACGTATACGTCACCCACACGAAAACTTAATTCCGCGGAGGAGACCTCCCCTGTCACGGCGATGACACAGCCCATTAAGGATAGGGCGATTCCTGTTAACTTGATGCCGCCCAACCGCTCTTTCCCCAACAAACTGCTCAACATCGCCGTACTGGACGGCAACAGACTATAGATTAACGCATAGTGCGTGACGCTCGTTTGCATCAAGCCGTAGGCGGACACCGCATAGGAAAAGACTCCGAGAAACCCCACTAGAGGTCATACTGAAGTCCGTTGAATTTTGAATGAATGGCTCCCTCCGTGGAATACTCCACGGGAACGAGAACGAAAGGAGCCACCGATGAGACGAGACACGAGGCAACGGAAGAGGGCCC
>JAHFEW010000188.1 GCA_023248215.1 Nitrospira sp.
GGGGACAGATGTCAGCATCGATTTTGATTGTGGATGACGAGGAAGCGATCCGTACGTCGTTGCGGAGCATTCTCGAAGATGAAGGGTACGACGTGGCGGTGGCCACGAATGGGGCTGAGGCGCTCAAGATCTACGGGACCGATCCGCCTGATCTGATGATGCTGGATATCTGGATGCCGGGGATGGACGGGCTGGAGACGCTGCGTCGTGTGAAAGAATTCGTGCCGACCGCACAGGTCATGATGATGTCCGGCCATGGGTCGATTGAAACGGCGGTGAAGGCCATCAAGCTGGGCGCGTATGACTATATCGAGAAGCCGTTGTCACTGGAGAATGTGACGCTCCGCGTCAAGCACGCATTGGTTCAGTACCGATTGGAACAAGAGAATCGGACGCTGAGAAGCAAGGTCCAGCAGAAGTTCGAGTTGGTCGGGCAGTCGCCTGCGATGCAGCAATTGCGACAATTGATTGAAACGGCCGGCCCGACGAACAGCCGGGTGTTGATCGGGGGAGAGAACGGAACGGGCAAGGAACTGGTGGCTCGCGCCATTCACATGCACAGCGCCAGGGCCGAGCATCCGTTTGTGGCCGTCAACTGTGCTGCGATTCCAGAAACGCTGATTGAAAGCGAACTGTTCGGCCACGAGAAGGGATCGTTCACCGGAGCGACGTCCATGAAGCGTGGCCAGTTTGAACAAGCCGATGGCGGCACGCTGTTCCTGGACGAAATCGGCGACATGAGTCTCAATACGCAGGCAAAGGTCTTGCGGGCGTTACAAGAGCAGCAGTTTACAAGAGTCGGTGGCACGAAGCTGATGAAGGTAGACGTGCGGGTGTTGGCGGCTTCGAACAAAGATCTCGAGAAGGAAATCCAGAAGGGGCAGTTCCGGGAAGACCTCTACTACCGGCTCAACGTGGTGCCGATTATTGTCCCGCCGCTGCGTGAGAGGCGGGAGGATGTTCCGGCGCTCGTGCGCCATTTTATGAAGGTGCATGCGGAGGAGCAGGGGCTTCGGATCAAGGAGGTCTCGCCGGAGGCCATGGCCGTGTTTCAGCAATATGAATGGCCCGGCAACATTCGCGAACTCAGAAATTTGATCGAGCGGTTGATGATCATGGTGCCGGGGTCTGTGATTGAGGCGCCACAGGCGACGATGTCGCTGCAAGGACGCGCAGGGAGCCCCGCCGCGAATCTGTCCAGCCAGACGGCCAGTCCGCTCTTTACCAAGGCCTATGACTCACTGAGAGATGCGCGTAACGCGTTTGAAAAGGAGTACATCGCTCGGAAGCTTCGTGAACACCATTGGAATATTTCACGCACGGCAGAGGATTTGAAGATCGAGCGAAGCCATCTCCACCGGAAGATCAAGCTGCTAGAGGTGGAGATGCGCCCGGAGGGGTAGGAGGGGAAGCCCGGTAATTTCCTTGCTCGCCCGCCGCGCACATCTGATGGTCAGATCGTCAGATTCTGGTAAACGATGTGCTCGGCGGATGCGCGCAGTCGGAAATCACCAGACTTCCCCTCCTAAGAGAGAGAAGGAAGAAGAGGATGCTGGGACAGGTAGGCATCGGAATTCCCTCCGGACTGACAACGATGGACGAATACAGGAAGCTCCGCAGAATGTATCCGCAGTTGATGATCCATCTCATGCGTTGACCCTCGCTAGAACCCTCCGTTAAGATGCGCCTTCCTATGACGACCTATCGCGATTCAGGAGTCGATATCGATGCGGGAGACGAGTTTGTCGATCGCATCAAGCCGCTTGTCCGTTCGACCTTTCGCCCGGAAGTGCTCACCGATCTGGGCGGGTTTGGGGGATTGTTTGGCTTCCAGGCCAACAAGTACAAGGAGCCGGTGCTGGTCTCCGGAACCGATGGGGTGGGCACGAAGCTCAAGATCGCTTTTTTGATGGATAAGCACGACACGGTCGGCATTGACCTGGTCGCGATGTGTGTGAATGACATCGCGGTGAGCGGGGCAGAGCCCCTGTTCTTTCTCGATTACTTTGCGACCGGGAAACTGTCGGTCTCGAAGGCGCAGGAAGTGGTGAAGGGCATTGCGGAGGGCTGTCGTCAGGCCGGTTGTGCGTTGATCGGTGGGGAAACCGCCGAGATGCCGTCATTCTATCCGGATGGTGAGTATGATCTAGCCGGGTTTGCCGTGGGCGCCGTCGATCGTCCCAAGATGATTGATGGCCGGGGGATTGTCCCAGGCGATGTCATCGTGGGCCTGGCCTCCTCAGGACTGCATAGCAACGGGTACTCACTGGCACGACGTGTTCTCTTCAATCACGCAAAGCTGACCGTGACCAGCCGGCTTCCAGAATTGGATCGCCCGGTCGGCGATGTGTTGCTCACGCCGACACGCATTTACGCGAAGCAGATCCTCTCGCTCGTCCAAGAGTTTCCGATCAAAGGCATCGCGCATATCACGGGCGGGGGCATTACCGAAAATCTTCCACGCGTGTTTCCCTCGGGAGTGCGGGCGCGGATCCATCGGAGTCGCTGGGCCGTGCCTCCGATTTTTTCGGTCATCAGCCGGTTCGGCTCGGTCGAGCGCGAAGAGATGTATCGCGTGTTCAACATGGGGATTGGCCTGATTCTGGTGGTTCCGCCTGATTTGGCCAGCGCGGTCATGGCTCGCGCACTGGCGTTGGGTGACCAAGGGTATCTCATCGGTGACATCGTCGAAGGGAAAGATGGGGATTCACAGGTAACGTATGTCGACTAAGCGAGCCGCTCCACTTCGTGTGGCGGTGTTGGCCTCCGGCCGTGGATCGAATCTTCAAGCGGTGATTGATGCCATTGAGGCGGGGCAGGTTCAGGCACAGATCGTCGCGGTGATCAGTAACAAAAAAGATGCCCCGGCGCTTGAGCGGGCTCGGAAGCACGGACTCAAGGATCTCTTCGTTGATCCAAAGCCCTTCACGGGAAGACCGGATAGTCGTGAAGCCTACGACCACGCGCTGCTGGATATGCTTCGACAGCATGAGGTGGAGCTCGTGTTGCTCGCGGGCTATATGAAAATCGTCACCGCGGTATTGGTGAATGCCTATGCCGAGCGCATGATGAACATTCATCCTTCACTGCTGCCATCGTTTCCCGGCCTGGATGTGCAGAAGAGGGCCATCGAGTGGGGCTGCAAGCTGGCTGGATGCACCGTGCATTTTGTGACCGAAGGGGTCGATGAAGGGCCGATCATTCTCCAGGCGGCGGTGCCGATTCTGAACGGAGATACGCCGGAAAGCCTCGCTGCCAGGATTCTAGAGCAGGAGCATAAGCTGTATCCCCGTGCGGTGCAGCTCTTTGCCGAGGGCCGCCTGCATGTTGAGGGGCGCCGGGTGTGCATTGACGGGGGCACACCGGTCGGCGTCGCGTTGCTCAGTCCTTCGTGACCTGGTCTGAGACAAAACTTCCGGTAGAGTCCGGCAT
>JAHFEW010000114.1 GCA_023248215.1 Nitrospira sp.
AGTCCCAAGCTCACGGTCTCACGTTCTTCGGCACTCATGTGTCTGTACGATCGCTTTGACATGGCAACACCGTAGCCCATCAGGGCCTGTAGTGTTGCACTTGGAGTTAGAACTCAAGCTTTATTTCATTCATATGGCCATGAGATTTTGCACTCCTTGACAGGCATCATCGGGAAAGCTATACTTCATACAGTTGAGAACGGTTATCAGTATCGAGAAATTAAACGATTCACGCGTCCGACAAGAACCATCGATGATCAGTGGGAGATGCCACTCATGTATGTCTGCTTATGTAAGGGCTTGACGGAATCAGACGTGCGGGAAGCCGGTCGTCAGGGCTGCCTGACAACTCGAGAAATCATTGCCGAGTTTGGTCTGCGTGAAAATGGGTGCTGCGGTCGTTGCGCGAAGAATATCCACGAACTCGTGACCCTGGCAAAAAGCCAGCTCCAAAGTGCCTGCCAGAAGCCCGTTCCTTCCTAGAACCCACGCGCCGGTATTCATTACCGTCTCTCTATCCAAAGGGGTACCACTCACTGCCCGCTCGAAGCAGCCCGTCCTTCCGGCGGCTCAAACCCACGCTTCACAGCAACGGCCACTTCTGCGACCCTCTGCCCCAAGTCTCGAGCCCCAGCCAACTCTTGTTCATCGATACCAGGACTGTTGCCTTCCGTCGTCGCGGAGGCACCGAAAGCACCGCCACCGCTAACCACAATCATGTAATTTCCAAGCATCGCCGCCAACATCGAGAGCATCGTCAGCTCTTTTCCGCTTGAAATTTGGCCCCCGGTGGCAAATGCAGCCCCGACCTTGTTCTTCAGTTTGAACTCTGGAAAGACCCCAAACTTGAATTGCCAATCATCAATAAAAGCCTTCACC
The DNA here is from genome assembly GCA_023248215.1 of Nitrospira sp. GTDB lineage: Bacteria > Nitrospirota > Nitrospiria > Nitrospirales > Nitrospiraceae > Nitrospira_A. Next base: position 880 of record JAHFEW010000114.1, read on the forward strand.
TCACCGGCCATATTGGACCAGTAGACGGGAGACCCAAGGATGATGGCATCCGCGGCGAACAAATCCTCAGCCGTCACCTGTTGCACACGTTTCACTGACACGTGCGTGGGAGAAACCGTTCGAGCTCCCTCAGCCACCGCCTCTGCCATCCGCTCAGTATTGCCGGAAAGGGAGTGGTAGGCCACCAACACATTGATGCCCCGCAGGCCATCAGCCGACTGGCCATTGGCCGAAGTCACCACGAAGCCGGCTGCGCACAGAAATAGCACCCGCAACAGCTGAATCATGACGCATCCACTTGACGGCTGAAGGAGAAGAACTGAAATCGGCAGGGCCAGGCTCTCAGTGGCCCGGCTTTTACTCGCGTCTTCCCGTCGGGAGACAAGGGAAAGGGTCTGCGCGGTACTCGCCAGGCAGAACCCGATTCCTCACCGACGAACCGTTTCCTCATCCATGTGCTCTTCAACGGACACTTGGGTCAAGGTCCCGCGATAGTCGCACTTATGGCAACGGATCCGGAACTCCTCGATCCATTTTTCTTGCACGTACGATTGGCGACACTTCGGACAGACAAACACGCCTCTCATATAGAGCACGCGTCGCGTTTCCTTCATGAAAATCCTCCTCGCAAATCAATTAATGTGCTGAGGATGGCATAGGGGCCGGAGGAATTGCAAGACAGCCACAGACTGCGTTTCCAAACACTCACAGCACCTTGACGGCCCAGGAGGAGGCCGTTAGGATGCGGCCATGGTGAGCGACGCTGCACTTCGTCTGCACAGAAGACGCCATCCGATGGCACTGAGTCTCGCAATGCTGTGTATCTGGACCATCGGATTGTGCGCCAGCAGCAGACCAGCACGGGCCGCCGACCCTCCACCCGAAACCCTCATTACGGTGAAGACGCCAAAAGGCGCGCTGATCCAGGCTGAATTGGCGGATACGGCGCTGAAACGTGCCCAAGGGTTGATGTTTCGCGAACACCTCGCAGACGAGCGCGGCATGTTGTTCATCTTCGGTGACGCCCAGCCCTGGACGTTTTGGATGAAGAACACCAAAATTCCCCTGGATATCATCTGGATGGACGGCAAAAAAACGATCATCCATATTGAGCGCAACGTCCCCATCTGTACTAGGCAAGACGATGGCTGCCCGCAATACCATTCAGAGGAAGGGGCGCTGTATGTCTTAGAACTCGGTGGGGGTCGGGCCGAGACGCTTCAACTGCAACGCGGTATGCGGCTAAGTTTTAAGCAGCCCTGACAGGCCTTCATCATGAGGGTTGCGTCTTGCGTCCACCCCAGAAAAAATTCTGAATGCGTTCGATCAGCGAGCGCGTGTGACTGACTGTCGACAGGGCCGCCGCATCCCGAGACAGCTGCGCCTTCGCCGAGGCCGTCGCCGCCTGGCGCTGAGCCACGACTTCGCCGATCCGTTCAAGCAGCCGCCGGTCGTCTTGCACAACCCGCATCAAGGCATCTTTCCCGACGGCAACGACCAAGAGCTCGGTCGCCGCCAACACCGTGGCCGACCGCGGTTCGCCTGTCAGCAAAGACATCTCGCCAAAAAACTGTCCGCTTCCAAGCGTCGTCACGGTGGAACTGAGGCCCCCCTGCTCCAATCGCACGTCGGCGTTTCCTGAGACAATGACATAGAGCACCTCGCCGGGCTCACCCTGGCGGACCACCCGCTCGCCGATCAAATACGACTCCCATCGCGCCTCCTGGGCAAGCACCTCGATTTGCTTCGCATCCAGCATGGCAAGAAAATCGACCGCCGCCAGGTGCGCGATGATCCGTTCGACAGTCTGTGCCTTCTGCGTACCGTCCCCATCCGCCATTTTGTGAACCACTCGTTGCGGGAATGGAATCTCGATCCCCTTTCGCGCAAAGGCATGCCAGATGTAGGTCCGCATCGTGCTCTCGATGACGTCGCGCTGCGCATAATCTCCGATCGGGAATTTGATGCGATACTGAATGGCCGATTCATTGAACGCCGCCACTAGCGCGGTGGCCTTAGGCTCCGGCAACACTCCCGTCACAGCAGTGGCCGTCTCGAGCAGCGTCACGCAGACCTGCTCCGGAGGGGTCCGATAGGCCGCCTCGACAAAAACATTACAGAAATGCGTCGTCGTCGGTCTGGTGAAATTCGTCACACCGCTTTGAATCACCAAATCATTGGGCAACGACACACAGTCGTGCGTACGTGTCAGGAGCATCACATGTTCCATCCCGATATGCGTCACGATGCCTTCGCGGTCGAGCGTCGTGATCCAATCCCCCACTTTCACGATCTTTCCAAGCTCAATGCCGGAAAAAAAGCGTGTCAGCGTATCCTTCAACGCAACCCCGACCATCGCCGCCGCCACGGTGGGCAACGCCACCAGCGCCACAAGGTTGACCCCCATGACCAGCCAGAGGATCAAGACTCCAGCCGCCACAACCTCGGCGCCGATCAACAAATGCCGGACGACATCGGGGATGTATCGCTGCCCCCGCTCGATCAACCATTCGCCGATAATCAGGGTATCGAGAATCGTGAAGAGAAAAAACGACGCGCCGAGCCAAGCCAGGACATCGAGCCCGGATTGAACCAGGTGTGGAACGTGGCTCACCAGCCCGCTGCGCCCTACTAGCGCCGCGATGACGAGCACCAGGCCCACGCCACCGGCATAGAATGGAAGCGGTGGCGCCGACCGACCGCGCCGAGAAAATAGGAAGGTCACGCCGATCAATACCGCAGCCACGACCAGTATCGCGACCACCATACCGGCTAGAATCGCGAGACTCATGCGGATATCACCTGACGTAGGGAGGAGGACATGTGGAGGCTTCTCTGACTAGGGTCGTTCTTGCCAGGAGCGAACCCGCCGCACCGTGATCACGCCGTCGACCTTTTCAATCGCCTTGAGGACCCGGCCCACGTGCGCAGTATCCAGGACTTCGACGATAAAATCCAGCATCGCCTTTCGATCCTCGCGGGTCGTAATTTCAGCTCGACTGATGTTCGCTTGGCATTCCGAAATGGCCGTCGAGACATGCGCCAGCACCCCGGTCTTGTCCACAGCGATGACCGAGATCTTCACGGCATGGGTGCTGGGCGTGGAATGGTCCCACTCCACTTCGACGAGCCGGTTTTTATCGTAGTCCAGCGCTTCCAGATTCGGACAATCGACGGTGTGGATCGTGAGTCCGCGCCCCCGCGTGATGTAGCCCAAAATGCGATCGCCCGGCACAGGATTGCAGCAACGCGACAACTGCATCAGCAAGTCCCGCGCGCCTTTGACCTGCACCCCAGTGTCATCAGTTCGACCGGGTACCGATTTCGGCACCGTCGGCGCTTCCGGTGCAACCGCTTGATTCGCTGCGGGCGCCGGTGGAACGAGCTTACTCATCACCTGAGAGGTCGGCAGGTGCCCGAAGCCGACGGCGGCCGCCAGCTCATCCGTCGTCTCATGGCCGGCCTGCTTCGCCACTGCGAGGAGTTGTTCCGAGCGCATCATCTGAGCCGGCGCCAGACCATGTCGACGAAATTCGGCTTCCAGCAAGCGTTTGCCGATCTCGATGCTGCGAGACTGTTCTTCCGCTTTGATCCAATGTTTGATCTTCGTTTTCGCCCGCGACGTCCGAACGAACTTCAGCCAGTCTCGGTGAGGCGTTTGATTGGCGGCGGTTAGAATTTCCACCATATCCCCGCTCTCCATCATATGTTTCAGCGGGACGATCTTGCCGTTGACCTTGGCTCCTACGCAGTGGTCCCCGATCTCGGTGTGAACGGAATAAGCAAAATCCACCGGCGTGGAGCCTTTGGGTAGCTCCTTCACCATGCCTTGCGGTGTAAATACGTAGACGACGTCGTGAAAGAGATCGAGCTTCACCGAATCCATAAACTGGCGATTGTCCGGCAGGTCTTGATTCCATTCCACGAACTGCCGCAACCAGCTGAAGACCTTCCCGTCTTTCTCATCGATGCGCCCATGTTCCTTGTACTTCCAATGCGCGGCAATGCCCTGCTCCGACACCCGGTGCATCTCCTCCGTGCGGATCTGAAACTCCACATGTTCCCCTTTGGGGCCCACCACGGTGGTATGCAGCGACTGGTAGAGGTTGGATTTGGGAATGGCAATGTAATCCTTGAAACGGCCTGGCAAGGGCCGCCAGAGCGAATGAATAACACCCAAGAGTGCGTAACAGTTCATCTTGATGTCGGTAATGATGCGGAGCGCCGCCAGATCATACACTTCCTCGAACGATATCGACTGCTTCTCCATTTTCTGATAGATGCCGTACAAGTGCTTCGGCCGTCCGGACACCTCCCCCTGTAACCCCGCCTCGGCCATGGCCGCCTTCACCACGTCGATGACTTCCAGAATATACTGCTGCCGGTCGTCGTCCCGTTTCGCCACGCGAACCCGTAACGATTCGTACACGTCCGGCTTCAGATGTTTCAGGCAGAGGTCTTCGAGTTCGTTCTTAATCCAGCCAATCCCCAGCCGGTTGGCGAGCGGGGCATAGATTTCCAACGTCTCCTGGGCGATTTCCTGCCGCTTGTGCTCACCGAGATACTCCAGGGTCCGCATATTGTGCAGCCGGTCCGCCAGTTTGATGAGGACGACGCGGATATCGTCCGCCATCGACAGCAGCATCTTGCGGAAATTCTCCGCCTGCTTTTCCTCGTAATTGCGAAACGTAATCTTGCCGATCTTGGTGACGCCATCGACCAAATGCACCACGTCCTTCCCGAACCGCTGCTCCAATTCAAGGGGCGTGGCCAGGGTATCTTCCAGCGTGTCGTGCAGGAGGCCGGCGACGATGGCCGTCACATCGGTCTTGAGATGGGTCAGCAGACCAGCAACCGCGAGGGGATGCCGCAGGTAGGGCTCGCCTGATCGCCGCGTTTGTCCTTCGTGCGCTTTGGCGGAAAAATCATACGCCCGGCGCACGAGGTCAAGATCGGCCTCGACGTTATAACTCTTCACTCGCTCGATCAACTGACCGAGGTCTGTCACCGTCTCGTGCGGCATACTTAAGACACCTCACCGCTCATACGCAGAGCCTTGATGCGCAACTGCACACGGTCTTGGCCATTCCAGTGATTGCGTTCAGGGCTAAACGCTAAATCGAGCGGTCGACCGGCTCTGAGACCCAAGTCTTCCAACGACCCCATACGAAAACCAATGCTATCAAAAATATACGACCGGCCTTGCCGAACCCGCAGCTTGAGATGCTTCTCGCCAACCACTCGCGCGTCCACCACATCGAGGCCGCGGACTGCCAGCGTCGGTTCCGGGTTGCCGGCGCCGAAGGGATGCAGCGACTCGAGTTCCTGGATCAAGCCGAAATTGACATCCGTGAGATTCACCTCGGCATCGACCTGGAGCGTCGGCACGGTGCGGGCGGCGTTGGCCCACTGCGCAGCCACCTCACAGAATCGTCGGCGAAACTCCTCCAAGCGCGATTCCTTGATGGTCAATCCCGCGGCGCTCGGATGGCCGCCGTAGGCCTCCAGCACGTCCCGGCACTCAGACAACCCCTGATAGAGATCAAAGCCCTCCACCGTCCGAGCCGATCCCTTACCGATCCCCTGCCCGTCCATCGCGATGACGATGCTCGGCCGATGGAACCGATCCACTAACCGGGCTGCGACAATCCCCACGATGCCCAAATGCCAATCGCGCGAGCCCAGCACAATCGCGGCAGCCAGCTCATCCTCCTTCAAACAGGCGGCCGCCTCGCTGGTGATCCCCGCTTCAATCTGCTGGCGTTGTCGATTGAGCTGCTCCAACTGTTCGGCAATCAGCATGGCCTCCTGGTCGGATTCCGTCGTCAAGAGCCGCACACAGGCCATCGCATGGTCTAAGCGGCCCGCCGCATTCAACCGGGGACCAAGGCGAAACCCGATAGTTTCGCTCGTACAGGCTTTCGTGATACCGGCCACCTGCTTCAGCGCGCGAATGCCGCAACGGGCGCCGCGCGTGATCTGCGTGAGTCCTTCCCGAACCAGAATGCGGTTCTCATCCTGAAGCGGCACAATGTCGGCCACCGTCGCCAAGGCCACCAAATCCAGGCAAGACTCCGGATCCACCTCGCCGGACCCGTATCGCTGCTGGTACGCCGACACCACCTTGTAGGCCAGTCCGGCCGAGCAGAGCCCCTTGAACGGATAGATCGCGCCATGCCGGTGCGGGTTGAGCACGGCAAGCGCCGGAGGCATCGTGGCATCGGTCTGATGGTGATCCGTCACCACCACATCCATGCCAAGCTGCACCGCGAGTTCAATCTCGCGGTGCGACGTCGTGCCGCAGTCTGAGGTCACCAACAGTGTAATGCCCTCCTGCGCCAGCTGTCGGATCGCCCCCTCGTTCAAACCATACCCTTCGCGGACACGGTGCGGAATATACCCGCAGCCATTACCCCCGAGGCCTTGATAGAACGACAGGTAGAGACTCGTAGCCGACACCCCATCGACATCGTAGTCCCCGTAGAAACAGACCAGCTCCTGCCGGGATAACGCCAGGTGCAACCGCTCCACGGCCTGCTCCATGTCAGGGATCAAGAATGGGTCGTGGAGACCATCCGGAGCGGTGGACATCCACCGGTTCGCTTCGTCGGCGGTTGTCAGGCCCCGCGCAAGCAACACCGATGCCGTCACAGGCGAGATCGACAGCATTCGCGAGAGATTATTCTGCAATGCGATATCCGACGGTCGGAACACCCACAGTCTTTCCTGCATGGACCCTCTGTTTCTATCGGAAATATTCAGAAGTGACTGAGAAGTAAGGGGAATGGTATCGACTCACCCCATCTTTGTCAAACGGGGCACCGTCCCGACCGGAGCGAGGAGAACGGTGCAACAGCGGTCAGCCCTGTGGTGGACGGACGAATGCTCAGGCCTAAAAGGGAGGGGATCGGAACGGAGCACAGAACAAAAAAGGGAAGGGATTATTCCCCTCCCTTTTGCACATAGTTCTTCACGAACTCTTCGGCATTTTTTTCGAGCACGTCGTCGATTTCATCGACCAGCTTGTCGATGTCCTCTTTCATTTTCTTCCCGGACTCGACGACTTTAGGATTCGGCTTGACCTCTTCCTTGTTATGGGATTCTTTCCTGGATTCCGGTCTCCTCTCCTGTTTCTCCATCGGAGCACCTCCAGTCAATCTGAACTGTTCCACCAACGACTTCTCGTCACCTTACCCTAGGGCCGTCGAACCCGTCAAGCCAATGGCCCAAACGTCGATCGTTGCTCGTGACGCGTCACAATGACCGGTCATTGTGACTACGCGATCAAGGACACGATCAACAGCGCCACGATGTTGATGACCTTGATCATCGGGTTGATTGCCGGACCGGCCGTGTCCTTATAGGGATCACCGACTGTATCGCCGGTCACCGCCGCCTTGTGGGTGTCACTTCCCTTCATGCCCTGCTCTTCAATGTACTTCTTGGCGTTGTCCCAGGCGCCGCCGCCGCTCGTCATCGAGATCGCGACGAACAACCCCGTCACGATGCTGCCGACGAGCACGCCGCCGAGCGCCTGAGGGCCGAGGATCACCCCGACCAGGATCGGCGACACCACGGGAATCAATCCGGGGATCATCATCTTCTGAATCGCCGCCTGCGTCACGATATCCACGCAGGTGCCGTATTCAGGTTTGCCGGTGCCTTCCATGATGCCCTTGATCGTCCGGAACTGCCGCCGCACCTCTTCCACCACGAGACCAGCCGCCTCCCCCACCGCTTTCATGCAAAGCGCGCCGAACATAAACGGCAGCATCCCTCCCAGGAACAATCCCACGAGCACCTTGGGATCGGACAGATCGAAGGCAGCGTGCGCGGGATTGTAAACCGCCACCTCGCGCGAAAATTCGGCGAACAACACCACGGCCGCTAACGCAGCGGACCCGATGGCATAACCCTTGGTCACCGCCTTCGTCGTGTTGCCCACCGCATCGAGGGGATCGGTGATGTTGCGCACTTCGCTCCCGAGGTGCGCCATTTCCGCAATGCCGCCCGCATTGTCGGTGATCGGCCCAAAGGCATCGATCGCCACCACAATCCCGGCCATCGAAAGCATCGACACTGCCGCCACCGCGACGCCATATAACCCGCCGGAGGCCGCGCCGCCGCAGATCCAATAACTCGTGAGAATCGCCCCCCCGATCACCACCACCGGCCAGGCGGTGGACTGCATGCCGACCGCCAGCCCGGCAATAATGTTCGTCGCGTGACCGGTCTCACTGGCCTTCGCAATCGCCTTCACCGGAGCAAAACTCTTGGACGTGTAATAGTCGGTGATGAACACCATCGCCAGCGTGACGACAAGACCCATCAAGGCCGCGATGTAATAGCTCGTGCCGCTCACGCCACCCACGCCCTCCATGATCTTGGTCGTGATCGGAAAGAACGCCACCGCCGCAATGCCGCCGGCCACAAACAGCCCCTTATAGAGCGCCGGCATGATTTCTCCGCCCGGACTTACCTTCACAAAAAGAATGCCGATGATAGTGGCAAAAATCGTGACCCCGCCGAGGACCAGCGGATAGAGAATCGGAGCGCTGGCGCCCTTGAACATAGTAAAGGCCAGCACCATGGCCGCCACCGTCGTCACTGCGTAGGTTTCGAACAGGTCGGCCGCCATCCCGGCGCAGTCGCCGACATTGTCGCCGACGTTGTCGGCAATGACCGCCGGATTCCGAGGGTCGTCTTCAGGAATGCCGGCTTCGACCTTGCCCACGAGGTCCGCGCCGACGTCCGCCGCCTTCGTATAAATCCCGCCGCCGACACGCGCAAACACCGAGATCAAGCTTCCGCCGAAGCCGAGACTGAGCAGCGCATGGATCGCCTTCTCCTGCCCCGCGAACTGAGAGGCCAGCGTGTAAAAGCTCGTAATCGCCAGCAAGCCCAACCCGATCAACAGCAAGCCGGTCACGGCTCCACCGCGGAACGCCACGGTCAACGCCGCGTTCATTCCGTCGTGCGCCGCTTGCGCGGTGCGGACGTTGGCCCGCACCGCGATGATCATGCCGACATAGCCCGCGAGCGCCGACGCGCCCGCGCCGACCAGGAAACCGATCGCCGTCAACATCCCGAATTTGTCTGAGAATGTCCCGGCGCCCCACAACAGCACGAACAAGACGGCTGCCACCATGCCGACTGTGCGATACTGGCGATTCATATAGGCCCCGGCGCCTTCTTGAATCGCCTTGGCAATTTCCTGCATTTTGGCGTTGCCGGCGTTGAGCTTAAACACCCACATGGCGAGATACAGGCCATAGGCAATGCCGGCCACCGCCGCAATCAGAGCAAAGGTCACAATCGCTGAGTCGCTCACAGTTGTTCTCCTCCTGTTGACAGAATGATGAAACTGAGAATCCAGCTGAACTGTCTCGGGAAATACCCCGCCATGCAATCGAGGCAGGCCCGCATACCGGTCGATGACTGTTAGAGGGATCCCCTGGCCTCATCCTTTCGGAAGCAGATGAACCAAAGAAAGAACCGCAGCGTCGCTCGACAACAGACGCAGAGGCTAACTATCTGAAAAGTGGCGCCATTCTATAGAGATGGCAGGGGCGGATCAAGATGAAAAGAAGGTTTGGGGCGAGGCATCTGGCATAGTCTCTTTGATCGCAGGACGCGGACGATCAGACGGAGCACATCCGATGCTTGCAGGAGAGACCAGGCCAGACATCTCGCTTGATGGAAATGAGTACGAATGATAGGCGCGTTGGATCAATGCGATCGAGGATTGGCTAGGTGGCTTCGCTGACTGATGAAAGATGACAGTGTGCAGTTGCAACACTTCAGGCTGATGAAGCGAAAGCATTGCTGGCGACCGTAAACCCTGACACCTCGCAGTTTGCGGAAGAATATCGACTTTGCTATAGTGCGC
>JAHFEW010000050.1:0-4156 GCA_023248215.1 Nitrospira sp.
GCTGCCGGACCATCGGGGCACGGATTGAACCATGCGCTGAATATATGTACACTGTACGTATGGGTGATATTCGGTTTGAGTGGGATGAGAAGAAAAATCGACAGAATATTCGAAAGCACGGTGTCTCTTTCGAGGAGGCGCAGTCGGTATTCCTTGACGACCATGCGATGCGATTCTATGACCCGGATCACTCGGAAGATGAGGATCGCTTTCTCATGCTGGGCCTGAGTTTCACGCTACGCATTCTGGTTGTGTGCCACTGCTATCGGGAGCGAGACGACGTCATTCGCATCATTTCAGCCAGAAAAGCGACTCGACAGGAGCGCGTGCATTATGGGAGGTGACACATGAGAGCACAGTATGATTTCTCCACGATGAAGGGGCAGCGCAATCCGTACCGCGGACGGTTGAAGCAGCCCATCACGATTCGATTGGATAAAGCGACCGTGGCCTATTTCAAGGGGTTAGCCGACGAAATCGGGATGCCCTACCAGAACCTCATCAATTTGTATCTGCGAGATTGCGCTCTCAATCAAAAGAAGCTTGATCTGAGATGGGCTTCATAACTCAAATGACATTGAGTGCTCCTTGGCTGAATTCACGGCCGGAGAAGAAGTCATGCTTCAGCGAATATGTAGCCATACCCTGCATTGCTCTAGGAGGTTGTGGAAAAACCCCATTGATGCTGAAACGAGGGGGGAGTCTCTCCTCTGGGGCTCGGAACTGCACAATCTCAGGATGCTCAAACAGGCTGTCCAGCAAGGCCGCAGCGAATGAAGGGCCGAGGCGTACCCTTGGGGTACGTTGAGGGTCTGAATGAGGCGAGAACGCCGCTGGCAGGCTGTTTCAGCATCCTGCTACGACTTCAGCTTCCGCTGCAGGAACAGAATGAACAGCATGAGGGTCGGCAGGGGTGCCAGCACAAAGGGCAGCAGCCAGAGCAGCACGTTTTTCCCCCGCACCCGGGCCTGATCGAACATCCAAATGAATATCCACAGGAGCAGGCCGATATAGTTCAAGGCCATCCAACGGGTGGTGTGAATCTTCAAGCCGCTGATTGACTCCGGCTCGCCTTGGACGAGAAAGACTCCGATGAGGAGCACGAAGGCTCCTAGGAGACCTGCAACGAGGCGTTTGCTCCACACGAACATAGTGTCTCCTTCCGCTAAGCGGCTAACCGTCCTGCCTCACCACTCGGGGTTTCAATTCCACGAAATCGGGCGTAAGCTAAACAGGCTGGATTCATTTGTCAAACCGCCGGGCACCCATTACTGCCATCTATCATGGGCAGGGTCGTTCCGGTAGAGATGGGGAATGAGTACCCTGACGCTGACTGGTTTGGTGACAGGCTTGGTGATGGCTGTGGGATTGGCCGCGACCAATCCGACGATGGACGGGTATGTTCGCTTTATCGAAGCGCGACTGGCGGCTGAGATCGACAAGATGGATCAGTCCACTCCGCGCCCCGAACGGGATCTGATCAAGGGGATTTTTCGATCTCAAGGCAGCAAACTCGTCGAGGGCGTCGTCCGGCCCAAGACGACTAGGACCAATTGGGGCCTGCTAAGTCTGTTTGAAACGAACGTGTTGGATCAACCGGTCCTGGTGCTTGGTGTGGCCGGGCAATTCATTCCCTTGCGTGGGGTCGAGGAGGCGACGTTGAAGGTCGGTCGGCTGGCTTTTTAGCCTGTGCCATACATTTTCTCACCCTCCTGCAAAAAAATACCCCTGCTGAGAGTCTGTTTCACTGTGGATAACCGGGTAGAAAATGGGCCAAAAGCAGCTTCAAATCTGAGGGTGAAGCTATCACCAGCTTATCCCCACTACTCACAGGTGTGCCACAACATTTTGTTTGACAAAAAAAAGTGATCGCTATATCTAGTAGGTATGTGCGGTTGTGCGAGAAATTGATCAGGAGAGTGATCGCAAGAGAGTGCACTCTTTTCCGGTCATATCCAGGCTCGTCACGGCCGGCCGTCACCTGCATCATATGTTAGGCACCTGCTGAAGGAGGAAACCAGTGAGGATTGAACGAAGATTCACCAAGCGTGGGCAGAGCCCCTATGAGGGTCTTACGTTCGTACAACGTTCCTCGGAGATCCGGAATCCCGACGGATCGACGGTTTTCAAATTAGACCATATCGATGTGCCGGAGCATTGGACACAACTGGCGATCGATATCCTGGCCCAAAAGTATTTCCGGAAAGCCGGGGTCCCACAGGTGCACGAGGACGGAACGCCGGTGATGGATGCCGCCGGCAAGCCGGTGCTCGGCAGTGAGCGCGACGCCCGGCAGGTGTTCGGTCGATTGGCCGGTTGTTGGACGTTCTGGGGAAAAAATCACGGCTATTTCAAGACGGCGGAAGATGCGACCGCCTTCCATGACGAAATGTGCTACATGCTGGCCTATCAAATGGCCGCCCCCAATAGTCCCCAGTGGTTCAACACGGGGTTGCACTATGCCTATGGGCTCTCGGGGCCGGCGCAGGGCCACTTTTACGTGGATCCAAAGCTGGGCGAGGTCGTCCGGGCGACGAACGCCTTCGAGCATCCCCAGCCGCATGCGTGCCAACCTTACGATGCGTTGATCTCCACCCCGGAAGGGCCGATCCCCATCGGGGACATCGTGAGCCGCGGACTCGTCGGGCTGACCGTATTCGATGGTCGCCTGGACGGCAAAGGAACTGCGCAGGTGATCGCGGTCAAGGACAATGGTCGCAAGCCTGTGTTCAGAATCGCTCTGAAGAACGGCGTCTGCGTCGATGCCACGGCTGATCACCTGGTATGGGCCAAGTCGGCGCGGCGGACCCGCGGCGAATGGTGCCGCGTGGATGCGCTCGCTCCGGGCATGCGCTTGGAACTGTCCACCGTGACGGCGGTCGACAGTCGTCGGGATGCGACGGCTGAGGATGAGGCGGCCCTCGTCGGATGGTTGCACGGGGACGGGTTTGTGGGGCAGTACGAGAAGGGCACCAACCGGAGCCTCACGCTCGAGTTCATGACGATCGACAAGGACGAGTTCCACTTTGTTCAGGAGCGCATCCAGCGGGTGTTTCCCGACGTGCATTATCACGTCCGGTCCGTCGAGACCCAAGCGCCGGGTTTGGAGGTGCGTCGTATCAGATTGTATGGTGAGGTGCTCCGTCCCTTCGTCGAGAAGTACGATCTCCTGCGCGGGCCAAAGGAGGATGTGACCATCGCAGCGGGGTTGAGACGGGCGGGCCGCGAAGTGCAGGCCGCCTATTTGCGGGCGCTGTTCCAAGCGGACGGGACCGTTCGTCTGAGGTCGCGCCGTTCCCATACCTCCGATGTGGTGTTGACGACGGTATCCCCGCAGTTGGCGCGTGACGTCCAGGCACTGTTGCTCAACCTAGGTATTTATGCCCGGGTGCAACGTGGAACGGAAACTCGGAGCAACCGGCGTGTCCCGTATTTCGTCTCCGTCGGTTACGCCGATGCGCGGAACCGCTTCCGTGAGCTGATCGGTTTTGTGTCCGAGGAGAAACGGAGCAAGCTCGATCGGGCATGCTCCACCGATTACCCCGGCAAACGCCTCCCAGGATTGAGGGAAGAGACCATCCTTCGGATCGAAGCGCTGGGCGTGCAGCCTGTGTACGATATTCAAACGTCCAGCGGCCAGTATCTGTCCCACAACGCGGTGGTCCACAACTGCTTCATCCAGTCCATTGAAGATGACCTGGTCAACGAGAACGGCATCATGGACCTGTGGGTCCGTGAGGCGCGTCTCTTCAAATACGGGTCCGGTACCGGCACCAATTTCTCGCGGCTGCGCGGCGACGGGGAATCCTTGTCAGGCGGCGGCAGGTCCTCCGGCCTCATGTCGTTCCTGAAGATCGGCGATCGCGCCGCCGGGGCGATCAAATCCGGCGGGACGACACGCCGGGCGGCCAAGATGGTCTGCTTGGACCTCGACCATCCGGATATCGAAGAATTCATCGATTGGAAAGTCGTCGAAGAGCAGAAGGTGGCCGCGATGGTCACCGGCTCGAAGATCTGCGCCCAGCGCCTCAACGCTGTGCTCAAGGCCTGCCTGCTGGTCGATGCTCAAGGGCTGGGCCATGTTGAATTGGATCTGAAGAAAAACCAGGTGCTGCGGGATGCCGTGACGGCGGCCCGGCGCGATATGGTGCCGGAA
>JAHFEW010000050.1:4256-32324 GCA_023248215.1 Nitrospira sp.
GCGATTGCCCAGAAAAGTTATGAGTTCCGAACGCTCGGCCTGGGTTATGCCAACCTCGGCACCATTCTCATGCGGCAAAGTATTCCCTACGATTCGCCGAAAGCGGTGGCGATTTGCGGCGCGATTACGGCGCTCATGACGGGTGAGTCCTATGCGACCTCCGCGGAAATGGCGGCTGAAATAGGCCCGTTCCCTGGCTACAACAAAAACCGTGACGCGATGCTGCGCGTCATCCGGAACCACCGGAGAGCGGCGTACAGTGCGGCACATGAGGAGTATGAAGGCCTCACGATTTTGCCGACGTCGATTCAGCCGGAGCATTGCCCGCCGGCGATGCTGCTTGCGGCCAGGCGAGCCTGGGATCGTGCGCTGGAATTGGGCGCGGCCTATGGGTTCCGCAACGCCCAGGTGACGGTCATCGCGCCGACCGGCACGATCGGTCTGGTCATGGACTGCGATACGACCGGCATCGAACCGGATTTCGCCCTGGTCAAGTTCAAGAAACTGGCAGGAGGCGGCTACTTCAAGATCATCAATCAGAGTCTGCCTCCGGCGCTGGCGGCGCTGGGGTACACCGAGGCGCAGATCCAGGACATCGGGGCCTACTGTGCGGGCCATCAAACCCTGAAGGGGGCGCCCTTCATCAATCATGAAGTGCTGCGCCAAAAGGGATTCGACGATGCGGCGCTGGAACGGCTGGAAGGTTCGTTGGCGCAGGCGTTCGAGATCCAGTTCGTCTTTAACAAGTTTACGCTCGGCGAGGAGTTTTGTCGGGAGAAACTGGGCATCACCGATGCGCAGCTTGCGGACCCGACCTTCAATATGTTGAGGACCTTGGGCTTCACTCAAGAGGAGGTCGCGGCGGCGAACGACTATTGCTGCGGCACCATGACAGTCGAGGGTGCGCCCCACCTCAAGGCCGAACATCTGCCCATCTTCGATTGTGCCAATCGCTGCGGTCGGATCGGCCAACGTTATATTGCCGTCGATGCGCATATCCGTATGATGGCGGCGGCCCAGCCCTTCATAAGCGGCGCCATCAGCAAGACCATCAATATGCCGGCCGATGCCACGTTGGAGGATGTCAAAGCGGCCTATCTCTTCGCCTGGAAGAGCATGGTCAAGGCGGTGGCGCTGTATCGTGACGGGTCGAAGTTGAGCCAACCGCTGAATGCTTCTTCGGATAGCGGAAAAGGTGAGGAGGCGGCACCCAGCGTCATGTCCGTAGCCGAAAAGGTGGCCGAGCGGGTGCTGGTGCGGTATCTCCATAAGCGGCGGTCGCTGCCGTCGCGACGTAGCGGGTATACGCAGAAGGCCATCATCGGGGGCCACAAACTCTATCTTCGCACCGGCGAATATGAGGACGGCACCCTCGGAGAAATTTTCCTCGACATGCATAAGGAAGGGGCGGCATTCCGTAGCTTGATGAATAACTTTGCCATCGCGATCTCGCTCGGATTGCAGCATGGCGTGCCGCTGGAGGAATTTGTTGAAGCGTTCGTGTTTACGCGGTTCGAGCCCAACGGGCCGGTGAAACTCAACGATCGCATCAAGATGGCCACGTCGATCATCGACTACATCTTCCGTGAACTCGCGATCACCTATCTCGAGCGGGCCGATCTGGCGCAAGTGCGTGAAGAAGATCTCCGCATGGATTCGATGAAGAAGGACGAACAGGATCCGGAATGCGTGGCGGAAGAAGCGGATATGACGGCGCTGGCGAAGTCGTCGATCCTGACCGAACATCTGCCCGTGCGACGGAATGGGATGAATGGTGGGAACGGACATAGCCACAGACAGGGGAGCGGCAGCGTCGCCCATAAAGTGGAGCTCAAGCGAGAGACGTTGACCGTGACCTCGGTGCGCCAGGAAGCCAAAGAAAAAGGGTATGAAGGCGATCCCTGTCAGAACTGCAAACAGTTCACCCTGGTGCGGAACGGAACCTGTCTGAAGTGCATGAGCTGCGGAGAGACCAGCGGGTGTTCATAGTACCCTGAGGCAACCAGTGCCGCGAGGGCATGAAGCAAGGGGATGCGGCATTTGCCGCATCCCCTTGGATTTTTCAGCACGTAGCAAAAAAGAAAGAGTTCCTCTAGGCGACAAGCCACAGAAGGCGAAGAGCGAGAGTCCTGAAACGGATACAGTTTGGTACCCGTCCATCCAGTAGGCACTTTCCCCGTCCAACGACAAGCATCTTTAGGTTGTGAGCCGCCCGGGCATCATGACTGCCAGATCAACTCCGGCCCGGTGCTACACCAGAGGCGGGATCGCCCCGGATTGTATCCCTCTAGATAATCAACGTATCTTTAGTGATACGGTTCAGTGGGCCTGCCTCGCATCCAGTACAGTGTTCTGCTTTCACATCTGAGCTTGGTATTCTTCCGAAAATCGCGGCGATATCGAGCGCCTCACGAGGAAACGAGGCAAGTTCGCTGTTTGGCACAAGGCATGCTTCCATACTTCTTTGGCGGCAGATGAACCAGCGCTCAGCATAGCGGATGACCTTTCCACGGATCATTGGGGGACAGAATGGGACAGGCATTCGACTCCGGTTATGCGCACGAACCGTTCAAGAGCCTCTGTGAAGACTATCCAGACTCGACCGTCTATCCAGCGGAGAACTTTCGCGTCGAATGGGGGCCGATCTTTCATCGCGGAAGATTGGACGGATCGGCACGAGTGCTCGTGATCGGCCAAGACCCCGCGCAAAATGAGACGATCGTCCGCCGTATTCTCGTCGGTGAGGCCGGCCAGCGGGTCCAGGGATTCCTGGCAAAGCTGGGCATCGATCAGAGCTACGTCATGATCAACACGTTCCTGTACAGTCTGTACGGGAACGTGAGTTCAAAGAACAAGAAGGCGCCTGGAATCATCGCATACCGCCATCAATGGCTGACCGCGCTGCTGGACGACCAGATTGAGATCGTCATAGCCCTGGGGACATTGGCGGACGCAGCCTGGCAGAGTTGGCTGGCCACGCCGACAGGTCAGGGCACGACGGTGACGTATGCTCCGATTACTCATCCGACTCAGCCGGAAAGTTCCTCCAAGGGTGATAAGGAGAAATTGCGTGCGGCCACCAAAACCATGTTGAAGAAATGGAATGACGCTCTCACAGTCCTTCATCCGGCACTCAGCCAACCGGATACCCCACGTCCGCTGACACTCTACGGAGACACCTGGCAGCCGGGGGATAAGGTTCCCATCCCTGACGCTGACTTTCCACCGGGGCTCCCATCGTGGATGCGGGCACAAGATAACTGGGCCCGTCGTGTGGGGGCTGATGCCATCGCGAAACGCCGAAACATTACGTTGACGGTCCCGAAAGGGATGGTGCAGGAGGCATGACGACCCCCGCTCCTGGACGAGCCGGTTCCACCCCCATTGATCCAGGCACAGGTCCGAAACTCGCCCTGCATGGCCGCTTGGTCATCATGGATGACGCCTTCACGGTCATTCCAGAGGGCGTCGTCTATGTCGAGCGAGGCACCATCCTGGCCGTCACGGAGGCGGGAACGGCCCGCCCTGTGGGTTTCGAGTCCGTTCCCATCGTCAATAGCCGCGGCACGATCTTTCCCGGTCTGATCGAACTCCACAACCATCTCGCGTACAACGCCCTGCGCCTCTGGGATGTCCCCAAGCGGTTCAAGAACCGCGACCAGTGGTCGGGGATTCCCGCCTACCGCACCCTCATCAGCGGCCCGATGCAGATCATCGGGAAAACTCCTGAACTGGTCCCGGCTTTGATCCGATACGTCGAATGCAAGAGCCTGCTCGGTGGAGTGACGACGAGCCAAGGAATTCAGCTGTTCAGCAACGCCGGCATCCGGCGCTTCTATCAGGGGATGGTGCGCAATGTGGAACAAACCGATGAAGAGGCCTTACCGGAGGCAGACACCCGGGTGGCTGACATCGACGCCCGCGACGCAAGCCGATTCCTGGAACGCCTCAAGAAAGCCACCTGTTTCCTGCTGCATCTGAGCGAAGGCGTGGACGAAACCGCTCGCAAGCACTTCCTCGCGCTCCAGATCTCGGATCAAGAATGGGCGATCGACAAGCAATTGGCCGGGATCCATTGCGCAGGGCTGACCGGGGACGACTTCAAGATCTACGGGGAGAAACAAGGGGCGATGATTTGGTCTCCGCTGAGCAATTTGCTCCTGTACGGAGAGACGGCCGGAATCAAATCCGCGAAGGAGGCTGGTGTCCGGATTGGGATCGGCTCGGACTGGTCACCATCGGGCAGTAAGAATCTCCTGGGGGAACTCAAAGTCGCAAGGTTGGTCAGTCAGGCGGAAGGAGGTGTGTTCAGTGATCGCGACATCATCTCGATGGCAACCAGGCAGGCGGCGGCGATTCTCCAGTGGGATGCGGCCGTCGGATCCCTTGAGCCAGGGAAACGAGCGGATCTGCTCGTCGTCTCCGGAACCACCGGTGACCCATATGAGTTGCTCTTGACCGCCAAAGAAACATCCATTCGACTGGTGACGATCAATGGAATCGCGCGGTATGGACTGCCGAGTCTCATGCAACGACTGGGAGCAGCAGGAGAGGATATTAGGGTGGGTGGTCTCGTGCGGACGGTCTTCCTGCAGCAGGAGAGCGCGAATCCGACGGTGGGAACAATCACGCTGAAAGCGGCCACAACGACACTGAAGGAGGCATTACATCACTTGCCGGAATTGGCTCGGGAGCGAGAACAACCCGAAACTGCCCCGCGTGAGTTTCTACGTAGCCTGGTGCAAGGCATGCCGAGGCAGCAAGAGTGGACCTTGGCACTCGACGAGTTGGAAGATACCGGTCTGGATCTGAGGCCGCGCTTGCCGCTGCCAGGCGAGCAAGCGCTCACTGGGCCGACACGAGTATCGGCACAAGCCACCGCGCCGCTCTCCGAGATTGTGGTGCCGCTTGAGCTGGACCCTCTGACGGTCGCCGACGATGCGACGTTCCTCGCGCGGATCGACAAGCAAATCAACCTTCCTGATTTTGTGAAGACGGGACTCAAGGCCCTGTACTGACGGGGACGAATGAGTTCATTCGATATCGTCAGGTAATCGGGGTCGCCGAAGAAGTCATCTGCTCTGGTTAAGAACTGTCTCGGAACGGGGCCAGCGTCAAGGGAGACGTCATATGCAGCTCTGAGACTGTTCTCGGAGGATATCCGGCGGCAGAAATCCTTCGCGTGCATGATCAGTGGTCACACATTTCCACCACTCGGACCCGTTTTCAGCCTACGTGAGCGTGTCTACTCTGCTCATGCTTCGTGCTCTGCACCGTTCTTCCTCCACGCGTAAAATGTGGCTTCGGCTTTCCCCTGATGACACCTGAGGTCGCTCACGAGCCATTCTCCTTCCAAATCTGACGGCTGGGTTCTAGGGCCTGGTCGGTTTCCTTTGTGGTGGTGCCTTCTGCTACAGGAGGCGGATGGACACTGTAGCGGCTCTCCACCAGTGTGAGGGATGGGATGGCTACTCGGAACTCTAAGTGCTCGAATTCAAGCTCACATAGAGGCTGGATGAACAGGCATTGCCTTTGCTCACTCTGAGGTGAGGACCTTTGCGAAGCTGACGAGGAATAGTCGGCCAAAGTTTGAAAAGGGGCGTTCTCTCAACCAGAGGTACAGCATGGTGACTGAAACGACTAAACAGGAATCAAAGATGATTACGTTGAGTGTGATCAAGGCGGACATCGGCGGATTTGTCGGTCATTCGGCGATGCATCCGGCGTTGATCGAGAATGCCAACGAGAAACTCGCTGCGGCCAAGACGAGGGGGGTGCTCGTGGACTATCACGTGTCGGCCTGCGGAGATGATCTGCAACTCATCATGACCCATCGTCATGGGGTCGACCATCAGGAGATACACCGTCTCGCCTGGGATACCTTCGAGGCCGGGACGCAGGTGGCCAAGGAACTCCATCTCTATGGAGCAGGACAGGATCTCCTCGCCGATGCCTTCAGCGGAAATGTCAGGGGCCAGGGGCCTGGCGTGGCCGAAATGGAATTTGTTGAACGGAAATCTGATCCGATTCTGGTCTTTATGGCGGACAAGACGTCGGCTGGGGCTTGGAATCTTCCTCTGTACAAGATGTTTGCCGATCCATTTAACACCGCCGGCCTGGTCATCGCTCCAACATTGCACCAGGGTTTTCGATTCGAGGTGCACGATATTTACGAACACAAAAAGATCACCTTTGACTGCCCCGAAGAACTGTACGATATGCTCATGTTTATCGGCTCGCCGGGCAAGTATACGACCAAATATGTCTTCTCTCGTGCCGATGGAACGATTGCTGCCGCGTCGTCAACTGAGCGGCTCTCGCTCATAGCGGGAAAGTATGTCGGCAAGGACGATCCCGTCATGATCGTGAGGGCGCAGCAGAATTTCCCCGCCGTCGGCGAAGTCCTGGAACCCTTTCGTTACCCTTGGATCATCGAGGGTTGGATGCGCGGCTCTCACTATGGGCCGCTGATGCCGGTGTCGGTGAAGCAAGCCACGCCGACCCGCTTTGATGGCCCTCCGCGCGTGGCCTGTTTAGGGTTTCAGCTGGCCGACGGCCGACTGATTGGACCACGCGATATGTTCGACGATCCCTCCTATGATGAAGCGCGGCGGGATGCGAATCGAGTGGCGGATTTCCTGCGCCTGCATGGCCCCTTCGAACCGCACCGTTTGCCGCTCGACGAGATGGAATATACCACCATGCCGCAGATCATGAAGAAATTGGAAGGACGGTGGGTGAAAGTGTAGGGGTGAAGAGGACCTGACAGATGACGATCATTTCGCCGCCTGTTTGGGCGGTAGCTGCTCAAATCACTGCCGGAATACAGAACGCTTCTCCAGCGCTAACGCAGTTGCAGGCTTCCTCGGAGTACAACACTGACCAGTTCGCGTCCTCAACAAGCTGTCGAATGTTGGGACAGTCTCCTCGACGACCCTTGCCGTCCAGATCCGCTACCTAGCTTCTCGACCAGGGTTTCATCCAGGTCCCGAGCGCGTCTCCAGAGAGTACCCTCCAATTGTATCGTGGGCGACCGTCTAATCTTTTTCTTCTCAATGGGTCAACTATGACATCTCCACATTCGAAAATTCTCATCGTCGACGACAATGCCGAGACCGTCGCCGTTCTACAGGACATCCTGTCTAAAGAAGGATACGAAATCTCCGCCGCGGCTGATCCAAAGGCCGCACAGGGATATCTGGAGAAATCCTCCGTGGATCTCATTCTGACTGACCTGCATCTGCCGCACATCGATGGCTTAACGTTCCTTGCGCAGTTACGGGCGCAATCGCAGGACATACCGGTGGTGTTAATGACGGCCTATGGTTCTCTCCGAACCGCCGTGGAGGGACTCAAGGCCGGGGCATTCGACTATCTGAGCAAACCGTTTATCGGCGATGAGGTGCGGCTGGTGGCCCGCCGCGCGCTCGAGCAGAAGCACACCTCCTCGCCGAACCATTCGCGTGGTGATCCACCGGCACCACGCACTCCATTCGACAACCTCATTGGCAGTAGCCCGGCCATGGTGAACGTGTACAAGGCCGTCGCGCGGGTTGCGCAAACGGATTGCACGGTACTGCTACAAGGGGAGAGCGGTACGGGCAAGGAACTCATTGCCCGCGCCATTCATGATAATGGACCGCGCAGTGCCGGTCCCTTTATCACGGTCGACGGAAGTGCGTTGGCAGAGACGCTGCTGGAGTCCGAGCTGTTCGGTCATGAACGGGGTTCGTTTACCGGGGCTATTTCGGCGCGCAAAGGTCTGCTGGAAAAAGCGCATCTCGGCATTTGTTTCTTGGATGAGGTTGCGGATCTGTCTCCCGCTTTGCAGGGCAAGTTGCTGCGTGTCATTCAGGAAAAGGAAATACGTCGTGTCGGAAGCAACGCTTCGACGATGCTGGATGTCAGGATTATCGCAGCCTCGAAGACACCGCTCGAACCGCTCGTGAGGGCCGGCACGTTTCGTGAGGATCTGTACTACCGCATGAACGTGGTAACGATTGACATCCCACCGTTGCGTGAACGGTCTGAGGATATTCCGCTCCTTGCACAGCTGTTTGTTCAAACCTATGGTGCCTCAACAACACCGCCGGTGACAGAAATTTCTCCCGAGGCGATGAGACTCCTGAGCCAATATTGGTGGCCCGGCAATGTTCGCGAGTTGGAACATGCGATTGAACGGGCCGTGGCCCTGAGCCCCCACTCTGTCATTTGCCCGGAAGATCTGCCGCCGGCAGTCAAGGATGCCCTGCCACAAGCCGCGGCACGGGCCCAGGGATGGGTCACGCTCGAGGATTTGGAGCGTGACCACATCCTGCGCGTCCTGGATTCTCACGAGCGGGACCTGGGCCGATCCGCATCGATCCTCGGCATTCACCGCAAAACTCTCCTCCGTAAACTCCGTCAGTACGGAATGGGGTCCGGCTATGGTGTCGCCTAGGAGAAATTCCCCCATTTTGTGAAGATCCAACCTCACCTTGCAGGCGGCGGAACGGCCACATCGATGACCTTATTCTCGGTATCGACCAGCAAGATTACCGCATCTCCTTTGCGAAGGCGGGCGATCTTCGGCTGGAGCATTTCTCGCACCTCGAACGGTTTCTCAGATCCATTGACGGTTCGAATCGTAATTCGGTTGGCCTCGAGTGGTGCGGTCACTGTCCCATCGACTTGCTTGTGTGCGGCCTTGATCGGTGACTTTCGTTCCGGTTGCCGTTCCGCGTCCTTTACCGCCTGCAGGTTGGAAAATCCCACATCGGCAATTTGATTGGTTTCATCGATCAGAAACACCGCGGCGACTCCAATGGGAATAGCCGCAACTTTACTTCGTGCTTGTGAGCGGATGGCAAACGACTGATCTTTCCCGCCGGACCTGATTAGGACTGTTTCTTGACCGACCGGCAGATTCTGCGTGATCTCACCCCGGATAATAGTATGGGCGCTCGATTCTCCATCCAGGGGATGAAAGTCGACGAGGAGATTTTGCGCGTTCAGGACGACGATGAGATCGTCGCCCTCCTTGATAGGGGCGAATCCCTTTTGCTGTGCCTGCTTAAGCGGCAAGAAGCGAGGCTGCACTTCCCCAATATCAACTTTTATCTGGTCGGACGTCACTGATTGCACCTTGCCCAACACGGATCGATTGCCTTGCAGCATCCGCTCAGCGTCGTCACGCAGTTGAGCAGCTTCCCCCTTCTGAGAGCGATCCACGGTATCAGCCAATGCGAGCGATGGAGTGTGAGCGAGTGACATCCATGAGGCGACAAATACCATCGCAAGGCGAATGACGTGCCTCGTAGGGTTACTGGTAACTTTTTGTGTCATGATTTCTCCTTCCAGTTGGTAGCCTCCGATAACTGACACCGTAGCAAGAGGCGGACCTCCGTCGGGTCTCCTTCGAAAACTCCTTCTTGGCTACCCAGAGGCGGAGTTGGGGGCTGTTCGACATATTTACGATGCCCACATGAATTCGCACAGGAGGGACAAAATGTCTCTTCCAGGACAATCCATCCAGGTTCGTGCGGGCTGAGCGAGGGTCGCCTTTAAACGTTCTTGGGATTGTAAAAGAGAGACGGGAGCGCCAACGCAGCCGTCCTAGATATGAATCTGGCTTGGTTATGAATCTCTGCAGTTAACGTGAATATGTGAAGGCAGGGTCGATTCGCGATGAAGCCGATCAGGCATTGCTCTTGCTCAATTTAGACCCTGTCCGCGTATAGGCCGCATGGAGACATGATGAAGCCACGACCCATCAAGGACCCTGAGTTGAGGAAAGCGTTACGGCGAGAACCGCCTGGGGAAGCGCCCCCAGAGGAAGATCCGCCGGCCCACGGGCCGCCGCAGAAAGATCCGGAGGGTGGAAACTCTCCGATGAAAGTGGAGATGACGCCATGATGACTTTGCTCGCTGCCGTCGTGCTG
The DNA here is from genome assembly GCA_023248215.1 of Nitrospira sp. Lineage (GTDB taxonomy): Bacteria > Nitrospirota > Nitrospiria > Nitrospirales > Nitrospiraceae > Nitrospira_A. Next base: position 14,177 of record JAHFEW010000050.1, read on the forward strand.
ATCGGTATGGTCCTCACCGCGCTCTATGCAGTCGAAATCTTCAGCACGTCTTACACGGAAGCATTTCGGATTGCCTTGTATGTGCTGCTGCTGGTGGTGCTTGTGGGGGTTGTGTTTCTGCTGGGTCCTCAGCCATTCGGCGGAACGCCGACCACGCCGTGAGCCCCCGCGAATGCGGATTTTTGGGGAGGATGTATGGGTGACAATGAGCGACTCCTGGTCAGCTTGGGTGGGGCAGCCTTGCTCCTGCGTGGTTTGAAACGGGGTGACTGGGCGGGATTAGCAGCGGCGGCAGCAGGGAGCGGGTTACTCTATATGGGCGCGACGGGCAGAAATCCCCTGGCGCAGGCATTCGGCATTCGTTTCGTCGAGACACGGGACTGCGGTCGTCGCGTCGAAGTGGTGAAGAGTATGACAATCAACCGCCCCGCAGCGGAACTATTTGCCTTCTGGAGAGACCTCCGCAATTTACCCCGGATCATGCCTCATCTTCGCTCGATAGATGTCATCACGGAGAAGCGTTCCCACTGGATTGTCGACGCTCCTGCCGGATTCACCGCGGAGTGGGACGCGGAGGTCGTAAACGAGAAGCCTGGGACCCTCATCGCTTGGCAGTCCTGTGACGGAAGCGATGTGGCCAATTGGGGAGTCGTACGGTTTGCCGAGGCGCCCGGCGGGCGCGGGACCGAAGTCATGGTCGAGCTGGAATACGAACCTCTCGCTGGGACGGCCGGCGTAGCTTTGGCAAAGGTCTTAGGGGAGGAACCCTCCCAACAGGTGGAAGATGGGCTGCGACATTTTAAACAGATTATGGAAACCGGCGAGGTCCCAACCGTAGAAGGCCAACCGCGAGGTCCCCAACCCAAGACTGTATGGTCCGGGAGGTTGGTGCCAAGATCGACGGTAGCCCCATCACGCATCATTTCTTTACGCAAAACGAGGTATCTATCATGAAAGCCGTCTGTTGGTATGGCACACAGGATGTGCGGGTCGAGACCGTCGATGACCCCCATATTCTGAACCCACACGATGCGATCATAAAAGTGACCCTGACGGCGATCTGCGGTTCGGATCTGCATTTATACAATGGCTACAACCCATCCATGAAAAGCGGCGATATCTTAGGTCATGAATTCATGGGCGAGGTGGTGGAGATCGGTCCAGCTGTCACCTCGTTGCACATCGGCGATCGAGTGGTCATTCCCTTTGCAATTGCCTGCGGGCAATGTTTTTACTGCCGTCGGCAGCTGTGGTCGCTCTGCGATAACACCAATCCCAATGCCGCGATGTTGGAAAAGGTCTATCAAGATTCGACGGCCAGGCTGTTCGGCTATTCGCATCTTTTCGGCGGATATGCGGGCGGCCAGGCGGAGTATGTCCGTGTGCCCTTTGCCGACGTGGGGGCGTTGCGGGTGCCCCCCGAGTTTAATGACGAGCAGGTGCTCTTCCTATCCGATATCTTCCCGACCGGGTATATGGCAGCGGAAAATTGTACGATTCAGACGGGTGATACCGTGGCCGTCTGGGGCTGCGGCCCCGTCGGGCAATTCGCGATTCAAAGCGCGCGTCTCTTGGGGGCGGACCGTGTCATTGCGATTGATCGGTTTCCAGAACGCCTTCGCATGGCCCAGCAATATGGCCAGGCCGACGTGATCAACTATGAGGATAGCGACGATGTGGTGGACAGACTCCGCTCGATGACCGGTGGCCGCGGGCCGGACGCCTGCATTGACGCAGTCGGTATGGAGGCACATGGGACCACGCTGGCAGCGTGGTACGACCGGGTCAAACAGTCCGCCTCTTTGGAGACCGATCGGCCGATCGCATTGCGGGAATGTATCTATGCCTGTAGAAAAGGTGGCACCATTTCTATCCCGGGCGTCTATAGCGGATTTATCGACAAAATGCCGTTCGGAGCTGCGTTCGGCAAAGCCTTGACCTTCAAGATGGGACAGACCCATGTCCATCGGTACATGCGTCCGCTCCTTGAGCTGATTCAAAGAAGGGCGATCGATCCTTCGTTCCTGATTACCCATCGCGTCCCCCTTAGCCAGGCGCGAGAGGCCTACGAGATGTTCTGTAATAAAGAAGACTCCTGTATCAAAGTCGTGCTTACTCCTTAACGAGGACAAGGCCATATTCATGTTAGCCGCACGATGACGCTGAGGAGCGATGTTGTCCGAAGTGAAATTCCGCGGGAGGAGAGAGAACGTCCGGACTCGCCAGACTGTAGGAAGCTGCAGGATGGCAGCACGAATCATGATAAAGGAGACTTTCATGCCTGGAAAAAAGACCATCAAACGCGCGCGTAAGGCGAAAAGAGAGGGTAAAGCTGCGACGACGCAGGCAGGCGCATTCGTGAAGGAAGAAATGGACCACATGAAAGACGGCAAACACCCGGTGAAGTCGCGCAAGCAGGCCATTGCCATCGGCCTTTCCAAAGCACGGAAGTCCGGCATCAAGGTTCCCAAGCGCGGCTCGAAGTCGAAGCGCACAAGCTCTCGTCGGAAGTCATAAGCAACCGGTTTAATTATCGAGGCAGCGATGAAGGGCAAGGCCGTTTTCTTTGCAACGAACGGGATGGTGGGGAACGACGGACCATGTGCGGGTCTCCCTCTGGCGACGATCACCTCCGAAGAATGGAAGGCTCTTCGCTTGTTGACGCTAGCCGGCTACACCATCGTTCTTTTTACCCCGGATACGGCTGCGGCCTATGCAGAATGCCGGGACGGGCAGCGGACCAGCTGTCCTGATGCTCAGCCGATTCGCCCAATCTCCCGGCATCCATACGATCTTAGTAAGCAGGTCACGCCATTGCTTCAAGCGACAGCCACCCTTCAGATCGATCTGGCCAATTCATGGATGGTCGGCGATAGGCTGGATAGCATTGAAGTCGGACGGCTGGTAGGTTGCAAAACCGTGTTGCTGACCGACGGGAGCGAAACGACATGGGAGATGACGGTCATGCGTTGGCCGGACCTGATCGCCGGAGATATCTGGGAAGTTGCCTGCTTGATCGTGATGTCTGACGGCTCGTACGTCGATGGGCTTTCCCCAAATGTTGATTATGATGATTTATGACGATTGGAGGGGGATGATCGGCCAGCTAGTGGACTGTAACAATTGATTCGGGAGTAATTCGGCGTGATGGATCAAAGTACTTCCACTTCACGGGTTTGGGCTGTGTATTGTCGTGCCGGATGTAGCGCATGAGCTTTCGTTTGAGATCGGGCACCGAGGTAAAGACGCCGCGGGCGATGACATCGCGTTCGATCTTGGCGAACCACAGTTCGACCTGGTTCAGCCAGGAGGAGTACGTCGGGGTGAAGTGCAGCTGCACGTTCGTGTGCTCGGCCAGAAAGGCCTCGACTCGCAGGGTCTTGTGCGCCGAGAGGTTATCGGCAATCACATGAATTTCTTTGCCCTTGGGCTGGTTGGCCACGAGGTCGGTCAGGAAGGCGACGAACTCGGCTGAGGTATGGCGTGCCGCCGTCTTACCCAGGACCTCGCCCGTCTTGGTGTTGAACGCCGCGTACAGGGAGAGGGTGCCGTGACGGACGTACTCAAAGCCATGGCGTTCGGCCCGCCCAGGCGACAGGGGCAACACCGGGTCTTTGCGATCGAGCGCCTGAATCGCGGTTTTCTCGTCCACGCAGAACACGGCCGCGTGCTGCGGCGGATGCAGATACAGGCCGATCACATCGGCGGCCTTGGTCTCGAAATCCGGGTCGGTGGAGGCGAGGTAGCCTTCGAGTCGATGCGGCTTGATCCCGTGTTTGGCCCAGATGCGGGTCACCGTCATGTGCGAGAGATCGCCCAGTTCGGCGGCCAGCTTGCGCGAGGACCAGTGCGTGGACCCATCGACTGGCTTGCGTTGGGTGGTCCACGCCAACACTCGGGCCTCGATCCGATCGGTCACTTTGTAGCGCGCGCGCCCAGCGTAGCGGGCGAACAACCCCGCCAGCCGATCAGCGGCGAAGCGCTGACTCCAGCGAGCGATGTAACTGTCATTGCAGTCCAATTTGGCGCGAATCGTGGCCCACGTGAGGCCATCGGCTAGCAGCAGAATCACACGGGCGTGTCGAGCCGAATCGGCTCGACCGTGTCCGGCTCTCGCTTGACGCTGAAGTTCCAGGCGTTCGCTTTTGGTTAGTGTCATCACGTCCTCCATAGGCGTCATGATACTACCATTTTAAACGTTACAGTCCACTAGTCAGCCTCTCTGCCATGAGCATAATGCATAGCCGTTCGCGCTCATCCCTGCACGCTCCATCTAACTAACGTACAAGCCCCAGGACCCCCACACGGAAGCGCGCCCCTCTCTTACGCCATTCTTCCTTCTTGTCCTGAGCACGATCCCGATTCATACAGATGAGCTGATCAACGATTTCACCGCAGGCGAAACACCGCCATGCTGCGGCCTGATCGTTCATGAGCCCGCCTCCCCAGTCGCGGAGATCGACGGGGAACATCATACTGTGGCATCGATGACAGCGCATGTGTACACCTCTTGGTTTAGATGAGCCCATCCTAGAAAATACCGAGGCAATTGAGCACTAGGCGCTACCCTAGGTCAGCGGGAGAGACGAGCATTCCTACTGCAACCCAGGGGTCTACCTAGTGGGCAGATTTGGGAGGGCTACGTAGAGTGACGAGGAAGAGGATGAAGAATAGGAAGAGCAAGAACTTGCGCCGAGACAGGTGTTGCCGAAGCGCGGATCGCTATTCAACTAATGAGGTGTTGCGGTGCGTACATCCAACAGCCAATGGATTTTAGTATTCGGTTTTCTTGGAGCTTACATGGCGAGCGCTTTGTTTGGGTCGGGAGAGCCGGTCGTGCAGGCTGGGAAGCCCGGTGATGAGAAGCGCCCGATGGAAAATTCCGCGATCGAGAAGACGAAGGAGAAAGGATTCGACGGCGTAGATTTTTCGTACGACCTGTTCGGTGGCCCATCGGGGCAATCAGCGACCAAGCTCGCTGAAGAAGCGATGGCCAAGGACATCGCCGACAAACCTAAGGTGATGGCCAAACAGGCCAAACTTCTAAAGGATCGATACAAGCTGGATTGTAAAACGCGCTCTGGCGTAACGATGACGAAAGGGAAGGCTCAGCCGATCGGGCCTACGGTCCAGCTGAAGGAAGGGATGACGTGGGAAAAACTGTCCCAAATGGACGTGGATGAAATCCGAAAGGAAAAGGTTTTTCCTGCCGGTTTCATGCGGTTGCCCCATGTCAAACATGAAGTGGGCGGCATGGTATTTCCCCCACAGCAAATTGAACAGTTCGCACGACTCGAACGTTTCGACGTGGAGTTCGACCTTCCTGATTGTTTTCTCCCTGAATTTCCACCTCCCATTTTCCTCACGACGCATCCCGAGTTGGGCGACGTCTCGCAGGGGGAGGCGTTGAGCGCTGAGAATTTCGACCGGCTGTTTCGTGGGCTCATCACTCCGGTTCAGTTGGATGGACTGAGAATGTTGGTGACCCAATTTCCACAAGAGGAGTTCAATCTGACGCCGGATCGCAAATCTCCCAAACCGAGTTTGGGAGTCGCGTGCCTGGATTGCCACGTCAATTTTCACACGACCGGTCAATTCCATCTGAATCCCGATACGCGCCCTCAGCGAGATCGGCTACGTTTGGACACCGTCAGTCTGCGAGGCATGTTCAACCAACAGATCCATGGATCGAAACGCAGTCTGCGGTCGGTCGAAGACTTTACTGAGTTCGAACAACGGACGGCCTATTTCAATGGTGACCAGATCCGGGCCATCAAGAAGGGCATGAATGTCATCGATCGCCTCCAGGTTGCGCATATGGCGCAGATTCAAAACATGATCGATTTTCCCCCGGCACCGAAGCTGGATCCCATGACAGGACGATTAGATCGAGCGCGGGCTAACCAGCAGGAACTTACCGGGGAAGACCTGTTCTTCGGTAAAGCGCGCTGTGCGACGTGCCATCAACCCCCGGCCTATACCGACCACATGATGCATGACCTGTTTCTAGAGCGATTTGGTGCCGAAGCGGACGGGCCGATCAAAACCTTTGCACTACGCGGCATCAAGGATTCGCCTCCCTATTTTCATGATGGACGGTTGCCGACCTTGGAAGACAGCGTAGAGTTTTTCAATATCGTGGGGGGGCTCAAACTCACGCGTGAAGAGAAGGCGGCATTGGCCGCATTCATGCGCGCGCTCTAACAGGATGCTGAAACAAACCGCGAGCGGCCTTCTCGCTTTGCTCGGGGGCTCCACGCACCGCCATGGGAAAAGAGCCTGTCTCGGCAGGCTCGGGGCGGGCGGGTAAGAATGTGACGCGTCGCCTCCAAGACACTGCCGGCTCACCGTTTCGCCGGCGTGCGCAGACGTGGCGCTCTTTATTCACTTCCCGTTCCTCGCTGACACCGCCGGCTCGCTCAGCCGAGCATTCGGTGTCTATCTCGAGGATGAGGGGGGAGTCGCCCTGCGGGGAACGTTTCTGATCGATCCGGACGGAGTTCTTCGGGCCTATGAGGTGCATGACAACAGCATCGGACGGAATGTCGGTGACATGCTGCGGAAGCTGCAGGCGGCTATACGGGTGCGCGAGGGTCAGGGAGAGGTCTGTCCTGCCAATTGGCCTCCGGGCCAACCGATGCTGACTCCCAGCCTCGACCTGGTAGGAAAGCTCTAGCAGGATGCTGAAAAAGTCCGCCAGCTTTGTGGGGACACTGGGCGCTCACCGACTCGCGCCCGTGCGCCAACGTGACGCTCCTTATTCGTCGCGTCGCGTCGTGAACCTCAGAGGCTCAACGTACCCACAGTACGATTCGCCTCTTCGTTCGCTGCGGCCTCGCTGGACGGCCTTTTTGAGCATCCTGCGGCTATTCTGGGGGTCATCACAATACATGCTAGCTCGGATATGTGTCTGGCCGATTCCACGCACGGCCCTGAGCCGCGGTGACCACGTCAAATGCCGCCCGCAGTCCGCTCTCCACGGCGCCGTTCATATACCCTTGCCAGCGGACACTGGTATGTTCCCCTGCGAAGAAGCAGCGCCCGTATGGCTGTGCAAGCCATTGACGAAGTGCAGGATCATAGGACGTCGTAAAGGCGGCATAACCTCCTCCTGCCCAGACATCGTTCTCCCAGGTAATCTGCCTAACACCCAGCAAGACCCGGGGTGCAGGTCCGAGCCAGGTAATCGCGGACAAGATTCGTTCGATACCGCCTTCGGTCATGGATTCTTGCGTGGCCTTGCTGGCCGATCCGCCGGCCATCAAAGTGAGAATGCCCGTCCGTCCGGGCTGTTCTTCATTAGCGTCCCAAATAGTCCCGATGGGAAGGTCAGTGGCGTAGGCGTTCGTGCGACGTCTTCCGCGCCAGAATCGCCTCTTGAACTGGAGCAGAGTTTTGGTCGCGGAACCGTAGGGGAGCGTCGTCACAGCCTGACGCAGCGGCGACGGAAGGGGAGGGTCGAAGCACAGGGAGCGAACGACGGTCGCAGGAACCGCCAGCACAACATAATCCGCCCGCAACTTCGTGTGCCTCCTGTTACGGTCGCGAACCGTGATGAAGACTTTCTTCGGCGACTGCACGATTTTCATTGCCTCGGTGCCAAGATGAATGTGCTCGCCCAGGAACGCAGACAAGCCCTGCACCAATTGATCGTTGCCACCCTTCACGCGGTACAACCGGCCTTGTCCCGGCGTACCGGTGATGAGTTGATCCACAATGGCCAGAAGCGGAAGCTCGGTCGGATCGAGAAGAAAAAATCCTCTGAGGCCGAGTACCAGCGCACCGAGTTCCTTCACGGCGCCGATGCTCTCAAGCCATTCTGCCGCAGAGATCCTCGCCAACTGGTGAGCGACGGCGCTATCCCAACGCTGGTCGGCGAGGCGATAGGCCCGTATCAACGGTGAGAGATGTCGATGGAGAACGGCCCAGAGCTCTGTCCCGGTCGTCAACCGCGGCATAGCCGCCTTAGTCTGTCGCCCGGCGAAATTGAACCCCTTTTTGAGTACGGGGACGAGATTCAGGTTGAGATTATGTGCCAGTTGTCGAATCTCTTCCTGGTTCTCATCGATGAATTCCCCTCCGGCTTCGGCATGCTGAGCAGCAGCGAAGCCATCTCGGATGGTCCAGACCCGCCCACCGAGGCGATCGCGGGCTTCGAGCACGAGGACGGTTGCGCCATCGCGCGACAGTTCCACCGCCGCAGTGAGACCGGCCAATCCTGCGCCGACGACAATCACGGATCGCCCTCGGAGACATTGCGTCATTTCACACCTCCTTGCCCCGCTGCGCCCGTGCCGGCGAGTCGACGGCACCAGGGTATCAGACCGGCGGTGATCGTGGCGGTACCCAGGTGCACGGCGGCGATTCCGAATAGACTCGCGCTCGCGCCAAAGGTATCGGCCACCCATCCGAAGATCGTCATGCCGAGCATCGCACAGGCCATGACGCCGGAATTAAACACCCCGAAGACGCGCGCCATGAGATTCTTGGGCGTGCGCTCCTGCAGTGAGGCCGATACGATGGGAGTTACCAAACCGGAACTGGCCCCGACCACGACGATCAAACCGGCTGCCATGACCAGGGAGGTGCTGGACGGGAGCAGCAAGACCGCCGCTCCTCCCGCGAGCGCCGCAGTCACCAAAGTCCAGAGCCTGGGGCAGAGCCCTTCTTGTTTCTTCCAAAGTAGCCATACGGTCGTCACCAGGATCCCGATGCTGAGTGACGACCAGAGCCATCCCAATGCGACGGAATCGACGTGCAAAAGCTGTGGGCCGAGAATGGGAAGGAGATAGATGAACCCGGTGGATCCCAGGGTGAAAATCGATGCGACGATCATGAGGAGAAGCAGCAGGTGATTTTGCACGAATACGAATCGGACGCCTTCCATCAACGCGCGTCCTGCCTGATTTAGGATCCCGCCGCGTGAGGATAAAACGGGTTGATGCGGGATTGTGACGGGGATTTTACAAAGGGACGAGAGGACGAAGGCGCCGGCAGTGACATAGAGCACGTTCTGCGCATCAATGGTCGCGATCAAGATGCCGCTGGCCGCCGGACCCAGCAATTGCCCGATCATCATGGAACTCTGCATGAGAGCATTCACGCGGGTCAGGTGTTGTTTATCCACCAGCAGGGGCAGCGCGGCGCTCAGGGCGGGACCGTAGGCAGTCGAAAAGAGGGCGATGACGAAGACGAGGACGTAGAGCCATTTGAGGGTCAACCATCCGAGGGTATAGAAAGCCGGAATGAGGATCAGGAGGCAAGCCCGAACGAGATCGATCACGATCATCGCGCTGCGCTTGGACACGCGATCCAGATATACTCCAATAAACGGACCGAGGATGAGCGGAGGAAGGGTTTCGAGGATTCCGATCAATGTCATCTTGAGAGCGGACCCCGTGAGGTGGTAGACAAACCACAGCAGGGCCATCTTACTGAGACCGTCGCCGATCTGGGAGATGACCTGCCCTCCCCAGAGCCAGGCGACATCCCGGCCCCGGAACAACGTGCGCCAGTCGTCGGCTGATTCGGATGCACGCAAGGGTAACGTGATCATGTAACATCCCTCTGTACCGAACATGAATGGGCGGCTTTGCAGGGCGCCATTTTCATCATGGATGATTGACGCTCATAGGAGCAAGGTATCTTCATGACAGAGTTTCATTCATATGCTCTCGACATAGGGGCGACCGTCGTTCACGGCAAGGGCGTGCGCTTCAAGGTCTGGGCTCCCTATGCGAAGGAGGTGAAGGTCAAGATTACGGCGCCTCATGAGCGAATGTCGCCGCTTGCACCAGGCCGCTCGGGATATTTTGAAGGCTTGATGGAAGGAGTGACGGCTGACAGCCGATACTTCTATGTCCTGGACGGCGCCAAGACCAGACCGGACCCTGCCTCGCGTTCGCAGCCTGATGGTGTACATGGCCCCTCCGCTGTGGTCGACCCCGATGCCTTCAACTGGACTGACCGAGAATGGCGAGGGGTCGCGCTACAGGACTACATCATCTACGAACTTCATGTCGGAACGTTCACGGAGTCCGGCACGTTCGACGCGATCATCCCCCAACTCCGCTACTTGAAGCATGAGGTCGGCGTGACCGCCGTTGAGTTGATGCCGATCGCCCAGTTTCCTGGCGCGCGCAATTGGGGATACGACGGCGCCCACCCGTTCGCGCCCCAAAACAGTTACGGCGGTCCCGCTGGCCTCAAACGATTGATCAATGCCTGCCATGAGCAGGGCCTGGCGGTGGTGCTCGATGTGGTCTACAACCATCTGGGCCCAGAGGGGAACTACCTTCACGACTACGGGCCTTATTTTACCGATCGGTACCGAACCCCCTGGGGGCAGGCGATCAATTATGACGGTCGTGACAGTGATCCGGTTCGCCGATATTTCATCAGCAACGCGCTCTATTGGATCAGCGAATACCACATCGACGGACTACGGCTGGACGCCATCCACGGAATCTTTGACTTCAGTGCCAGGCATGTCCTGCAGGAACTGGCAGAGGCCGTTCATCGTGAGGCGGACCGATTGCATCGGCATGTGCAGGTCATCGCAGAAAGTGATCTCAATGATACTCGTGTCATCAAGCCTGCGGCATTCGGTGGGCATGGCTGTGACGCGCAATGGAACGATGATTTTCACCATGCGCTCCGCGTGGTGCTCACCAAAGAGAATCAAGGCTATTACCAGGATTTCACCGGCATGGCCGATCTCGTCCAGGCGATCCAACAGGGATTTGTCTATACCGGTCGGTACTCCGAGTTTCGCCGTCGTCGCCATGGTCATTCCTCAGAACTGATTGTGCCGGCCCAATTCGTCGTTTTTTCTCAGAACCATGACCAAGTGGGGAATCGGGCCGACGGAGAGAGGCTGAGCAGGCAGGTTCCGCTTGGAGCCTTGAAGGCTGCCGCAGCCCTCGTCCTGCTGTCTCCTAACATTCCCTTGCTCTTCATGGGAGAGGAGTATGGTGAGCGCGCGCCCTTTCTCTACTTTATCGACCATAGCGATCCCGGGCTTATCGAGGCGGTCAGGAAAGGCCGGCGGGAAGAGTTCGCCCATTTCGGCTGGCGGGAGGAAGACATTCCCGATCCTTACGCCCTCTCCACCTTTGAGCGGAGCCGGGTCCATCCGGGTGCCTCGAAAGACGGTCGCGCAGAGAGCCTGTTGCGGTGGTATCGCGCCCTCATTGACTTGCGAAAACGACTACCGGTGCTTGGCGCCAGCGCGGATGGCCGTCACCATGATGCCCTCTGGTCCGACAAGGATGGTCCTATTCTGATGGTCCATCGTCGGATGGAACATGGCCTAGAAGCCTTGCTGCTGATCGGATTGAACGATGTTGCGGTCCCGTTCACGTTTCGTCGACCTGCCGGCTCTTGGACATTGAAGCTGAGTGCGGATCAGGCGGGCTATGGAGGGGATACAGAAAACACTTTTCCCATGACCCTCGACATCCATGAATCAGGACAGAGGATTCTTCTGCCTCCCTACGCCGTAGCGGTCTACCTTGCTGCCGACCATTGATCTCCGATGACCTATCCGCTTCCAGCCCTTGTGCCTATCCAGCGCGGCGACTCTCACTCACTCTCTCTTCCTAGGGATTTTGCCAGTATTCCCCATATCGAGATTTTTGTAAGGTCGAACCTGTCGCAGGGCGATCATCCAATATTAAAAACGACCACTCTCCGTCATGGTTTGAGCTGGTGACGAGAGAACGAAGGAAGAGAGGATATCGTGTTTGGGACGTTTGGGTGGGTCGAACTCATTCTCATACTTATCATCGTTCTCGTTGTGTACGGAGCAGGAAAGCTTCCACAACTTGGAGAAGGTGTTGGGAAGGCGATTCAAGGCTTCAAACGATCGATGCGTCAAGAGGAGGAGCCACCATCTATCTCTGTTGATCCATCGAAAGTGAAACAGAGCCAGGATCCGGGAACCGCCGGCCCTGGAGAAGTGGATCCCCGGAACCGCTCCTGATATTGCGAAAGGGAGCAAGAGGATGCAGAAGCGAAGAGTGAAAGGAGGGCAGGAGCTATGGCGGGAGCAATTGGTAAGCCTACGAAACGCCAGAGGGCATCACCAGAGATGGCCACACGTTCCATCTGGCTCAACGTTGTCGCGCCACATGCCAAATCCGTTTCTGTCGTCGGCGAGTTCAATGACTGGAGTATGGAGAGGCATCCATTGCAGCAGATGGACGGAGAGACATGGCACATCATATTGCAGCTTCCACCTGGTACCTATCAGTACAAATTCGTCATCGATGGCACGCGATGGGAAGAAGATGCGTGCAATCCGAAGCGGACCATGAATGAGTTCGGCACGGCGAACTCGATTCTTGAGGTGTTGTGAGTAGGGTTCATCATTTATGTCGAGGAGGCTGCGGCACCTCCCGTTCTGACGACCGCCGCGCCTAGCAGGCTGCGGAAAAACTCGATTTTTGCACCATACGCCGCGATCAGCTCACGTGGCGTGTTGGTATTAGAATAGCCCGCAGGATGCGCAAAAAGGCCGTCCAGCAAGGCCGCAGCGAGCGAAGAGGCGAATCGTACTCTTGCCGTACGGTGAGCCGCTGAACGATGCGAGAACGCCGCTGGCGGACTTTTTCCGCATCCTGCTAGAGAGGACGAGTATGGAAAGGGACGAGCGTACAAACCAGCCCAGAGTCCTGGCCTTGATTCTGGCCGGAGGAAAAGGCGAGCGCCTGATGCCGTTGACGCAGGCCCGCAGCAAGCCGGCAGTTCCCTTCGGGGGTACCTACCGCATCATCGATTTCGGGCTGAGCAATTTTTACAACTCAGGCATGATGAGCATGCATGTGATGGTGCAATATCGATCACAGTCCCTGATTGAGCATCTCCGGCGGGCCTGGCGAATCGGCGACGGCGAACGGCAGTTTGTCACGGTCGTGCCTCCGCAAATGAATGCGGGGGGCGGCTGGTATGAGGGGACGGCGGATGCTGTATTCCAGAATATGAATCTGATCCAGGACTTTGCTCCCGATGTCGTTGCCGTGTTCGGCGCAGATCATATTTACCGCATGGACATTCGTCAGATGTTGCGGTTTCATCTGGAACGCGAAGCCGATGTTTCGGTGGCGACCCTTCCGGTTCCGGTTTCTTCCGCTCAGGAATTTGGGATTGTCGAGGTCGACCGAAACAGCCGGATCATGAGTTTCGAAGAAAAGCCGTTGGCCCCGAAAGCCATGCCAGGGGATCCCGCTCGGGTTCTCTCCTCCATGGCAAATTATCTGTTCAGCACAGAGGTGTTGATCAAAGCCCTTGAGGAGGATGCGCAGACCGGCGGCTCGCATGATTTCGGCCGAGATATCCTGCCGCGGCTGCTGCAGACGGAACGCGTGATGGCCTATAATTTTCAGGATAACGAAGTCCCGGGCATTGCCGACTATGAAGAACCAGGCTACTGGCGTGACGTGGGCACCATCCAGGCCTACTGGCAGGCCAACATGGACCTGCTTGGGGATACACCCGCCTGCGATCTGCGCAGCCGCGAATGGCCGATTCGGACTGAGCCCTCCAGTGGACCACCAGCCAGCCTCGTCAATGGTTATGTCGATCACGCATTGATCGGGGAAGGCAGCCAGCTGATACAGGCGGATGTTCGGCGTTGTGTCATCGGCCGTCACGTGCGGATCGAGGCTGGGGCTCAGCTTGAAGATTCCGTCATACTTGACCATACTCATATCGGATCAGGCGCAAGGTTGCATCGGGTCGTCATTGATCGGCAAAATAACATTCCGGCCGGAGTCGAGTTGGGGAGTCAGAACGGAGAGGCAAGTCCTGCAGCCCCGGGGGGATCCTCAGATCTTGTGGTCCTCCCGAAACCGATGTGGCAGACAGATGTCGGTCAACGTCGACTGTCTTGCTACTGACATGCGCTGTTCCCACTCGTGAGGTCCGATGCCTCGTATCCCTATCGCTACCTATCGCCTCCAGTTAAACCATACGTTCACCTTTCGTGATGCCACTCGCATAGTTCCATACCTGCACGCGCTCGGAATCACCGATTGTTATACCTCCTCCCTGCTGAAGGCCGTGCCCGGCAGTATGCACGGGTATGACCTCGTGGACCCCGGTGCCTTGAACCCTGATCTGGGAACGGAACAAGACTTCCAGGACTTTACTGCGGCGCTCAAGCAACATGACATGGGGCTGTTGTTGGACGTCGTACCTAATCATATGGGGATTAGCACCACAGAGAATCGTTGGTGGTGGGATGTGCTGGAGCACGGACCTAGCTCGCGGTATGCCAGGGCGTTCGACATCGATTGGTCTCCGCTGAAACGTGAACTCGAAGACAAAGTGCTGCTGCCCATTCTCGGCGAGCAGTATGGGATGGTGCTGGAGAATCAAGACATCCGCCTGCGGTATGAGGATGGCGGCTTCGTCGTCACCTACTTCGACCACAAATTCCCGATTGCCCCGAAATCCTGGAGCGGGATCTTGTCGTTCCGTCTGTCCGATCTCATCGGGATCCTAGGAGAAGGGGACGGACACATACTGGAATTGCAAAGTATCCTCACGGCCTTGCGGCACCTGCCTTCACGCAATGAGCGCGATCCCGAGAGAGTCGCCGAACGCTACCGGGAGAAGGACATTGTCCGGCGGCGCCTGTCAGTTTTGGTAACGGAATGTCAGGCCGTTAGGGAGCATCTGCTGGCCAACGTGGCGGCGTATAACGGGACGAAAGGGGACTCGGCCAGCTTTGACCGGCTGGATGCGCTCCTAAACGAGCAATGTTACCGGCTGGCTTCCTGGCGTGTGGCCTCGGAGGAAATCAATTATCGGCGCTTCTTCGACATCAATGAACTAGCGGCCATACGGACGGAAGAGGCGGGCGTGTTTCAGGAATCCCACCGGTTGATTTTTCGTCTGCTCAAGGATGGCCTGGCAACCGGTTTGCGTATCGATCATGTCGATGGGTTGTACGACCCGGAGCATTATCTCATCCAGTTACAGGACTGGGCGGCTCGCGAGCTCCCGCAGGACAGGCAGGGCGAGCCGCCGTCACTCTTTATTGTCGTCGAAAAAATCTTGGGAAAGGGAGAACAGCTTCCGCGGACGTGGCCGGTCTCCGGCACGACCGGCTATGACTTTCTGAATCTGGTCAATGGCTTGTTTGTGAGTTCCATTCAGGAACGGGCCATGGATGCCTTATATACGCGCTTCGTCGGTCAGCGCGTGGTGTATGACGATTTAGTTTACCAGACGAAGAAGCTGATCATGCGGGCCTCCATGTCCAGTGAAATCAATGCACTCGGCCACCAATTAAACCTGCTCTCCGAACGAGACAGGCAGTATCGGGATTTCACTCTGAACAGCCTGACCCATGCGATAGGGGAAATCATCGCCTGTTTTCCAGTATACCGGTCCTATGTGACGTCCGGCCAAAAGGAAGTGCTGGACCGCGATCAAACCTACATCGGGATAGCAGTCGCCCGTGCCAAGCGGCGTAATCCGGCATTGAGCAGCCATGTTTTTGATTTTGTGCGCGATCTCCTCTTGCGGAAGTTAGACGACCGTACGAATCTGACCAAAGAGAAACAACTACAATTCGTGACCAAGTTTCAACAGACCACGAGTCCCGTCACGGCCAAGGGAATCGAGGACACGGCCTTTTATATCTACAACCGATTAACCTCGCTAAATGAAGTGGGCGGAGAACCGGCGCGGTTCGGCCTGTCCGTCGAGGCGTTTCACAAACGGATACGCGAACGGCGCGCAAGCTGGCCCTATTCCTTGCTCGCCACATCCACCCATGACACCAAGCGCGGGGAAGATGTGCGAGCGAGAATCAATGTCTTGTCGGAAATCCCGGAACGCTGGAGGAGCGCAATCAATCGGTGGGCCAAGTTGAATAAACGATTCCGGACGGACATCGACGAGGCTCCTGCGCCCGATCGAAATGAAGAGTATCTGCTCTACCAAACCCTGGTGGGAGTATGGCCGGTTACGGCAATGGACGATGCTCAGTATGAGGCATTCCGCGAGCGAATCCAGGAATACATGATCAAAGCGATCCGCGAGGCCAAGGTGCACACCAGCTGGGTCAATCCCCATGAAGCCTATGAAGAGGCGGTTCGAAATTTCGTGCGCTCAATCCTGGATCGGACCGCCCGGAATCTCTTTCTTGACGATTTGCTCCCTTTTCAGGATCTGGTGGCCGGTTGCGGCATGAGCAATGCCTTATCTCAGCTCTTGCTGAAGCTGACGGCGCCCGGCATTCCGGATTGTTACCAGGGGACGGAGTTGTGGGAATTCAGTCTGGTTGATCCCGACAATCGCCGGCCAGTCGACTTCGAGCTTCGTGCGCACATGCTGAACCAGCTGGACCATCTGTGCGAAGAGGCGGGCGTCGATCGCATCGACCTGGTGCGCCGTCTCATGGAGTCATGGAGGGATGGTCGCATTAAGCTGTACCTCGTCCAGACAGGACTTCGCCATCGGCGCGCGCATGCAGCTGTGTATCTGGAAGGAGATTATGTGCCGCTCGATTGTGAGGGCCTCTACCGATCGCATATCTGCACCTTCGCGCGGCTCCATCAGGACCAAGCCGTGGTCACAATCGTCCCGCGGCTCATTGCTGACCGGAATAATTTGCCAGGCAGTGGCCTGTCAGGAGAAGACGTGTGGGAGGAGACGTGGATCACAGTTCCCTCCTGGAAAACCGGATCGGTCTACCTCAATATCTTCACTGGAGAGCGCCTCGAGACTATAACTCAAGGCGAGCGGCAGGTCTTGCCGGTCTGTCGGGTACTGAACCATTGTCCCGTGGCATTGCTCGAACGCTGCTCCTAATCCTGATTTGTCGCCTGCTCCGAAATTGAGCGACGCGTCGTCCCGCTGAACTATCCAAGAGCATCCTTTGCACCAACTGATCGCCGAACAGGCAGCCTTGTGGATAGGGCTGCCCTGACATGCCTCGCGCGGTGAACCATCGGGCGCGTTCACTGAAAGCCGAATCACGCATTTCATACTAGAGACGGCGGGATCCTTCCGTCCTCAATCTGCCTCATCACCCCGTTCATTATCCTTATCGAGGAATCGATTCACTTCTAGGGTACTTCCTAGCTGTTCGAACTTACGCACGGGCGTTATGACTAAGTATCATGGTTGAGCGTACGAAGACGGCACATTCAGAAATTGATCAAGGAGGAACTATGAATGAAACGGGCACGATGGTAGCAGAAGCCGCGATAGTTCTGGACCCGCTCCGGGAGGACCATCAAAAGGTCAAGCAACTATTCGAGGAGTTCGAAGCGGCGACAGAAAGCGAAAAAAGGCAGCGCATCGTAGAGAGCGCGCTGAAGGCGCTGCAGGAACATTCGTATGTGGAGGAAAAGGCCCTGTATCCCGCCTTCGAACCGGCTTTGGACGAGGAACAGCTCATGGATGAAGCGCTTGAGGAACATCATGTGGTGCATCTGTTGATCGCTGAACTCAAAAAATGGCGGCGGGAGACGAGCGGTTCGATGCCAAATTTACGGTGCTCGCAGAAAACGTGAAGCACCATATCAAGGAAGAAGAAGGCGAGATGTTTCCTCAAGTCGAGGAGTCGGATCTTGACTGGGCCTATCTGGCGGAGAAAGCCGCTCAAGCGAGACAGCACTTTTCTACCAAGGTGGCGCGGTCGGGAAGAGCGAATGCCAAGGCCAAAAAATCCAAAGCGGTGTCTTAGAGAGATCATCATTTTCAAAACAGGGAGGCAAAGAATGGCGGCAAAAATTGGTCGGCAATTGTTACCTGCATCTACCATAGAGGGAACGGCGGTTCAAAATGAAGCGGGAGAAGATCTCGGAGAGATCCAGGAACTCATGATTGACCTCGAAAAAGGGCGAATTGCCTATGCTGTGCTCTCGTTCGGCGGATTTCTCGGCATGGGAGACAAGCTGTTTGCGCTTCCCTGGGAAGTGCTGAACATCGCGCCCGAGGGTGACGTGTTTATCCTCAATGTCCCGAAAGAAAAACTGGATAACGCTCCGGGGTTTGATAAGGACAATTGGCCGGATATGGCGGATACGTCATGGGGTGAAATGGTCCATACCTATTATGGATACAAGCCTTATTGGTGATGCGACTGGGATTCACGTTGTCGACAGGCAAAGCAGAGTCACAGATCTAG
>JAHFEW010000115.1 GCA_023248215.1 Nitrospira sp.
TAACGACGAAGGTCGAAATGGTCGAAAACAACGATGGCGGACAGAGCAGGCTGGTCATCATCTCGACTACGCATGATGGGATCATTACAAGTTTCAATGGGGCTGCAGAACGACTGCTTGGGGTCAGGGCAGAAACGGTGGTCGGCAAAGTCACTCCGGCCGTCTTTCATGATCCGGTTGAGTTAGAGCGTCGAAGGGAAGCCGTTTCGACCCAATCAGGAAGGGCGATTGCGGACCAGTTCGGTGCCATTGTCGCACAAGTCAGAATTGGCCGGATGGTCGAGGAAGAGTGGACCTATATTCATCAGAGCGGTTATCGGGTCCCCGTGCTTCTCTCGGTGAATGCGCTTCCCGATGGATTCGGAACGATCACCGGATATTGTATCGTCGCTCAGGATCGACGCGGGCAGTTGCAGGCTGAGGAACTGCTCCGCCGACAGGCGGAACTGCTTGACCTGGCCAATGATGCGATTCTCGTTCGGGATTTGGAGCACGATACCATCACCTATTGGAACGACGGTGCGGTGCGTCTATATGGGTGGAGTGTGAACGAAGCGTTGGGAACCTACATTCACGACTTTTTGAGCACCAGCTTTCCTCTTCCCTTGGAGGACATCAAACGGGAGTTTCTGCAGAAAGGGTTGTGGCGCGGCGAGTTGGTGCACACGACACGTGATGGAAAGGCGATCACGGTCTCGAGCCGATGGACGTTGCTGCGGGATTCGCTGGGCGTGCCGAGCGGAAGTCTCGAATTGAATACCGATATTACCGAACAGAAACGGGCGCAGGAGGCGCTGAGGGTTGCCCATGAAGAATTGGAACAGCGGGTAACGGAGCGCACCGCAGCCTTACGTGATGCCAATGAACGGCTACGTGTGCTCTCTCGCCGCTTAATGGAAATTCAGGAATTGGAGCGCCGGGCCATCGCGCGCGATTTGCACGATGAGATCGGGCAGGCATTGACGGCGATCAAACTGAATCTCCGTGAACTTCGCACGCTTCCGAACTGCGAGCCCGTCGAGGAGCAAATTGCTGATAGTCTGGAAATCTTGGCCCAGGTGCTTCAACGGGTCCGCAGTCTGGCCCTGGATTTGAGACCTTCGCTGCTCGATGAATTGGGTCTCGTCCCTGCACTACGGTGGTATGTCGGCAGGCAGGCGGAACGCGCGGGCTGGGACCTGAAGTTTTTCGCTGAGGGCGTCACCAGCCGACCGTCTCCAGATATCGAGATCGCCTGTTTTCGGCTCACGCAGGAAGCATTGACCAATGTGGCGCGTCACGCACAAGCCAAAAACGTTGAGGTCCGCCTGGAAACCAGGCAGCAGGAGTTGAGCCTTGTGATTCGCGATAATGGAATCGGATTCGACCCGGAGGCGATTCGCACTGGGGCTCGAGCCGGCACGAGCGTAGGGCTGTCCGGGATGGAGGAACGGGTTCGCCTCGCGGGCGGACATATCACCATCGACTCAACTCCCGCTGTAGGGACCGAAATTCGGGCGTCGTTCCCGACCAGCATGGGGCCGGACGGAGTGGGGAGGTCTCACGATGAATAAAGTTCGCGTATTACTCGTCGAAGACCACACATTGGTGCGGGCAGGGTTTCGCGCATTGCTGGAGAAGTTGGAGGGCATCCAGGTGATCGGGGAGGTGAGCAACGGTCGGGACGCGTTGAAAATCTCCAAGGAAATGGAGCCGGAAGTGGTCTTGATGGACATCGCTATGCCTGAGATGAACGGGCTCGAAGCCACGAGCCGAATGCGACAGGAATGCCCGAAAACGAAGGTGCTCATGCTCTCCATGTATACGAACGAAGAATATCTCAAAGAAGCCCTGCGCGCCGGCGCGCAGGGCTACCTTCTCAAGGACGCGGACCGCGCTGAACTGGAATTGGCTATCAAGACGGTGTGCCGAGGCGAAACCTATCTGACCCCAGCCGTCGCTAAATTTACCCTTGACGCCTATTGCCGCCAGGGTGACGCGCAGGGAGGTCCATTAGGTCGATTAACCGGACGCCAACGTGAAATTCTTCAACTCATCGCGGAAGGCTGCTCGACGAAGCAGATCGCTCAACGTCTCGATCTGAGTGTGAAAACCGTTGAAACCCATCGAGCTCAATTGATGGAACGTCTGGAAATTCACGATGTCCCAGGGCTAGTCCGTTTGGCCATTCGCACCGGGTTGGTTCGATCCGACACATGAATGATGGTGGTTCGTTCACTCGCTTCTTTCCGTCAAGCATCGGTCGCGACTCTCCTCGACTCTCCTTGAATATTCGGATACACTTGATTAGTTTCTCAGGGTATCCCCTATTGTTTTCTCAGGCTTAGGCTTGTCTTAAGCCGCTTTCGAGAGTGAGTTTGCATGGTATGCCTTGGGGGTGTGTCCGCTAACCTGCGTTCATCTGGTCTTCAAATGAGAAAATTGCGATTGGGCGTGATCGGGACAGGGGCCTTTGCTGAAACATGTCACGTGCCCGGGCTACAATCTCATCCGCAAGCAGAAGTCATTGCTCTATGCGGGCGGGACTCCGCCCGTACTCAAGCAATGGCTCGGCGGCTCAATGTGCCGGAAGTGTCTATCGACCTCCAAGAATTGTGCGCGCGGAAAGACATCGACGCCGTCACTATCGCGACTCCGAATGTGTTTCATGCTGGCCAGGCGAAAATTGCCTTGGCTGCCGGCAAGCATGTGTTTTGCGAAAAGCCGTTGGGAATGCATGCGAGTGAAGTCGATGAAATGCTTCGGGTTGCAGAATCCAGTCGAAAGATTCACCAGGTTGCCTTCACTTACCGATATTTGTACGGTGTCCAGGAACTGAAACGCCGGCTTCTGAAGGGTGACATCGGTACTCCATATTATGTGCGGATACAATGGGATTCCTGGGAAGGGCTTCACCCAGACTCCAAGGTGGGATTTCGCGAAAAACTGGATCTTGGGGGGGGAGGTATGCTGTATGACCTCGGATCCCATCTCTTCGATCTGATAGGTTTTATTATCGGGCCGATCCGGGCTGTGACCGGCTGCACGACTTTGATCCCTCGTGAGCGTATGGATGCCCGTACAGGAACGCTCACCCAGGTGGAAACCGACGATATTGCGTCGGCTTGGTTTGTCTGCAGAAATGGGACTCGCGGGCACTGGTTTGCGAGTCGTGCGACTCCGAGTTCAGGTGAAAAGGCTTACATCGAGGTCGTTGGACCGGACGGCGCATTGAAAGCCTCATTGAGCAGAGGTTCTGTGGATGCATTGAAAGTTTCGCGTCCCACTCGGCCGGCCTGGCAGAGCATCCCGCTGCCGGAGGAGGCCTCAGATGGCAAGGCCCACTGTCTTACCATCATGATGCGGAGTTTTGTTGATGCCTGTCTCCGAGGAAAGTTGGACCGGGAAGTCGATGCGTCTTTTCACGATGGACTTGCGGTACAGCGAGCCATGGACGCCGTGCGGGAAGCCTCACGCCGGCTTGATTGGATCCCTCTAGAAACCGAGTTCAGTTACAACGCCTCTAACGAACACACATCACAGAGCCGCCCTTCGGTTTGATCGTGTCACATAGAGCTGGTTGTCCTCACCACATGGCTTTATTTCCTGACGGCATTCGCGTCGTCGGAGTGGAATGTCTGCAATATGAGCGGCCTATGCCGCTATTTTGACGTCTTCAACTGACCTGTAAGTGATACTATCCCTGTCCATGAGGGGAGGCCCAAACAGATTCCATGCGACCGCGGGCAACCTGAGGTCACAAGGCTCAGCAAGTCCTTTCATTAATTCTGCCTATGCTGCGGGTTTGCTATCCTGAAGGGCATTCAAGTGGTGCATCGAGTATTTTAGTAGACACAAAATTCGACCTCAGATACTGTCAGTCCTGAAGCTGTCGTCAGAGGCCTACACTCCTCCCCTTCGGGAGGAAGAGCTTCTGGGGTACGGCAGACCGAGAGATTTGAGGTAACAACGGCGGGGCGCTATCCCATACAGAAGGAAAAGCCTCCAACAATGTCGGCATGGAGGAGAATGTTGCATGTATGAGTCAGGACGTTTCGCAACCTCAGCAAGGTAAGCACTCCGACAAGGGGGTGAGTCAGTCTACTGCGCGTCCCCTTGTGAGTGTGGTGATCCCGACCTACAAGCGAGCGCAGCTTCTCAGGAAGGCCATCATATCTGCGCTGGCACAGGAGAAAGCCGGGGAACTCTTTGATTTGGAGATCATCGTGGTGGACGATTGTTCACCGGATGATACCGCTCAGGTCGCTGCCGAATTTCCACAGGTTCACTACATCAGATTGCCGAAAAACAGTGGGGCGTCAGGCGCTCGCAACGCGGGAATCAAGCGTGCGAAAGGGAAGTATGTAGCGCTTCTGGATGACGACGACGAATTTCTGACGCACAAGCTGATGGTGCAGGTGCCGATCCTAGAATCCCATCCCGAGATCGGCGTGCTCTACGGACAGAGTGTGGTCACCGGCAGCGACGTTCCGCTCTTGCTCTGGCCTGAATGGGGCCCCTCAGGAAATGTCTTTGAGGCGTTTGTCACGAGAACCGATGACTTTCTTCATCCACCTACCTGGCTCGTGAGGCGTGAGCTGTTTGAGAGCGCCGGTTTTTTCGATGAAAGTAAGGCTGGGATGGAACACTATGATATGGCACTCAGAATTGCCGCGCGCACCCCGTGGATGTTCATCTCCGGGGGGCCGGTCGCTCGAGGCAGGTATTCTCAGCAGGGGCTTTGGTACAGCACGATCGCCAATGGGACCAATGAACAGCAGCTGCCCCGGATCATCGAAGCAGCCCTTGCAGGACTTCCTGCGACGGCTGAGGCTGATCGTGTGCGGCGAAAAGCCAGGGCAGCGGTGTGCGCGAGTATTGCACACCAGCGTTGGTGGGCCGGTGGCGGCCTGGAGCCCACTCGAACCTACCTGCTCACATCACTGCGTGCCGCACCCTGGCTCCTGCGGGAGGCTGCCGTCGTTGAATGGGTGAACCGGATCGCCAGCACCCTCGCGGGATCCTCGAGCCAACCGGTTCGGGCAGTGAAGGCATTCTGGAGCGAGATCAGACAGGCCACGGCCGGTGACCCGGCGGCTCACACCTTCGCTCTGCGCCGATTATTGGGAGAGATGCTGAAGGCGGCAGCGATCAGCATGAAGCGTGGTTCTCCAAGAACGGCCCCGTTCGTGGCTGTCAGCGCAGTCCTCAATGATCCCAGCTACTGGGTGCATCCCGGTCGGCTCCTCCGTTTGTATCGCGCGTTGTCCACACATCGAGTCTCTACGGAGGGGGACAGGAACCCCTCTCTCTCGTAGCGCATTGCCGAGCGAGGCTGTCGGAGGTCCAGGGGGCATGAAACTCAGCATCGTCGTTCCTTGCCGTAATGCTGCGCGCACCATCGAGGAGACTCTTCGAGCGCTTGCTGACCAGTCATGGCCGGTGGCATGGGAAGTGATCGTGGCGGATAACGGTTCGACTGACGATCTGGCGCAGGTGGTGGAACGGTACAAGCAGCGGATTCCTTCCCTTCGTCTCATCGATGCCTCGGCACGGCGCGGCCCATCCTACGCCAGGAATGTGGGTGTCAAAGCTGCCACCGGCGACAGGATTTTGTTTTGTGATGCCGACGACATTCCCGCTCCCGGCTGGGCCGTGGCGATGGAAGACAGGTTGAGGACACATGATTTCGTGGCCTCTCGCCTGGAGTTTGAGAAACTGAACTCGCCGTCGATCCGAGCGGCACGCGATCACACGCAGGAAGGCGCGCTCCAGCGGTTCAGCTTTTTACCCTTCTCGCATGCCGGGTCGGGAACCCTTGGCATCAAGCGATCCCTGCATGAAGCGATTGGCGGATTTGATGAAACCATTCCCATTTGTGAAGACATCGACTACTGCATGAGGGTGCAGCAGAAAGGGACAAGATTGGAGTTTGTGGCGGGGGCCATCCTCCATTGTCGTCTTCGGAGCAACGCGACAGGAGTCTACTCACAAGCCTTGCGCTATGCGGAGTACGAGGTCTATTTGTATAAGAAGTATGGAGCCGGGTCTTTCTGGGAGTTGTGGCGGTGGCGCCAGTACGTTCGATCCTGGCGGCTCTTGTTGGGCCGAGTGCCACAATTGCTCCGTACTCCTGAAGGCAAGACCATGCTGGCCTGGCGTCTCGGCCGTCAAATGGGTCTCCTCAAGGGTAGTCTGCGCTTCGGCGCTCCCCCTGTGATGATTGAATAAGGTCGAGACGAGTGCGATGAATCCCAAATCTGTGCTTGCGGCTTCAGTCAGGAAGATATTGGGAAGTCTGAGCCATGTCGTCACGACCGAGCCTGTTCTATCACTGACGTTCGACGACGGACCGGATGCCGACAGCACTCCGCAGGTGCTGGCCCTGCTGGAGAAGCATCAGGCCCGAGGAACCTTCTTCTTGGTCGGGCAAGCGGCAGCATCCCAACCCGAGCTCGTGAATCGAATCGTAGCGGGTGGTCATGCAATTGGTATTCACTCGTGGGATCATCGAGCATTTCCCGGGCTATCGAGCCGAGAGAGACGTCAGCAAATACGGGATTGTAAGCGTGCGCTCCAGCCATACGTGACCCATCTGTTCCGTCCGCCTTATGGCGAACAAACGGTGGTGTCCCGTCTGGAGGCGTTCGTGATGGGCTATGAAGTCGTGGGGTGGAACGTGAATAGTGGCGACTGGCATGAATCGAACCCCACGGTTTTGAGCGAGTACCTCCTGCGCATGGTCGAACCGGGGGCAATTGTGCTGTTGCATGACACTTTGTTCGACAAGGGGAAGCCTGCTCATGGAATCGATCCGGCGCACAGCTCATGGCCCGATCGTCAAGCCATGTTGCGCGCGCTGGAGATTGTGCTCGAACGCTTAGGGGGGCGGTATCGGTTCGTCACAGTGCCGGAGTTGCTCGATTCTGGCCGCCCCAGGCGCACGCTCTGGTTCAAAAAGTCACTTGCGATGTCGTGAGGTGCACAGGGGATGATGGAATTGCAGGGAAGCTCTTTGGACGCGAATAGTGTGGCGGTGGTCGTGCCGGGGTATAACAGGGCGCACTTTACTCCCGATGAAGAAATATCGTTTCGGCATCTGGAGCATTTCCTCGGTCGATACGACAAGTTTCTCGTTGTGCCACAGAGTTTGGAGATTGAACGGCCAGGTTTTCACTTGCAACGGTTTGCCGACTCCTACTTTGGAAGCGCCATCGCCAACGCGAGGCTGATGCTGTCGCCCACCTTTTATTCTTCATTTCTGAAGTATCGGTACATTCTCATCTATCAACTGGATGCCTTGGTGTTTTCGGATCAGTTATTGGAATGGTGTGCCACGGACTTGGATTATGTTGGCGCTCCATGGTTGCAGTGTGCGGACAGTCCCTGGGTCGGCACTCCGCGTGTCGGGAATGGCGGGTTCTCTCTCAGGAAGGTCTCGAGTTTCCTTCGGGTTCTGTCATCGGACAGATATTGGATCGATCCTGAGGTCTATTGGCAGAGGATCTCATCAGGCAAGCCTTGGTACGCGCGGTGTGTCCATCTCCCGAGAAAGTGGTTCAAACACATAAAAAGGTTCAACGGCGTGAAGCGAGAAGTGGAGCAATGGCACCTGCGTCCGGACGGAACTAAGAATGAAGACCATTTCTGGTCCGACGAGGCGGTTCGATATGATTCCCACTTCAAGGTGGCGCCGTTCGACGTGGGGCTGCGCTTCGCCTTTGAAGTCGTTCCTCGACAGTGTTTTGAGCTCAATAAACACAATTTGCCTTTCGGTTGCCATGCGTGGCCGCGGTATGACCGCTCTTTTTGGGAACCCCATCTCCTCAAATCCTAGCTGAACCTCCATGAATATGAATGAGTTAGAAGCCAAGAGTATTCCTCAGGTGCCGGTGGTCATCGCAGGGCAAACCAACCGAAGACCGTCGGTTCAAATTCGGCCCAGTCGGGGAATGTTTCACCTCGACTTGCGTTCAGTCTGGCAATATCGCGAACTGCTCGTGTTCCTGGTCTGGCGCGATACCAAGGTGCGCTACAAGCAGGCCGTCATCGGAGCGGGGTGGGCGGTCTTTCAACCGCTTATTTCCATGCTCTTGTTCACGGCGATCTTTAGTTATTTGGCCAAGCTGCCGTCGGACGGCGTGCCGTACCCCCTCTTTGCCTATGCGGGCCTGCTTCCCTGGAATTTCATCGCGCAAGCGACCAGCCGCAGCGGGACCAGTTTGGTTGGCGAATCACACCTCATCAGCAAAGTGTATTTCCCGCGATTGATTATTCCGTTAGCGGCGGCCTCGGCCCCGGCTGTCGATTTGCTCTGTGCGTTAGTGATGATGATCCCGCTCATGTTATGGTTTGGCATGACGCCCGGATGGCAGATCCTCTTGTTCCCCATATTCGTCATCATCGCGTTACTCGCCGCCCTGGCGGTCAGTCTGTGGTTTTCGGCGCTGCACGTGAAGTTTCGCGACGTGGGGCATATCATTCCGTTCTTCGTGCAGTTTTGGATGTTCGCCTCTCCGGTGGTCTATCCCGTGAGCCTGATCCCCGAGAAATGGCGGGCTCTGTACAGCCTCAACCCCGTGGTGGGGGTGGTGGAAGGATTCCGGTGGACCTTGCTGGGTCAACGAGCGCCGTCTGTAGAAACGATCCTGCCTAGTATTTGTATCGTGTTGCTGCTCTTTGTGAGCGGAGTGGTTTATTTCAAGCGTGTGGAGCGAACCTTTGCGGACGTTATCTAATGAGTGACATCGCGATTTCCGTACGGAATGTGAGCAAGGAGTATGTCATTGCGGCAGTCAGCCATGACACGCTGCGGGACCGGATTGTCCACGCCTGCCGATCTTTGCTGGGACGAAATGCCACGGGCAATGTCGCCCCGCACGCTTTTCACGCGCTGAACGATGTGTCCTTCGACGTCACGGAGGGCGAGGTATTGGGCATTATCGGGCACAACGGAGCAGGGAAAAGCACCCTGCTGAAGATTCTTTCCCGTATCACGGAGCCAAGCGCCGGCGAAGTGGACCTATATGGACGAGTGACCTCGTTGCTGGAGGTGGGCACGGGATTTCATGCGGAACTCACCGGGCGTGAGAACGTCTATTTAAATGCCGCCATGCTGGGCATGCGCAAGGTCGATATCGACCGCAGGTTTGATGAGATTGTCGAGTTTTCCGGCACACAGCAATTTATCGATACTCCGGTGAAGCGATACTCCAGCGGCATGTATGTCCGATTGGCGTTTTCGGTGGCGGCGCACCTGGACCCTGAGATTTTGATTGTCGACGAAGTCTTGTCGGTCGGCGACGGAGCCTTTCAAAAGAAATGCCTGGGCAAGATGGACGAAGTGCGGCGAGACGGGCGAACCGTGATCCTCGTCAGTCACGATTTGCCGGTCGTGGCCAGTCTCTGTCAGCGGGCCATCCTCTTGCGTCAAGGAAACGTGGTGGGAGACGGACGACCTCAGCAGATCATCGAGCAGTACATGAGCGAGGCCTTCAGTTCGAACGAGACGTCGCTGGCCGATCGGACCGACCGCTATACGAAGGGCGAGCTCATGGTGCAGGCGATCACATTTCTGGATGAGAAACTGAACGCCGTTCAGCCCGCTATTTCAGGGCAGCATCTCGTCATCCGCGTGTACTATCACTGCCATGTCCGGACAGTGTTTAAGGATATGCGCGTGATGATTGTCGTGAATCGGGATGAACGCGCCGCCTGTATTCTCTCCACCGATCTCGTGGATCGGAAGCCGCTGGATCTTGCGGGCAGCGGCTATGTGGACTTTCATGTGCCTCATCTGCCTTTGTGTGGCGGCCGATACTTTTTGCATGCGGCCATTGAGAATAACGTGGTGACGCAAGATTGGGTCCAGTATGCGGCTGAACTTCAGGTGCTCGACGGAGATTATTATGGGACGGGCAGAATCTACCCGCATGACGGATGGCGAGGGAAAGGTATGTTCGTCGATCACAGCTGGCGTATGGAGAGAACATCCTGATATCGGTGGTGTCCTCGATCGTTCGGTACCCGAGCGATCACGCGTCTCAAGCCTGTCGGAGTGCGTGAGCCATTTCCTTCCTCCCTCTCTCTTCTGAGCGATTCATCCTGCCGCCCGGCGCGCACACCTGGCGCCCAAACTTCTCCGGTCACGATACCATACGGTAGGGCCGCTCTAGGGCCGATTGTCCGGGTTTACCTGGTTTAACCAGGGGCGTATTCTGTACGCGTTCGTCCGACAACCGATTCGTGAATCGGTCTTTCGTGCCGATAGCTGAGGAGCCGACCCGATGATGCTGGCCGCCATCTGCCTGGTGACGGGCGGGATATTTGCCCTTGATGTGACGATGCCGCTTGGTCATGCCATCTGGCTCTTGTACCTGCTCCCACTTTGGTTGAGTGCACGTCTGGCTGCTCCGGTTGCGCCCTCGTGGTATGCAATGGGCTGCACGCTCTTGCTCGGAGCGAGGTGCTGGCTCTCTCCTCCCGGCGTCGATCTCGTCACGGCGATTCTCAATCGTACGCTCGGTGCGGGTATTCTGTGGGGCGCGGCCTACCTGCTGTCTCAGCGGCGAGAAGCGGAGGCTGCGCTGCGTTCAGCCAATAGCCGGTTAGAAGTGCGGGTGGCGGAACAGATGCAGAATTTGGTGGCCGCCAACGACCGGTTGACGATGCAATTGGCCGAACGGGGGCAGGCCGAGGCGGCGCTGCGAGCGGGCGAAGAGCGATACCGCGAGCTGGTCGAGCATGTCGGTGACATTATC
>JAHFEW010000116.1 GCA_023248215.1 Nitrospira sp.
TAGGGATCTTTACAAAGGAGAGAATTTTATGACACGTCAGATTGTCATTTACGCAGGAACGATCGCACTGGTCCTCGCCACCGGGACCCCGGGATTCAGCCAGGGGTCTATGGATGGGGGGTCGCCGGACTCGACCATGGGAAAAGGCGCCGGCACAGGCACTCCCACTGAGCCGCCAAAGACGGACAAACGAACCGATCTGACAGGCGGGAAGCCAGGTATTCCCGAGGAGTATGCGGACACCCCCGTCCGGCAGGGAAAGCTTGTCGAGATGAAGGACAGTAAGTATGTTAACGCCACCGTATACAGTACCAATGGGGAAGAAATCGGAAAAATTCAGCAGGTCATGAAAGATACGAAGACCGGCGACATCGAATATGTCGTATTTGTTTCAAATGAATCCAAACGACCGGTGCCAATCAGGTGGAGCCAGTTCAAAACGAAGGGCGACAAACTGCAGCTGAACATGAAGAAGGAAGACATCCAAAACCCCGTGTCCACGAACAGCAGCAAGGATAAATCTCCCGATATGAAGGAGTATACGGACAAGATGGATCAGGTGCGGTCGGCACCAACAGTCCCAGGAAATCCCGGCGTACCGGGCCAAAAGGGTTCTGAGGCCACCGGTTCAATGGGAGAAGAGACGGTGGGTGGAGGCGGACCGAGCGGCACCAGCGGGTTGCCTCCCGGAAAGGCCCCTGGATTTGAGGGCGATCATCCCAGCAGTAAGCAGTAGGTTGTAAGTTCCTACCCTAAGAAGAAGGGCAGGCGTTCTATCGAGCGCCTGCCCTTTGTATTTGGGAGGATCATCCCTGACTGGCCGTCGTCAGTCCCGATGTTTCGCCTTCCGATAGGACGGGTGTTTTTGCCGGAATCCCGAGCATCTGCTCATACACCCTCACGTAGTCCTGTACCATTCGGCCTGTGGTAAAACGTGCTTCGAATGCCTGTCGGCAATCCGCCCTATCCACGAGGGAGACATGCCGGACTGATTGGGCCATCTCCTCCATGGTTTCACACAGGAATCCGGTCACCCATGATCGATGATTTCGGGTATGGAGCCTCGGCGATAGGCAATGGCCGGTGTGCTGCAGGCGAGCGATTCGATAAACACAAGACCGAAAGGTTCCGGCCAGTCATAAGGCGCGAGCATCGCATAGGCATCACCTAAGAAATCGTCTTTCTCCAAGTCCGTTACTTCACCGACAAATTCTATCAACGGATGGTCTAAGAGTGGTTCGATCACCGCGCGATAATATTCTGCATTGGTGGGATCAATTTTGGCACCGATGCGAAGCGGCATGTCGACCCGCTTGGCAATTTCAATAGCCTGATCCAATCCCTTCTCCGGTGCAACGCGTCCCAGGAAGACCAGGTACTTTCCTTGGTTGGCATGTGGTGCGTAGAGATCCTTTGGTAAGCCGTGATGGATAGTCGCCTGCCAATTAGCCCATAGAATTGGCTCGCGCTGCGCATTTGAAATAGACACGACTGGAAGGTCAGCAAAATTTCTGAACACCGGAAGAAGTTCCGGAAGATCCAAGCGCGCATGAAGGGTCGTCAGTACCGGAATCCGGCCGCGTCGGGCCAGTGGGAAGGGCAAACACTCAAGATGCGAATGGATGATATCGAACTCGCCGGCCGAACTGAATGCCTTCTCCAGCATGGTGATCAATGGCGCATCGTAATTGGTAATGACTTTGGAGAGGCGCAATGCTTCGGGACACATGGGCACCAGTCGTGCGCTGGTGATGGAATCGCCGCTGGCAAAGAGCGTCACCTCATGACCCTGGCGAACCAACTCTTCCGTGATGAAAGACACGACACGTTCCGTTCCGCCGTACAAGACAGGTGGAACACTTTCCCACAACGGTGCGACCTGAGCGATCTTCACGCCTATTGCTCCTTTTGTGCATGGTTGATATGAAAATATTGAGATGGGAGCGAACCTCGATTCGTGCCGCGTTACATGATGGTGACACAATCATCTGTCGGTGCGAGAGCAATCATAGCGGTGCAGTTTAGCCTCCCGAACTAGGTCCCTCCCTAGTAGTGAGGCCCGGCTTTCTCGCTGATGATGGAACCGGCCGTTCCATTCGCAGTGCGGGTGTAAACAGAGCGGGAGGACAGGCTTGCCACAGGATTCAAAAATCCCAGTGGTCATTGTGGGAGGAGGATTCGGCGGGTTTGCGGCCGCTCGTGCACTCGAACAGGCGAATGTCGAGGTCATCCTGATCGATCGAGCGAATCACCATCTCTTCCAGCCTCTGCTTTATCAGGTGGCGACCGCGGCCCTTTCACCCGGCGACATTGCATGGCCGCTTCGAACGTTGTTTCGCTCTCAGAAGAATGTCCGGGTGGTTTTGGGTGAAGTGCAGAAGATCGATCGCGGCATGCGCCGCATTGAACTCGATGGAGGTGCCCCAATTTCCTACGGCTGCTTGGTTCTGGCCCCAGGAGCTCGTCATTCTTATTTCGGACACCATGAATGGGAAGCAGTCGCCCCGGGGCTGAAAACCCTACCGGATGCCTTAGAAATTCGCGAGCGCATGCTGATTGCGTTCGAAGAGGCAGAACGGTTGAAAGGAACGCCGGATGTTCGCGACCAGCTGACATTCGTTATCGTTGGTGGAGGGCCGACAGGCGTGGAATTGGCCGGCGCCCTCGCGGAGATCGGAAGGAAGGCTATGACGCCGGACTTTCATGTGTTGCATGAGGCGGAATGTCGGATCCTGCTCGTCGAGGGGAGCGGACGCCTTCTCGAAGCATTCCCTCCCCACCTGTCGCGCAAGGCGCAAGCGGCGCTCGAAAGCCTGGGTGTGACGGTCATGCTAAACAGCCATGTGAAAGAGGTCAGCTCGCAAGGAGTCCTGACCGGCTCTGAGTTCATCCGAAGCGCTCACGTAATTTGGGCGGCAGGAAACGTGGCGTCACCGATCGTGAAATCATTGGACGTCCCATTGGACTCGGCGGGACGCGTCGTCGTCAGACCCGACCTCAGCCTGAGCGGAGATCCCTGGGTGTTTGTGATCGGCGATGCGGCGCATTGTCCCACGCCGGAGGGGAGGCCATTGCCCGGATTGGCGGCGGTCGCTATGCAGGAAGGTCGTTATGTGGCCAAGATCATCGCCGGGCAAATCCCCGAAGGCAGCCGGACCCCGTTTGACTATAAGGATCGTGGGATATTGGCCACGATCGGACGCGCCAAAGCCGTCGCACAGTTTGGCCCAGTGGGCCTTTCAGGCGTCGTAGCTTGGCTGGCCTGGTGTTTCGTGCATATATTTTTTCTGATCGGATTTCGAAATCGGTTCAGGGTGATGTTCGAATGGATTTGGTACTACGTGACCTTCAAACCCGGGGCGAGATTAATCTATTGGAAAGACCGTCACAAAAACGAGCATTGAGTAAATGCCTGCCGAAGACTCAGCCGGCTTGCTCAAATACAATTGTTCCCAGCAGTCATCACGCCATCCGTCCTCAATAGCCCAGCGATCGAACCCCGCGATGGATGGACAACGTCCACTACAAAACGTCATGGTTTCGGAGCATCACAGCGCAGCCCTTGTCGCACTCCCTGCTTTAACCCGAGTCATCTCTGCGGGGCAGGCGAACCGCCGGGCATGGGCGGTGGCGTGGTGTCGCCGGGACGGGGACTCTTTTCAGGATCGATCGCCATGTGGGGATCAATGACCGGCGGCGGCACAACGGCTTTGGGGTCGGGGATCGTAGTAGGTCCTTTTTGAATTCCAGGGTCAATTCGGGATGGTGGCGCAGGAGGCGGTAGTTGAGGCGTTTGAGAATGGGGCGGCTGACTCGGCTCGATCGGCCCTGGTCCAGGATCGGCCGCCAGTACCTTCACGGAGGACGATGCAAGAAGGATTGCTGCCAATAAAAAGGGGGCCTGTACTCCCATCTTTACCTCCGGAATTTGAGCTCCTTCGTAAAGTTAGTGTACCGACCCACTTTTCGTTTCTGCACTAGGCGTACCCCTAGGTTGTTTCGACCCTCGATTGACGGAGAGTTATTTCTTTTTAGACGCTTTGGCACTTTTCATCACCCGCGTGACGGCGCGCTCAACGTTCCCGATCGCCTTGCCCAAAACCGTGCCCACCGCTCGGCCCACTTGTTTTGCCTTGCGTGTGGTGCTCGCCGGAACCATCGATGCCCTCTTCGACTTTCGAACGACTTTCTTGACGACCTTTTTGACCCGCGTCGCCGCAGCGCCGGCCGCGGATTTTGTTTTGCGTTTGATGACATGGGCCGTGGGGCCGACCTTCAGGCGGCGTGCGGATCCCGTGCTCGAAGATTTCTTGCTGGCGCCGTTTGTTTTTCTGGCTGTCGTCTTTTTCAAGGTGTCTCCTTCTGCGGATGATGTGGAGCAAGAGCTGACAAGGAGGAAAGCATACCAAGTTTGAAAAGGGACACACAAGAAAAGATTCAGCCGTCATGAGATCGAATGAACTATAGGGGTTGTTTAGAAGAGAGCCTCCTTGTAGAGTTTACGGAGATTCGTCACGAGAATCCGTCCAACCATGCTCAAGGCTGATACTCTCATGAGTTTCCCGTCCAGAGTTGAAGATTACGCCCTCATCGGAGATACCCACACGGCGGCTCTCGTGTCTCGTGAGGGATCGCTTGATTGGCTCTGTGTGCCGCGATTTGATTCGCCGGCCTGCTTCGCCGCCCTCTTGGGGACTGCTGACCATGGCCGATGGCTGATCAGGCCCAGCGGTGATATCACCACGATCCGGCGCCGATATCGCGGAGAGACGCTGGTGCTGGAGACTCAGTATGTCACGGAGACGGGCACCGTCACGGTCCTCGACTTTATGCCTCCTCGTGATCGTGACATCAATGTGGTTCGAATTGTCGTCGGGGTTAAGGGAACGGTGCGGATGAGGATGGAGATGACCATCCGGTTCGATTATGGATCGATTGTGCCATGGGTCAGTCACGAGAGACGCTTGCTCAAGGCCGTCGCAGGACCGGACTCTGTTTACCTGCAGACCGAAGTCGATTTGCGCGGGGAGGGATTCTCGACCGTCGCTGATTTCACGGTCTCAGCGGGCCAACAGATTCCCTTTACCCTGACGTGGCGAGCATCCCATGATGCTCCGCCGCGTCCATTGATCACTGAACGAGCGCTCTCCGAGTCCGAGCAGTGGTGGAAAAAGTGGTCGACCAGGTGCATCTATCAGGGCCCCTGGCGAGAGGCGGTGGTCCGTTCGTTGATTACCTTAAAGGCGCTGACCTACGCTCCGACCGGAGGAATCGTGGCCGCTCCGACCACTTCACTCCCTGAACTGCTGGGTGGGGTGCGCAATTGGGACTACCGTTATTGCTGGATTCGAGACGCGACCTTCACTCTCTATGCCTTGCTGCTGGCCGGATACCATAGCGAAGCCAAAGCCTGGCGTGAGTGGTTGTTGCGTGCCGTGGCCGGAAAGCCCTCCGATCTGCAAATCATGTATGGAATCGGCGGGGAACGCCGGCTGACCGAGCTGGAATTGAATTGGTTGCCCGGCTATGAACAATCCGCGCCTGTTCGTATCGGCAATGCCGCCTCTCGACAATTTCAGCTGGATGTGTACGGCGAGATCATGGACACGCTGCACCAGGCCAGGCAGTTGGGTTTGGTGCCTGATGAGGATTCGTGGCGAGTGCAGCATGCTCTCATGGAATTTCTCGAGTCCGCCTGGGATCGCCCGGACGAGGGAATCTGGGAAGTGCGGGGACCCCGACGGCACTTTACCCATTCAAAAGTTATGGCATGGGTGGCGGTGGACCGGGCAGTGAAGGCGATTGAGCATTGTGGAGTCGAAGGGCCGCTCGAAAAATGGACCGCCCTCCGCGCCAAGATTCACGACCAAGTGTGCCGTGAGGGGTACGATTCGAGTCGCGGAACCTTCGTGCAATATTATGGATCCACCTCGCTGGACGGCAGTCTGCTGATGATTCCGCTGGTCGGATTTCTCCCTCCCTCCGATCCGCGTGTCCGCGGCACCCTGCAGGCCATTGAGCGTGAGTTGAAAGTGGAGGGGTTCGTAATGCGCTATCGCCCATCGGGAGAGGTGGATGGGCTTCCTCACGGTGAGGGCGTGTTTCTGCCCTGTTCTTTTTGGTTGGTAGACAACTTGGTCTTAGCGGGCCGGCACGAGGAAGCCCGCCAACTGTACGATCGTTTGGTCGGGCTCAGCAATGATGTGGGTCTGCTATCGGAGGAGTATGATCTGAAGAATAAGCGTCTAGTGGGGAATTTCCCTCAGGCCTTTTCTCACGTGTCTTTGATCGATTCGGCCTATGGGTTCTCGCGCATCGGGAGCCCATGTGAGCACCGTCAGCGCAGTTAATCCACGTGAGACCATCAGGTTCGATCGTGAGGAGTACTTATGAGTCTCAAAGCTCCGCTCGCCTTCAGCGCGATCCTCTGTACGTCTGTCGCGGGGGACATCGATGCGTTCCGGGCCGAGGCAGCCGCCGGTTCTTCTCGCTCGGACGCCGCAACGGATCATCTGTCCCATAGCAAATCGCCCGTTGCAGATGGAGTGATCGAACGCTATGTGCTGGACCCGCGGGGTGAAGTAGAAGGGTTGCTGCTGGCGGACGGTTCCCATATGTATGTGACCTCGCGTGCGGCGGAGCAATTGCTCCGCGCGCTCAAACCCGGAGACCATGTACGGGTCTATGGCCGACGTAAAAATGATGAACGACTGGTTCAACCCGATGTGATCAAAAATCTCTCCAGGGGGACGACGTTTATTGTTCCCTTACGTCTGGATCTTCCGATGCAGGAACAGGAGCGCCGTCTGTCTGTCACTGAAATGAATGCCGCCGGGACGATTCGAGTATTACTCTATCATTCAATGAAGGGAATCGTTCAGGGAATGGTCTTGTCGGATGACACCCAGATCCGGCTTCCGCCCGACACCAGCGAGGAACTACGCCGGTCCCTCCACGTCGGTGAATCGGTGACGGTCAAGGGGAACGGTACCAAGAATCAGTTTGGCCGAGCGATCGAAGCGGTCGCCATCGGCAGAGACAATGCCCCCCTCGTCCCGCTGGATGCTTCTCTTCATAGTCTGCCGTAAAGGGAAGTGCGGTTATCGTTCCTGCTTCACCCTCGGTGACACCTGCTCGATTCTCCAGACCGGCCCATTTTGATAGAGACTCCCTTCAAAACGTACGAAGGTTGGAACATCCTTCTTGATGAGCCAGAAATGGTAATCCGGCGGAGTCCTTCCGAAAATGGAAGCCAAGGTGCCGAGGAACCAGCCCAACTTAGGCTTCAAGACATAATGAGCCGCAGTAGCTTTGAGTTCCTTCCGGTTGGTGGTGCTGGTTTCCTCGTCATCGAGAAGCTTCAAATCGACTTGATAGAGCTTTGGCTGCGGGGTGAAGACAACCATATGGACCGATGCCCCCGTCTTCCCGCGAAGATTCTTCAGGAGGGTAATGGTCATGCCGTTATAGACATCCGCGGGAAGGTCCAAATGGCCGGAAATCACCGGTTCATTGCGCGTCTTCTCATGTTGCCGGACTTGGTACTGCCCAGTCTCTCCATTAAGGGAGATGGTGAGGGATTCGGGAAATGCGGGCCCCCGTTGAGTGAGTTGGTAGCTCAGAAGGGCGAGGTGTTTCTTCTGAGAAAACGTGACGGTTTCATCGTAAAGTGAACCATCGGTGAAACGAAAGGTGAGTCGACTCGCCAGCCTATCGGCTCCTGTCGTCACCTGACTGAGTTCTCCATCCGCGAGTTTCTTCCCATCCAACGTTGTGAGTGTGACGAATCCTTCGCTCACGCCTTCGGGGTAGAGCACTTCAATGGGTGCGGCAAAAATATCTGCCGGTATCGCCAAGCTGATTCCGACCAAAAGAAGCCCGATCAGGCTCGCCTTTGC
The DNA here is from genome assembly GCA_023248215.1 of Nitrospira sp. Lineage (GTDB taxonomy): Bacteria > Nitrospirota > Nitrospiria > Nitrospirales > Nitrospiraceae > Nitrospira_A. Next base: position 7,899 of record JAHFEW010000116.1, read on the forward strand.
CATGGCGCAAGGTATATCCGCGTGATGCTGATGTTGCAGAAGTGGCCTCACTAGATGAAAACCATACAGATGATGGCATGGTTCAGGTACTAGCGATGTGCCTAGTGTATTCATCAAGTAGTGCATTGAATGAAGTGGAGGTTGAACTGTACGGCAAGCGAATAGCTCCAGGTGTTTTTGTCACAGCGTAAATCGGGAAAGGTTACTGCAAAATACTTGGCGGTTCGCGTGGGCTGTCTAGGGGTTTCACTAGGGGTAACGTATGCAATTCCTGTCTTATAAGAAGACACCATCAGCGGTCTACGAGGATCTCTTGTCGTCAAAGGGGCACATATATACAACATGGGTGTTACGCATCGTGGACTATTCATCCAATGTTTTGTCAGCATCGTCATGCGTGCGGTGTTCATCGGTCTCGTAACGTGTGGGGCGGGTCATGGATCTGCACGGGCGGAGGAGCCGACTCCGATCGCCGGTGAACCTTATCATACGACCCTGTTCGGAGAAGAAATCTATGTGCCGCCCCGCGACCGGAAGAGTGTCACCGCAGCGAGCTTCGGTATTCAGGCCATTCCGAATGGGCCGAGCCAAATGGAAGTGCTGCCATTTGGCGCCTTGTATGTGTGGCGAAACTGGGATGACGATAATCGCCGATTTCGCGGCACCTTCTCAGGGGTGGTGAACGACATTGACTACACGATCGGCCTGCGAGAGTACCCAAACTGGTCCCTCATCTTCACCTGGGACAATTTTATTCTTCCCATAGGCCGCTCAGAATATGTGCAAGGCCAGCGTATCAGGGGATCGGAATTGGAATGGAGTTATGCTTTTGCCGGCGCCGGATTAGGCTATCGATTGCCGGTCCATCCTTTCAGCCAGGACAGCGCCGTGAACATCTCTCTGACCTATGAAGCCGGCTATCGGTGGTTCAAGGGAACCGGCCACACCTCCGCACAATATGGCGTCCCCAAAGACACCTATGAAGGGCGGATCCATTTTCGTGTACGCGCCGATTCTTTAAAGCGAAATCTGATGGAACTGCCCCATGAAGGTTTCACCATGGGGGGCGATTTGATCCATGGTCACCGGGCCAAGTGGGATCAGTGGGGAGGCGCGCCGTTCGACACGCCTGATTTTAAAAAGGAACAGAGCTATCTGCAGGCCTCGGCCTATGCGCTGGTGGCGACCGGCATTCCCTTCATCGAGAGCGACAAACACCGCCTTCTGACCAGCATCCACGGAGGGATCGGGAAAGATTTGGACCGGTTCTCCGCCTTTCGGCTGCCCGGACGGCCGACCGGCTATGAATGGGAGGCCATCTCGCTTCCTATGATCCATGGGGTGGCATTCAACGAATTGTTTCCGACACGCTACGCGGTGGCCAATCTGCAGTATCGCTATGAAGCCCTGTTTTTTCTGTATCCCTATCTCGAAGCGACCTGGGGGCTGGTGGAGCGGCCTCTGTTCACGACCAATGGCGCAATCAAGAATATCACCGACTCCATGCCGGCCCTGGGAGGCGGTCTCGTCACCGGGGCGCCATGGAAGTCTCAACTGGAACTGAATTACACGTATAATTTCGGCATCTATCGTGATCCTGGGGGCGCACCGCCGACCAAGGGAGGGCATGGGCTGATTTTATTTTGGTCGAAAGAGCTCTAACCGAATAGCCCCCTCGCTATCAGGAGCAAGGGATGGTAGGATTTGCCGGCTGCTATCTCCTTCACGGTGCAGCGATGCTCGATAGTGGGGAGCAAGTCATAACATGTTCGATGATGTGGGGTGATCACATCACGTTCGCACCACTCTCTTTCTAAGCCTGGGGGGCAGAAGCATGAAACCGAGAGTTCTCATCGCTGATGACCATACCCTTGTTGCGGAGGGTGTTGAAAAACTTCTGGAGCACGAGTTTCAATTGTGCGGCAGGGTGGGCGACGGGCGGGCGCTGGTCCGAGCCGTTGAGAAAGAGAAGCCGGATATTGCCCTGGTGGACATTGCCCTTCCGTTACTCAACGGCCTCGACGCCTGTCGGCAAATCAAGAAAACAACCCCCGAGGTCAAGCTGCTCATCTTGACCATGCACAGTGAGCAATATTTCGTGACCGAGGCGTTTCGCGCCGGAGTCTCGGGCTATGTCCTGAAACAGTCGGTGGCGGAGGAGTTGGTCTTTGCGATTAAGGAAGTGCTGAAAGGGCGAATATACGTCTCTCCGAGCGTGGCGGAGAATCTGGTAGAACAGGCGCTCAATCCCGTCGAAGCCGCTCCCTCAGGCCTCCAAGGCTCGTCGGACAAATTGAGTGCACGCCAGCGCGAAGTCTTGCAACTGATCGCCGAAGGACAGTCTACGAAGGAAATTGCCTCGACTCTGAACGTGTCGATCAAGACGATCGAGTTTCACAAGACTCGTATCATGAAGCAACTCGGCGTCCATAGCACGGCTGAACTCACGAAGCACGCCATCTCAATCGGTCTGATTGCCATGCCGCAGCAGCCCACGATGCCGGGTCCGCAACAGTGATCCCGCAGAGTTCCCTCATGCCATTCGCGCGTGGTTCCACGCAAAGCCTGGTGGCAAGAGCCTTCGAGGCGGCGGCAGAGGTGAGAGGTACCTGGTATGAGGGAATGCCTGAGAGGTTTCCGAACGTCCAGCGATAATCTCTGAGGAAGAGCGTCTTTACCCCCTTTAGGGATGATGGTCATCGAGTTTCGTCAGCCCTTGTGACAGAGCGAATCGCGTCAATTCTGCCGTGGTGCGAATGCCCAGCCGTCGCGTAATGTTCCCTTTGTGAAACTCTACAGCCTTC
>JAHFEW010000189.1 GCA_023248215.1 Nitrospira sp.
GGATAGAGAGGATGTGATGGCACATCATGTGGACAGCGGGGAGGCGAGAGGAAGGGCATCATAGTCTGGTTACATCGAGGAAGTCTGGGAACCAGAGGAGCGGGTCGCCTAGTCTTGCCCAGGACGGCATCGTCGTCGCATTCTTCTTCGGCATCGTGCTTTGGACAACAGCCGGGGTGGCGACAGAGGGATCGTCCTTCGAGGCTCGCGACGTCATGACGCGCGGCACGGTCGAAGTCGGGGCGGCCGTGGGTTTCGCGCAAGCCACAACGGCGATCGGCGCTGGTACGTCGGCAAACCGGGCTGCGGTCTTCGTGATGCCGCGCGTCGGGATGGTGCTGACTGATCCCCTGGGAAATAGTTGGTGGCAAGGCAATATCGAGCTGTTGGTGGAACCGGTGTTCGCGCGATTCACCAGACCGTTTGCGGCCGAGGGAGCTGGAGGTTCGTTCGTCGTGAAATACAATTTCCTCTCGTTCGGTCGATGGATGCCCTTCTGGGATGCCGGCGCCGGCATATTCTGGACTAATCTGGCCCCTCGGATTTCCGAACAGAGCACGCAGTTCGAATTTGGGTTAGAAACAGGTCCCGGCGTGCACTATTTTGTGACGGACCGGATCACCTGGACCATGGGCGTGCGACTTCACCATATCTCCAATGCCAACCTCGGCGAGAGAAATACCGGGATCAACGGGGTGCTGCCGTACGTGGGTCTGTCGTTCTTTTTGCCTGGCACGTTCTAACCTGGAGCATTCGCATGCACCATCATGAATCGGAAGTCTGTTCTGAACAAAGGAGGATGCGATGACACAGAGACAACACACCAAGGTTGTGGCCCAGAGAACCGAGTCGGAGAGACCTACCAGCGAGCAACGGCGAGAGCAGATTGAGCAACTCGCCTATCAGCTCTACTGTCAGTGTGGCTATGAGCACGGCCACGATCTGGAACATTGGGCCGAAGCGGAACGGCGGGTGTTAGAGCAGAACCACGCAAAGTCGAAGGTGGGCGGATAACCCATTGCCTGTGCAGCCAGAATTCAATCGTTCAATGGGCACAAGGGCGTAGAAGAAGGACAGGTCGCCCAGCCAACTCGGCGTTAACTGAGGAGTTTGGACAACCCCTTCTCGTTCACGATGGTGATCGAACGGCCATCCATGTGAATGTGGCCTTCGTCTCGGAACTGCCCGAGGGTGGTACTCACCGTTTCGCGACTACAGCCGATCAGATTTGCCATCTCTTGATGTGTGAGCTTCACACGAAGACGGGTCCCGCCTCCCTCTGGAACGCCTTCGCTTTTGCGGAGCTCTAACAGAAGATGGGCGAGCCGTGCCGGCACATCTCTGAAGACCAAGTCTTCGACTCGGCTCTGGATCTTTTTGAGGCGCAGTCCGATGAGCTTGGTGAGCTTGATCGTCACGTTCGGGTGCATAGACAAGTACTGATCGAAATCCTTCCGCGGAATCACACAAATGAGTGCATCATCAAGGGCTTCAGCTGATGTCGTGCGAGGGGAGTCTTCCAGCACGTCAAGCTCTCCAAAGATTTCTCCCGGCTCTAAAATGTCGAACGTGACTTCTTTCCCGTTGGAGGCGGTGTTGGCAATCTTGACTCGCCCTTGCTTGAGCACATACACGCTGTTGCTGGGATCGCCTGGGAGGTAGAGAGGCTGGCGTTTCTTGACCTCTTCCATGCGGGTGATCCGTTCCATTTCATGCATCTCAGATTGAGAGAGGCCATCGAACAAGCGAATGTGTTTGAGAAACCAGAGTTTGTTGGGGACAGATTGTGCACGGTCCATCGTGTCGGCTCACCGTAGGGGATTAGAGGATACTCGTTTAACCAAACCAAGGCAATAGCAGTCTCTTCTCGTGCTGGATAGGTTGATGCGACACATCCTCATCGGCGAATCCCCCTTCTTTCAGCACAGCACCAACATCCCGGGTTCCGGAACCTCAGGCCATCTGCGTTCCCCTTGTTTACTCGCCGAGCGCACTCGCGAGCTTGCGTTTAAGCAATTGCCAGTCAATCGGTTTCGGCAGGTAATCGCTTGCTTCGAGCGCGACTGCTCGGGCCGAACTGTCCGCTAGGTCTGCCCCTGTCATGAGAATGACGGGTAGCGAGGGGTGGGTGGCTCGAATAGCCCGCAAGGTTTCGGCTCCATCCATGACGGGCATCTGAAGGTCAAGCAAGATGAGGGACGGCATCGCCATCTCGATACAACGAAGCGCCTCGCGTCCATCATGGGCCGTGACTATGTGGAAGCCCTCGGAGATCAGCCGATCAGACAAGCTCGCGAGGATATCGGCGTCGTCATCCACGAGCAGGATAGTGGGAAGCTTGGCTAATGTTGCTGACGGCTGAGGCATCGAGGTTCACGAAGCTCTGGAGAGTGCCGTGCGCTTCTCCTCTTGTGGCACCAGAACGATGCATTTTCTTATCATGGGAGGTTCACGGCACACTGTAAGGTGGCTTACATTGTCAAGTGGCGAGCCATGACATAGTCTTCAACGTTCCATCAGCCGAGACAAGTTTTGAAGGAGGGACGATGAGATGAAGAGACGGCTGATGATCGGATTGCTGGTTGGTTTCAGCGTCAGCCTGCTCGGCGCTAATGCGGAGGAGCCACGCGAACAGGCCTTCACTTCAGCGCCTGCTATGACACTGCAGGCCTTGCAGGCAATTCTCAAAGATGTCGTGGACGACCTCAAGGGAGAGCGCGGCCAATGGCGATTCGCGTTGGCCGGAGTCGAGATGGCCCTCCTCACCAATATCCCGCATGACCGGATGCGGATCGTCGCGCCGATCGGACAGGAGGCGGAACTGACGGACCAGCACCGGACACGGATGCTGGAGGCCACTTTCACTCTGCGCTGGATGCGCGCTATGCGATAAGCAACGGAATGGTCTGCGCGGCCTATATCCATCCGCTGTCGCCCCTCCGCCCCGAAGAGGTGTACTCCGCGCTACGGCAGGTGGCCGAACTCGTCAAGACATTCGGCACCACGTACTCCAGCGGAGAGTTAGTGTTCAGAGCACCCAGTCAGCCTGGACACCAACCGCCCAGCAAGGACCAGCTACTGGTCTATTAGCTGCCCGGTTCCGATAGCGACGGAGAAATCCTTTGCGTTATAGTCACAGACTCGACAGCACAGCGGGTTAACCCTCACCTGCATGGAGAACGAACGTGGTGCCTGCTCGCTCTCGCCGGTTCACAATGCACGCTCGCTGCACCTTCCTAATTGTGCTTGGCCTCCTCGTCCTCGCCGGCCTCGCCTGGTTTATCGATCGCTACGATGACCAACCTCGGCAATCTGTTGCGCTGAAGGCCTTTACAGAGGAGGAGTATCCGGAAGATCCTGAGAACAAGAGTCACA
>JAHFEW010000117.1 GCA_023248215.1 Nitrospira sp.
TAAGGCGGAATCAGCCGCCACCCACTTCGCCCTTGGTCTCAATAATGAGGAATTCACCCCTCATGTGTGGGTGAATGTCGCACCAGAAGCCGTACTGCTGGGTCTCACTGATGCCGGTCGCAGGATCAACCTTGGATGCCTTTGAGAAGATCAAGGTCGCGACCTTTCCCGCATCCACATGAAACGACTTGACGCCACGCCCTATGACCTCCTTGGCATCACCTTCTGCGCGAACCGGCACATCCTTTAGAATTCGCGAGCTGAATCCGTGTGTCATCGTCCCTTCGTTGCGCAGAAAGATTTTCGTCACCGCACCAGGCGTCGTGTGCCCCTTCACCTGGTATCCATCGTCCTTGATGGTGACCTCGATCTTCCCCTCATCGGCCTGCGCAGTTGACGGCATGCTGACGCCCATCCCGGCGAGAGAGACCACGCCCAGCGCCAGTGGAATCAATAACCCACGAAATGTGTGATCTGACCTTCTCATAGCACCTCCTCTGGTTAGAAGTGACCACGACCCTCGCCGCTGACTTCAGAGGACTTCTCTATGATCCGGCCACCACGAGTCGCCCACTCCGCCCAGCTCCTCGAGTCGCATGTGGAGCACGCTCATGTATTGGGCAACGCCTATGCCTGCTTATTGGTGCAGACGGCTGCAACAGCGCCATATATCAACCCACTCACATCGAAGGCTTTCCCTGCATTGCTCGGCTCTTCGAGATGTTGTGTCTCATGGAACAGACCTGCGCCTGTCACGGGAGGAGCGAGCTGGCTCACCGAAGAGGGGCTATATGCCCCATTTGAATACGTTCGTGATGGAGCGCCACTAGCTGGCGAGGAGAATACCGAAGATCGACAGGCAGAAAGGATTGAAACTACACCTCCGACTTCTTCTGCAATGTGGGATAAGGGCCCGATAAACTTCCCTCACCTCGTCACCCGAAACACAACCCGCTTCCGTGTGGAGATCAGACCTGCCGACCGAGCGAAACCCATCCGAACATCCCGGCGGGTTACCCACGCCTAGATGTCCCGCACTTCCCATTCATCAGGCTCCATATTGAAGCCGTGCCTCCTACTGGCACCGAGATGGAAGCGCGTTCCTTCGGAACTGATCCCGAAACCGCCACAGGCGCGACCCCCCGACCCACTTACGCGGCACGGAAGCGGGGGCTTCGAACTTATCCTGGTTCCACCTCCCTTCATCCACTAGCTTAATCATGCCTCCATTGAAATCAATGAGGTAATTGGCAACATTGCCACGAGATGGCCCTGTCCCGTATCGCCCCAGCACAGGACCAGCCGACAGAGTCATCCTGCGTCCTTACAACCCTAAGTGAGTGAACTTTCGCGCCTCCGGTTGGAATGCTTGTGATATCCCGCCCTGGCATCCAGCCTGCAATAGCACCAGAATGGTTGTGCATAACCGCTGAACCACAGATATCTGAAAGATCATCATGAAGGGCACAGCCGCTATCAACTCAATCACATAGAGGAGGAGTAACCATGAGTGGCCTTACCCACTGGGAACCGTTTCGCACACAGTGGAATCCGTGGAAGGAACTGGAAGACGTGGAGAAACGTCTCTCTGCGCTCTGGGGCCGTCCACCGGCCAAGGTGGAGGGGCAGAAGGAAGCCATCTCAGTCGCGGAGTGGTCTCCCTTGGTCGACATTACGGAAGACGAGAAGGAATATCTGATCAAGGCCGAACTGCCGGAGGTCAAGAAGGAAGACGTCAAGCTCACCGTCCAGGATAATGTCTTGTCGATTTCAGGCGAGCGGAAATACGAGAAGGAAGAGAAGGACAAGAAATACCACCGCGTCGAACGGGCCTATGGCAGCTTTTTGCGCAGCTTCACGCTGCCGGAAGATGCTGATGGCAGCAAGGTGGGTGCGGAATATAAGGACGGCATCCTCAAAGTGCATCTACCGAAATCGGAAAAGGCAAAACCGAAATCGATCGAGGTGAAGGTGTCCTGAGCGAAAGGAGGGTGCCATGTTCCGACATCCTCGATACCTGGAAATCCCTTGGGCAATCCATTGGCGTCCGGAGCTGCCGGCTCATCATCATTGGTGGGTCATGCTCCTGGTGATCCTTGCGGCGCTGTTCCTGATCGGAGTAGGGGTGACGAGCGGACTGTGGTAGGCATTTTCTCGCCGCCTGTTCCTATGAGGGAAGCGGTCGGAAGTGGGGAGTGTCATGTTCAAAAATCGTGAAGAGGCCGGCGAACTCCTCGCAAACGAACTCGCAGCGTTCCGCGATGATCCCACCGCGATTCTCCTCGCGCTCCCGCGCGGGGGGGTGGCGGTGGCCTATCAATTGAGTCTGGCCCTACACCTGCCGCTTGACGTGCTGATCACCCGCAAAATCGGCGCGCCGGGGAATCCGGAATACGCGCTCGGTGCGGTCAGTGAGACCGGGGCTGTCTACTGGAATCGCGAGGCCCTCTTAGGCCTGTCGCTCTCGGATCGGGATCTTGAGTCCGCCGTTCGCGCACAGGAGAAAGAAGTCGCCAGGCGTGTGGCTCTGTACCGGCAAGGACGATCGTTTCCCGATCTGACGGATCGAACGGTGATTCTCGTGGATGATGGCCTGGCGACCGGTGCGACATTCTTTGCCTCGGTGGCGACCGCCCGCCAGGGAAACCCGCGTCGCGTGATCGGAGCCCTCCCGGTCGGCCCACGCACGACCGTGCAGGAGGCTCGGAGCCTAGTCGACCAATTGATTGTGCTGAGGGTGCCGGAACCATTCTATGCCGTCGGCAATTTCTACCGGGACTTCGAACAGGTCGAAGACCGGGAGGTGTTGCAATACCTCAACTTGGCCGAAGAAGCGTTCCTGACCAAGAAGCAACCACCGCTGAACCAGTCGCAGTGCGGCGGAACCGACACAGAAAGGGAAGCGTCACGATGAGCAAACAAACAGAGGGCGGCCACGGCGCTCGCCATGACCGATTCGTTCAAGAATATCAACACGACTCGTACAAGATGCCGGGCAAACTGAAGGAGCCCACGGTCTGCAAGACATGCGGCGCCCTCTACCATAAGGGCCGCTGGACATGGGGAGCCAAACCGGCAGGGGCCGATGAGATTGTGTGCCCGGCTTGTCTGCGCATCCAGGACAAATACCCCAAGGGGTTCGTCACCCTGAAGGGATCCTACAAGGACGAACATCGCGATCAGGTGATGGGCGTGATTCACAACAGCGAGGCGAAGGAAAAACAGGAGCACCCGCTGGCCCGTATTATGACGATTGAGGACCAGCCGGAGGGGCTTGTCGTCTCCACCACCGATACCCATCTGCCTCGACGCATTGGTGAAGCGCTGAAACATGCGCACCACGGCGAGTTGGCAGTCCACTACGAGAAGGATGAGGAGTTTGTCCGTGTCACGTGGACCAGTTAGCAGAATGACGGGGGTTCTTGTGGCCAGGCCGCGCACCAGGCGACCACGATACAGATTGGTCCCCATCATCTTGCTTGCCCTCCTGTTCGTGTCGAGCCCGCCTCTGTCCCGATCGGCAGATGAGGCCCCTGCCCAAACCCAGAGCGAGCAGCGAATTGAATTACTCATCCGCAACTACGATTTCATCCTCACGCACCCGCTGCCGATTCGCTTCGGCATCCCGACGGTCATCATCCTTCGGAATCAGGACATCGTCACCCATGGGTTTCAGTCATCGGCCCTGCCTCAGCTCAAGGTCCATGCGCAGGGCGAGGGGCTGGCCGCCTATGGCACCGGCATCGAAGGATTTCACATCGACCCAGGCAAAACCTTGGCCGTACATTTTGTGCCTGAACAAAGCGGTCATCTGACGTTTCATTGCGATCTGCATCCCCAGATGAAGGGCGAATTGTTCCTGTTGGAAATTCCAGCGGCCTGACCAACGAACAGGAGCGGATATGGGTGAATGGGCGCAACTATCCGGTCGATTGAGCGGTCTTTTGGTTGGCGGGCTTCTGTTGACCATCACGATGTTGCCTCCGGCGACGGCCGAGGTGCAGCTGCTTCCACAAGCGGCGCCCGAGTTGGATCAGGCCACACTCACTGACGTTCTGGCGGTGTTCAAACAAGCCGACGACGCGCTCCTGGCACGCGATGTCGATAAATTGATGGCTCTCTATTCCGAACAGTACAACTATCATGGGCTGAAAAAGGCCGATATGCGCAAGGTCTGGACCAACCTGTTCGATGAGTTTCACGAACTCTCCAACGCCCATCACTTCTCTCGATTGACCAAGGTCGGGTCCGGTTCTAAGACCATCATCGAGGTAACATGCACGGGCCGCCTGTCGGGTCTGTCAAAAACCGGCGGCTTGCACGTGCCGATCGACAGTTGGTACGAGGAAGTGCATTACATGACGTTCGAAGACGGGCAGTGGCGCATTCGCGGCAACATCGGCGATTCTCCGCGGATCATGCCGTTCGGTACGTCACCGCATCCGTTGTTTTAGGAAAAGGAGTCCTATGCGCGTCCTGATCGCACTCGACTGGTCGGAACAGACGTTCGCGGCGGTTCGGGAGGTCTCCTATCTGTACGACCTGCAGGAGGTCGTCTTGGTGCACGGCATCGACCTGGGCATGTTTCAGTATCCGCTCGTCGCGGACATGAGCAACATGCAGGGGTATGACGACTTCCGGAAGGCGATGGAAAACGCGGGCCAACAATTGCTGGATCACACCACCACCCTGTTGCCTTCCGAGAGCCTCTCGATCACGCGTGTCTGTGAGTTTGCCAAACCAGCCTCGCTGATCCTGGACAAGGCTCGGGATACCGGAGCGGAATTGATCGTGATCGGTGCCAGAGGACGAGGACGCGTCGGCGAATTTGTATTGGGCAGCGTCTCCCATCGAGTCGCGCTGCATGCGAACTGCTCGACGCTGATCGTGAAGGAGCGTGAAGGCCCGGTCAAACGCGTGGTCGTCGCCATCGAGGGACAGGAGGATGGCGCGCGAATCAAGGCCTGGCTCCTCGCCCATCCGTTCAAGAATCCAGTTGACCTTACGATCGTCAGCGTCGTGCGTCCAATCCCCTCCACCGATCCGTTCAGCCTGTTCCCACTCCAAGACTGGACCGATATTGCCGTGCGTTCGGCCGAGGATCTAGTGAAAGGCCTGGCCGCCTCGCTCATGAACCATCGCTATACGGTCGGCACACAGGTTACGGTGGGAGATCCGACCGACATTCTGACGGAACGCGCCCGTTCGGCGGATCTCCTCATTATCGGCTCCCACGGGCGCAAGGGGCTCGAACGGTTCCTCCTGGGCAGCATCTCTCACGCCCTTTTGCATGGGGTGCCCTGCCCGATCCTGGTCGTGCGGTGAATCAGGGACAGTCTGGGTGTTCTACACCGAACCATAAAGGAGTCCTGCGTATGAAAACATTCAGCATCCTGTCTGCCCTGTGTCTTGTCATCCTGGGAAGTTCATGGGCCGCCGGACAGACCAATCGCGGCAATCCGCGGGACGGACAGGCCATCTATGAAAAACAATGTCTGCGTTGCCACGGAGAGAAATTGGACGGCACCGGACCGGACGGGCAATACCTGATCGTGAGGCCGGCCAATTTCCAATCTGTGAATTCACGGGCCAAGACCGATTGGGAACTGCTGATCACGATTGCGAACGGGGCCCTGTTCAGCCCCATGCATGGGTATCGAGGAAAATTGACGGATCAACAGATGATGGACGTGCTGTCCTATATCCGGACGATGGCGCCGCCGGAGTTCATCAGCTAGCCGGCACACATTGTGGGCCCCGATTCAACAGAGAGTCTTCAGCGCAGGCCTGATGCTCGCTCTGGTGTGGCTGCTCGGCGAGGGGGCGGTCGTTCGCGCGTCTGAACCGGCCGCGGATCTGGAGGTCTTCGTCCGAGCCGGTTGCCCTCACTGTGAGGCAGCCAAAACCTTCTTGCGCGATCTCCAACACCATCGGCCTGCCCTTCGCATCCTGATTCGGGATGTCGGTCAAGACCGGTCCGCCTTGGCCCGGTTTGAAATGCTGGCCAGCCGACAGGCAGTGAATCTGATCGGGGTTCCCGCCTTCTACCTGCAGGGCGAATTGATCATCGGATATCAAGACGCGCAGACGACCGGCACCCGCCTTCTCGCGCTCCTCGACAGGCGACCGGTTGCCCCCGATGCGGAACCCTTTGCCGCCTGCCGTCCGGCACAACCGGATTGCAGCGCTGCAACAGTCCCAACTTCAGCGGGCGAGGATAGCATCCTGCTCCCATGGTTCGGTCGCCTCAGCCATCGCGAGATCGGACTCCCCCTGTTCACACTTGCCATCGGATTACTGGACGGCTTCAACCCCTGCGCGATGTGGGTGCTGTTGTTCCTGTTGTCGCTCCTGGTCACCTTGCAGGACCGCATCAAAATGAGTCTCGTGGCCGGCACGTTCGTCCTGGTCAGCGGGCTGCTGTATTTTGCCTTCATGGCGGCTTGGCTGAACGTCTTTCTCTTTATAGGTCTGTCCCGCGCAGTCCAGCTCACGCTGGGCGGCGTCGCGACCGTGATGGGAGCGGTCAACGTGAAAGATTTCTTCGCCTTCCGGCAAGGGCCGTCCCTCAGCATTCCGGATGCCGCCAAACCGGGACTCTATGCGCAGCTCCGCCGCATCGTCCAGGCTGAGAACCTCGCCGGGGCCTTGATCGGCATCGTGGTTCTCGCCGGGCTGGTGAATGTCGTCGAGCTTCTCTGTACGGCAGGCTTTCCGGCGCTCTACACCCACATCCTGACGGCACAATCACTGTCCACTTGGCAATATTATGGCTACCTCGCCCTGTACAACCTGGCCTATGTGTTTGACGACGCGCTGATGGTGACGATCGCCGTGGTTTCCCTCGGCCGCCACAAGCTGGAAGAGCGTGAAGGCCGCTGGTTGAAACTGATCAGCGGCGCGGTCATGATCGGACTCGGTGTGCTGCTCATCATGAAGCCGGACCTGATGGCACGGTAATCCGATGCAACGTATTCGCCCGCTCCACATGCCGCTGTTGCACGACGATGGCCCCGACTCGGGCCGTGCGATTTTGAGCGATGGCACGACCGCGCTCTTGCGCATCGCCCAGTCGAGCGATGCCGAGGAGTTGCAGCGCTTCGTCGATCGCCTCTCGCCGGCAGCCAAACGCCACCGGTTTTTTTCTGAAACGGCCCCTCCCGCCGAAGTGATCCGCTCACTCTGTGATGCTTCAGACCCGCGGCGCGGTCTGACCGTGATCGCCCTTCGCCGGCAGGAGGGCGCGCTTCGCGTGATTGCATCCGGTTCCTATCACGCCCGGAACCCGCGCCAGGCTGAAGTGGCCATGGCCGTCGATGATCGACTCCATGGGCATGGGCTGGGCACCATCATTTTGGAGCGGCTGGCGCTCTTGGCGATCCGGCACGGCTTCACGAAACTCTGGGCCATCACCCACGCCGACAACCTGGCGATGCGCGAGGTCTTTGCCTCATCTGGATTCACCATGGAAGAACATGTGGAAGGCGGCGACATGGAGGTCGAGTTGTCGCTGACTCCGACCGACCACAGCGTGCGGCAATCCGAGTGGCGCGAACGGGTCGCCACCACGGCGTCGCTTCACCCTCTGTTCCATCCACAAACCGTCGCTGTCGTCGGCGCCTCACGCAACCCCCAGAGCATCGGCTACCGGTTGCTCGACGCGTTGCGCAGCAACCAGTTTCGAGGCCGCTGCTATGCGATCAATCCACATGCCTCCACCATTGCCGGAATGGAAGCCTATCCATCTCTTCGCGCCCTACCCGAGCCTGTAGACCTGGCCGTCATTGCCGTCCCCAAAGAAGCCGTCTTGTCCGTGGTGGACGACTGTGCCGAAACCGGAGTCCGCGCGCTCGTGGTCATCACCGCGGGGTTCGCGGAAGTCGGAGAAGAAGGGCTTCGGCTGCAAGAACAGGTGCTGGAGAAAATTCGACAGCACGGCATGCGCATGGTCGGCCCCAACTGCTTCGGCATTCTGAATACCGATCCGGCCGTGCGGCTCAACGCCACCTTCACCTCCGCCTTTCCCCTGCCCGGCACCATTGCCATGTCCTCACAGAGCGGCGCGTTGGGGCTGGTCCTGCTGGCTGCGTCGGAACGGTTGCAGCTCGGCCTCTCGACATTCGTCAGCGTCGGCAATAAGGCGGACGTGTCGGTCAACGACCTCCTGCAATATTGGGAGAACGATCCCGCGACGAATGTCATCCTGCTGTATGTGGAGTCGTTTGGCAATCCCAGACGGTTTGCACGAATCGCACGGCGCGTCAGCCGGGAGAAACCAATCGTCGTGTTAAAGGCAGGCCGCACCTCTTCGGGCAAGCGCGCCGCCGGTTCCCATACGGCAGCGCTAGCCGCCAACGATGTGGCGGTGGAGGCTCTGTTTCAACAGACCGGTATCCTGCGCGCCGATACGCTGGAAGACATGTTCGCCCTGGCGGCGGGCTTGTCGGAGCAACCGTTGCCAGGCGGAAGGCGGGTCGGCATCGTGACCAATGCCGGAGGTCCCGCCATCCTCTGCGCGGATGCCTGTGAGGGGAGCGGTCTTGAAGTGCCGGAGCTCTCGCAAATCACGACGACACAGCTTGCATCTTTTCTGCCTCCGACCGCAGCCTTGCGCAACCCGGTCGATCTGATCGCCTCGGCTACGCCGGAGCAATATGCACAGGCCATCGCCACGCTGCTGACCTCAGACGACATCGACGCCCTCATCATCCTCTACATCGCCGTGACTGCCACGGACGTGGACCCCATCGCGGAGGGGATTCGCAAGGGCATCGCGGCAGCAAGGGCCACTGAACAGCAGAAGAAGAAACCGGTCTACATTGGGTGGATGGTGGAAACGGATCGCGAGCGGAGATTTTCGCTCCCGAACGAAACCATCCCCACCTTCGGCTTGCCTGAACTACCGGCGCGCGTCTTCGGAAAGATCGCAGGGTATGTGCAGTGGCGCGACCGTCCCGCCGGTATGGTTCCCGACTTCGATGATCTCGACCTCTCGACCGTCAGAACGAGCTGTCGCGAAGCCCTCGCCAAACGGGGAGATGGCTGGCTGACGGCCACCGAAACACGCGCCGTCCTGAGCGCGATGTCGATCCCGCTGCCGCCGGGCGGTGTGGCGACGACCGCCGAGGAAGCCGCCATGATCGCCGCGCGGATCGGATGGCCCGTCGCAGTCAAGCTGGCCTCCCATACGCTCGTCCATAAGACCGACATCGGCGGCGTGCAGTTGAATCTGGCCACCGAAGCCGAGGTGCGCGCTGCCTATGACAAGATCGCGGCGCGGCTGGCTCAAGACAGGAACCTTGAGGCGATGGAGGGGGTGCTGGTCCAACCGATGGTGACCGGCGGCGTCGAAGTCATGGCCGGCATGGTGCAGGATCCGTCCTTCGGCCCCTTGATCGGCTTCGGGCTCGGCGGAATTCACGTCGAGATTCTTGGAGACGTGCGCTTCCGCATTACACCGCTCACGGAATTGGATGCCGCCGATTTGATTCGCGGCATCAAGGGCTACCGCCTCCTGCAGGGCTATCGCGGTCATCCGCCGGGGGACGTCGACGCGATCCAAGAACTATTGCTCAGGCTGTCACGGCTCGTCGAAGCAGTGCCTGAAATCGTGGAACTGGACCTCAACCCCATCTTTGCCCTACCGCCCGGCCAAGGCTACCGCATCGTGGACGCACGGATACGGGTCAGAAAACCCGTTGTGCGGGAGGAGTAACCTCGATGAAAAGATTGGTCAAGCGTCTGCTGAAGGGGTTAAAACGTTGGCTCACAGAAGAACCAATCAAACCGGAACAACCAATTCCATTCGATAACTCGTTCGAATGGCTCGGACAAACCTTCCGTCACCTTCTGAGCGATCCCGTCGGGGGCCGTTACCGTTCCTATGCGTGGGGAGTACTGCAGGGTGCCTCGCTGGCCAAAGTGCTCGGCTATCCCCGTGTGTCGGTGTTCGAATTCGGTGTGGCTGGTGGGTCCGGGCTGGTCAGCCTGGAACGGGTCGCCGAGCTCGTAGAGCAGAAGACCGATGTCGGCATCGATGTCTACGGTTTCGATACGGGCGTGGGACTTCCACCACCCAAAGACTATCGAGACCTCCCCTACATGTGGGAGAAGGGAGATTTCTCCATGGACGAAGCCGCGTTACGCGCCCGAGTGAAGCGGGCCCAACTGAAGCTAGGCCTGATCGAGCATACCGTCCCTGAATTTCTCCGGACGTCCTTCGCACCGGTGGCATTCGTCTCCATCGATGTCGATTTGTATAGCGCCACGAAACAGGCTCTGGCCCTCCTCGATGCAGATCCGGCCAAGCTGCTGCCGCGCGTGTTCTGTTATTTCGACGATATCATGGGGTACGGCTACAACGACTTCACCGGTGAGCGGTTGGCCATTCACGAGTTTAACGCCGAGCACCGGATGCGGAAACTGTCGCCTATTTATGGACTGAAGTGGTTCGTGCCGCAGGAGTTCTTCAACGATCGTTGGATCGAGATGCTGCAGATCGCCCATCTCTTCGACCATCCGGCATATGGCCAGCTGGACCATGTGCACCGTCGCCCATTCCTCGACGTCGGCGGAAACTGGCGCTGGCAGGACTAG
>JAHFEW010000118.1 GCA_023248215.1 Nitrospira sp.
GTTCAAGCCTTTGTGGAAGCACGCAAACACGACCAACGGTTGCCATGACGGTAATAACTACATCGCGCGAACGCGCTGCAAACTTTTCGAGGGCTTTGAATTTTGCAGGCGTGATGCGATGTTGGCGACCCACAGAAAACTTGCCATCGAGTACGTTGTCGATCCCAATGGCTAAGATTCCATCGTCAACGAATTCAGAGTGAAGTAATTGGCTGCCGAACGGACCGCTTTGGATTGCACCAGAACACCCTGAGGCGAGTTGTTCGACTGTTGCCCACGTCCAAGCTTTCGGCAGTGATGGCAAGTCATTGGTATCCAAAGTGATTGGCTCCTTGTACTTCCCTCTGCCATTCCACTTCTCCCGTCGCTCAGAGAGAATCCGTTCGAGGAGCTTGCTGGCTGGTTCGACGTCAGGATGAGCCTTACGCCAATCTTCGGTGAGTTTCCCTTCGACGGCGGCTTTGAGGACGGCTGCTTTGTAGCGTTTGAGGTTGGCTTTGACGCGCTTGAGGGAAGCGACGGCTTCATCGAGACGGGAGAATTGCTTTTCGATCTCCGCGACGATGAGACGTTGTTCATCGAGCGGTGGCGCTTCAATACCAAAGGCTCGAATATCTTTTGGACGGACTGCGGGGTAGAGAGCCCCTTGTACGAGGCTAGACATCGCCTCAACAAAGTCATGTGTCTGCACAGCATAAAACAGCCATCGCGATTCGATACCATCGACGGCTCGAAGGACATGGAAGCCTGTGAATCCAACAGCCCCTTCCAAATCAGGCGAAACGATTGCAACCGCGTTCAGATTTGGCCTAGTCATCGAAACCAGCACATCTCCTGGTTGTAGGCGTTGCTTAGCTCGGCTAGGTGCTATGCGTGCGGGAAGGTGTTTCGGTTCAACAATTCGTTTAAGCTTATTGTCTATGCTGCTGATATCGATGTAGGTGAACTCGCCAGCTTTGGGAGGCCCGGATTGATCTATCTTTGGCACGGTTAGGTCGCCCAATGTACTCATGCCGCTAGCTCACGGTTTAGTGAATCAAGGAGGTGTGGCAACTCACCTCCGAAGAGTTGACTTGCCTTACCTAACCCACCCCTCTGAGTGAACGGCACATACTCGAAGTCGTCCTGCTCTACCGCAAGGTTTGCAGCGATATGGTCGCGAATCATTTCCAGCCAGTGACGCTGCTCATCGGTAAATTTCTTCCCACGGCTCTCTTGCTCCCCTAGCCAAGCCTTGAAGTTGGCATTGACCTTCTCCGGAAATGGCACCAGTTCATTGTCCTGATGGGTGGCGAAGCGGACGAGGGAGACGAGGTCCGTCAGGATACGCTTGCCGCTTGCGCCTTTGACCTTCGACTTCTCCAGTGCAGCATAGGCTTGCCAGAGCTGGGATTCATTCCAGAGGTACGGCGGCTTTTCGATGGCATCGGCCAGGTCCTTAAGGTGTTTAAATGTTAGGCGCTTGCCTGCCTGCGTCACTCTGTGACGCGCAGGTACACTGTAGAGGACTTGCAGAGCGGTGATCTCGTCCTTGTACTGTGTGATGAATTGCTCGAAGGACTGCACAATCGTGCGGGCGCGCGCCAAGGCGGCGGCGCTGAAGCCTGCTTCGATGACCTGGTCCTGGCTGACATGGTCGATCGTCAGTTCGTTCTTCTTTTTGATCTCGATGAGGAGTTCGCGCAGCTTCGGATCGTGCAGCGGCGTGACGGCTTCTTTGATGAGGTTGGTCGCCGCCGCTGCGACCTGTTCATCGGTCGGTGACTCTGTCTTATACAATTGCCTTGCAAGTTCCAGATGCCGATCTGGATTTACTGCTTCAACAAGACCCTGACTGAGGTCTCGAAGAGTCAGGCCCCCGCCTGCCTGTCCGCCTGCCTTCGGCGCGGACGCAGACAGGCTGGCTTTGCTGATGGCCTGTTCATCTTCCTTCGTGATCCGGTGCTCCATGCGGGCGAGCCGTCCGGCGATGCTGGTGAGCACGTCTTCTTCCGTATTCCCCAGCGCGACTGCTTGGAGGAGCTTCTCGAATGCCACGCTGGGCTTTTTCTCCATCGGTCGCGCGTCGGTCTTGTCCTGCTCGCAGACGCCGACGGCATCGACGATGACGAAGTGGTCTTTGGCCGTGGCGTCGGGCGTGACGGCCTTCAGATCATCCGGCTTGATGACGCGCACGCCCCGGCCTTTCATCTGCTCGAAGAAGGTGCGGGATTTGACCGCGCGCATGAAGACGACAATCTCGACCGGCTTGATGTCGGTGCCGGTGGCGATCATGTCCACCGTGACGGCGATGCGGGGATGGTAACTGTTGCGAAAGCTTTTGATGAGGTCCTTGGGAGTCACCCCGGTGGTGCGATAGGTGATCTTCTGGGCGAACTCGTTGCCCTTGCCGAACTCCTCACGGCTGATTTCGACGATGTTCTCCGCGTGGGCATCGTCCTTCGCGAAGATGAGGGTCTTGGGCACCTCGGTGCGGCCGGGAAAGATGTCGGTGAAGAGCTTCTCCTTGAAGGTTTTGACGATGGTGCGGATCTGATCCGGGGCAACCACGTCGCGGTCCAGCTGATCCGGATCGTAGGCGAAGTCGTCGTCAAGCCTCTCCCAACGCTTTGAACGGGTTTCACGATTCATCACCTGCACACTATACCCAGCATCGACCGTTGAGCCCGCCTGAGTGATGGCGGTGCGAATGCGGTACACATCATAGTTGACGTTGACGCCGTCGGCCACGGCCTGCTCGTGGTTGTATTCCATGACGAGGTTCTGGTTAAAGAAACCGAAGGTCTGCTTGTTGGGCGTGGCGGTGAGGCCGATGAGGTGGGCATCGAAGTATTCCAGCACCTGCGCCCAGAGGTTGTAGATGGATCGGTGGCATTCGTCGGTGACGATGATGTCGAAGGTTTCGATCGGAATGGCCGGGTTGTATTCAATCGGCTCGATCGGGCTTCGCAGAAGGCCGTGATTCTGCGTTGCTCGGGTCGCTCCGCTGCTCATTGACGCGCCTGTCAACTCCGCTGCTCGCTCGCCTCGCGCCTTGCCTGACGACCTTCTGCTTTGCCCAATCCCTTGGTTGAGTTGCTCAAGTCCCGCAATGGAAATTTCTTCGTCCTCGTCCGATAGCTCCCGCCCCTTCAGCATGGAGTACATGCGCTGGATGGTGCTGATGCAGACCCTTGCCGTGTGGTCGAGGCGGTTGCCCGCCAGCCGCTGGACGATGAACTCTTCGGTGAACTTGAAGTTGTTGTAGGGCGAGACGTACTGCTGGAATTCCTTCAACGTCTGGTCGCCAAGATTGCCGCGATCGACGAGGAACAGCACGCGGCGCGCGCCGCCGAACTTGATGAGGCGATAGATGAAGTTGATGGCGGTGAAGGTCTTGCCGCTGCCGGTGGCCATTTGGATCAAGGCGCGAGGACGATCCTGAGCCAGTGACTTTTCGAGATTGTTGATGGCGGTAACTTGCGCGGGCCAGAGGCCGGTGCTGACGAGCGCGGGCATGTGCCGGAGCTGCCCGCGCAGAGTCGTGGCTGTCTCTGCAGCCAGCGATGCGCCGCCGAGATCACGAGGCTTCTCTGCGATGGTCGAGGCCCAACCTGCTAAGGTCTCAGGCCTATGGAAACTGAACACCTGCCGGCTTCGCGGTTGCGGATCGAGGCCGTTCGTACACCTCGTTTCCATTCCGGTGCTTTGATAGAGAAACGGTAAAGGGCGTGTGATGGCTGGGAGGTCATGAGGGAGGCCTTGGCTGTATTTCGCCGCTTGAACTTCAACACCCGTCAGGGTGACGCCCTCTTTCTTCGCCTCAACTATTCCTGCAGCTTTGCCGTCGATGTAGAGCAGGTAATCCGCAAACCCGTGGCCGCTGGCCAAGGGGACGTTTCGTAAGACGACTCCCCTGCCTGCGTGGATATGTGCCTGCCTGTAGTCCTGGACGACCCAGCCCGCACTGACCAGCATCTCGTCGATTTTCTGGCGGGCTCTCTCCTCAGGCGTGGGCATCAATCAGCTCAAGATTGCGTTGGTTTGGATCAGGCCGCCCGAAGAATACTCTTTTACGGAGGCGGCGACAATCATCGCTCGTTACAATTCTCATCGCCTGTCCGGCATTATCGTCGCCTGCGTGACACTTAGGTCACAGTGGAGCTGATTATCAGTCAGCCTTGCACGCTCACCTGCAGGCAGCGACGGGGGCACCCACCAATTTGCAGAACAGGTTCAGCAGCATCATTTCGTCCATGGAACCGGGGATCGCGCCGGCTATGCGAGGATCGGCTACCACCACCGCTAGACATTGAGCGCGTGAAATGGCCACGTTCACCCGGTTGCGGTCGAGAATGAAGGCCAGCCCGCGAGACCCATATTCGCCGTAACTGGAACAGAGCGAGAGAATGCAGACCGGGGCTTCCTGTCCTTGAAACCGATCGACGCTCCCTACGCGTGCGCCGTTGGGCAGGGCACTTTGAAGTGCTCGCACCTGCGCATTGTAGGGGGCGATGAAGAGAAAATCTTCCAGCGCGAGCGGCTTCATGCGGCCATCTTTCGCTGTATACATCCGCCCCTGCAGCTCCTGGTAGATCGCCTGAACTCGCGCGACCTCCTCATCACTCTGCTGGATGTTGCCGTCATGCTCGACGCCGCTGAAGACAATCCCGCTTTCGCGCGTGATCAAGCCCGGTGGGCCCGACGGGACGGCGATCCGCTGCCGGTTGCAGTCGGGATGTGAACCGAGCCGTCCTCCGTAGATGCTCTCGGAAATGAAGCGACAGACCGATGGATGCATCCGGCGGGATTCGCCGAGAAATAACCCCGCATCCGGCGGTACGACGGCATGGAAGACGGGCGCATCGGGCCGGTTGGCGTCCATGTCCTTGAGGGCATATTGCAGGGCGGACAACCCCGCATCGCCCGGATGGGACCCTTGCACTGGTTGTTCGAGCTGCATCTGGTCACCGAGGAGCACCAGATTTTTCGCGCATCGCGCCATCGCGATGGCATTGGCCAAGGCCACCTGCCCGGCTTCATCGATAAATAGGAACTCAAGCGCGCCTTCCCACTCGGGTCGGGTAAAGAGCCAGGCTGTTCCACCGACGACTCCCCCGCTGTACGTAGCCTGCGCGCCACTGTTGTCTTGGACGTATTGCAGGTCTGGATTAGAGGAAAATAACAGACCTTCGGCCTCGCCACCGACTTTCATTCCTTGGAGCTGACCACCGCCGGATCTGGCGGCCTCGCCGCACGCAAGAAGAAGGTTCGCGACCGCCTTGTGGCTGTGAGACGCGACCCCAACTTTTTTACCGGCAGCCAGCAGCGCCGTGATGACTCGCGAGGCGGTGAAGGTCTTGCCGGTACCTGGCGGCCCCTGAATGACCAAGCATCCACCGGACATTGAAGTGGTAATCCGGATGGCGGCCTCGGTTGGGGTCTCATCCTCGCGTCGCAACACTCCCACGGGCGGCACTCGATTCAAGAGCGCGGCCACCGGAGCATGGAGATCGTGCGACAGGTGACGCGCAGCCACGTCAGCCAACGCCTCCTGAATGACTTTGGCTGGCACGTGCTCGTCCGGAAGTAGTGCCCCTTGTTGAGGAAATGCACCTCCGAACTTTTCGCTTATCGCTCTTTTGCCGACCTTGAGTTCCAACCGGCCTGCGGACGTATCCAGCGACGACAACGTGAGCTTTGCCTCCAGGTTATGAGTGAACATCACTTTGGACTTGTCACCGGCGGCTACTTTGCATTCCTGCGAGGGATCGAAGCGATAGGTTTGCACAAGGGACTGTTTGTCGGGCACCGGAGAGTCGATGGCTCGAATGCCCTCGATGCAAGCCGGATCGTCTCTGAGTGCTTCCGGCGTCGCCTCGGCACGGTCGAACATCCGCCACCACATGGGTTTTTCTTCCCGGCGGTGAAAGTCGATCACGTTCGCCAGGACAGTTGAAACCGAATCGCCCTCCTTGCGAAGCTTCGCCGCACAATCCAGCCGCGCGACGACTTCCGGCGGCAACTCTCGTGGCGTCGATGCTGCCGATACGGAAGCACGCATTGGAGCGGTGATGCTCTGTTCAGCCGCCACTTTCCTGAGCCACTGCAGCAACTCCGCCGTGGATTTACAATCGTCTTCGTTATAGTCGCGGATACCCTTCAGGATAGGGCTGCTCTTCCAGTCACTCGGTTGTTGGCTTTCCATCCAGCGTGCGTATTGGACGATCGAGTCCACAGCCGTGGCCACCTCCGTGGCGCGTTTCGGTCGGTAGAGGCGCTCCACCGACTTGATGGAATAGCTGTCTTCGCCGATGCGCAGACCATGGCGCACGGTCTGATAGAGATCCACGAAGACCCCGTTCCGGAGCAGCTGATCCACCTCGTCCTGGCAGGTGTCGTGCTGGGTGCTCAGCCGCCTTACCGCGCTGACTTCGTAGGCAGCGTAATGGTAGATATGCATGCCGGGATTGCCCTGCCATCGTTTGAATACCCAATCCACGAACCCCTCGAATGCGCGCTTTTCCTCCTCACGGGCGTGTGCCCACCAATCGATAAACTCCCATGAGTCTGGTTGCCCGTGCCGCGTGCAGACTCCGAACAGGTATTCCAATCCGCCGGCCACCAGCGGATATCCCTCCATGTCGAAAAAGACATCTGCGGGATGATCGGGCGGAAGTGCCGCAAGGCCCACGGGCTCGGCGTTCGGCCCGGCTTGGGACAGCAGCTCATAACGAGGCGGAGCTTCTGGGTTGTGCTTCCGGTCAGCGCGCGTCTGCCGTTGAAGGCGAGCTTGCGCGGTGAGCTTCTCTAACGAGTTCTGGTCGAGTTTTGGAACGGTTTTTCCTGTAGCCGTAGCGAGGTCCGTCACCGAGGTGATGCCGGCCCTCTTCAGCTTCTTGATCTGGCCAACCGTGATGCCGGCGACCTGCACGAGGTGGTCCGTCTCCTGGAAGAACTGCTCCGCGTGGGAAGTCCAGCGACCGTGATCAGCCCGTGGCAGCGGCTCCGGGCGATCCGCCATCGTGCCGGCGAAGGCCTGTTGCATGGAAAGAAAACTCGTCTTGATGCGGCGATAATAGTGAATGAAATCTTCGAGCCGGAATTCAAGCCTCTCTTTGGCGCCGAGGATGAGCCCGAATTTTTCCGGCATCGGAGCGCCGGTCACCGCCGCGAGCATGTCCGAATAACAGCAGAGCTGAACGGCATAATGCGGCCTGGGCGAGCGGGCCAGCTTGGTATCCCACACCTGATACCGCCCGGATGCATCGAGCAGCAGAAAGTCGCTGTATCCGAAGAATGGCCCGCTTTCCAGAGCCGCCTGATAAATGATGGGGACCTGTGCGCTGATGGCTGACAGCGTCTCGCGGCGGGCCAGGTCGAAATTGTCTCGCGGGATCTCGACTACCTGCGTCTCAGACGATCGGAATTCCTGCAGCACCGCGCGCTCGTGTTGATCGCCCGTCTGCGCGATGAGTTCTTCATCCTGCGTTGGCTCATCCGGAGTGACTGCCCCAGGATTCTCCAAGTGGTAGCGATCCATCCAGGATGCGAAGGGTGAGGCGAGATAACGCACGAGATCGCTCGGCGAGTACCGCAGTTGGCCGGAGAAGTGTTTATTCATTCGGTACCCTCGGATTCACGCTGCTCTGTTCAGTTGTCAGGCCTGTCTGACCGAGTCGAATCGGAATCGTCGTTGTCGGCCATCATGTGACTTCCCAAGGTCAACACTGACCTTTCACCGACTCCCCTCAATCCGCCACCCCTGGCCATACGGGTTCTTCGGCGAATCGTACCGGAACGGGCTTCCGGCGCCAGAGGGATTGTTCAGTGAGTCCGGAGAAAACGGCGAGCCGTAGCGCCCGAATTGGTTGCTGGTCGAATCCGGATCGTAAGGGTTGTCGCTGAGTTTGCCCCGATAGTTCCCCTGGGAGTCGTATAATTTCGGCGCGTCGGTGGCGAAGGGATTCGTGGCCGATTGGTTGCTGAACGGGCTGCCATAAGGACTGAATGGATTGTTCACGCCGTTCGGTGCAACAGGACTCCCCTGCCCGAACGGATTGGCGGTGGAATTGAAATCGAATGGATTGGCGCTCAGGTTGCCGAGGTCTTCGGCTTGGGCCTGCGTGATGAACGATGTCCACAACAGCAGACACAGAATCAGTTGTGGGATCGGCATGGCGTCCTCCTTCTTGGCCCGATCGCCGGACTGATGCCGGCGATCTTCATGGCCTGCCCGAGGCTATCATGGCTGAGTGACATCGGAGGTCACAGTCCAGCTGATTTTCAATCGAAAGATCTTCGTCGGCTTCGCGCTCGACGGCAGTGAAGCGTATCTCGCGAACGACGAGGGATAGGAGCCGATGGCTGGCAGCGGAGTCGAGCGAGAAAGGATTGTCGATCAAGTTGCCGAGGTCTTCAGAAATGTGGTCGCAAATCATTTGCGAGCGTAGCCGACGACGGAACAGAGCCCCTGCAACACACGTTGCAGCGTCTGGGGAGATATGGTGCCGAAGGTTTTTACGATGCTGCTCTCGGAAAGGGTAAAGACTTTGTCAAATCTGATCCAACAGGGTTTGGGGAGTGCCCCTTGCACCAAGTTTGCCGGCTCGATTTGAAGAGCGTGATTCTGTTGTTCGACAGAGGTAATGGCTAGCACGATGAAATCGGTGTGCCGATCCGGTGGGGTTAAGACCATCACCGGGCGTTTCTTGGTTGATTGCAAATCCGAGAAGGGAAAGGGAATCACGACCAGGTCGCCAGGCTTACACGCCATTCCAGACCTCGTCCTCCTGGTTTTCCCACACATGGCGCATGGCCGGCTCCTGCGCCTGTTTCAATTCTTCAGTGAGTCGATCTCTGAGACCATGCTTGATTTCAATGTATCCGATGAAATCCAACACTTCTTGTGCCAATGTGTCCGGGAGTTTCTGCGCTTCTTTGAAGATTCGCTCAGCCTTCGACATCTTGTCCTCTCATTTAGGCCACCAGAGCCATATTCCGTGTTCCTATTATGGTCTGAAGACCGTCCGGAAACAACCGATGTACTTTCCCCAACCCATCTTCCTGAGCAAACGGCGCGTTCTAGAAACCTTCTGACTCGATACCCGGATTTGCAGCGACATGGCCGCAGATCATCTCCAACCAGAGACGTTGCACGCGCGCTCGCTACCGGGGGATTCAGGGCATAGAGATCGGCCAGCGCGGCGGCTGCGGACGCCGCGCTGAGTCGGACCGATCTCGTGCCACCCACTCGAACAGTCTGTTGAATGGACAAGGGGTGAATCGTTATGTCAATTACAGGGCTCAACTTGATATAGGCCATGGCCTATATCAAATGGTGGGGAGCAGATTGATGCTATCGCTTTCGATCACTCGCTCTGTGCGACTATTCGCCGAGCCTCCTCTGCGACCCTCGCAGCCAATGATTCCGGCTTGAGCACCTTCACTCCACTCCCGAAGCTGAGAACCCACCCGACCAATTCCCTCGTGTCGGCCACCGACAGGGTCATGCGCAGGCCTCCGTTCTTCACTCGCCTGGTCTGCTGCGTGTCATGCCATACGCGATCCTTGACCCAGGCTGCCGTCGCCCGGTCGAATTCCAGCTCCACCTCGATGCGGGGTCCGCGCATGACCGTGAGCGCGTCCTGCACGAAGGCGTCGAGGTCGAAGTGCAAGGGGATCTGGTAAGGATGGTCCGTGGGCGTGACGGACTTGATGCGCTCCACGGCGAACATGCGGGGTTCGCTTCGCAAGTGGCAGTAGCCGATGAGATAGAGACCGCCGGTGGCATACCAGAGCCGGTAGGGATCGACTTCGCGTCTGGTAATTCGGCCTCGCGATGCGGAGTCATACCGCACTTGAATGGTGGTCTTGTCGGCGATAGCCCTGGTGAGGCGATCGATGGTGTCGCGATGTTGTCGATAACGTTTGTGCGGCCCGAGCCCGACGCTAAACGTGCCGTCGAGTTGCTGGACCAGGGCGACACCTTGCGGCGGAAGTGCAGCGGCGGCTTTGCCGAGCGCGGATTGCAGCGAGGTGTGGAGTTCAGTGCCTTCGAGCGGAGTGATGAGCCGGCGGCTAAAGGTCAGCGCCATCAGTTCCGAGGGCGAGAACCGCAGCCCAGGGACGTTGCGAAATCCCTCCATGAGCCGCCAGCAGGTGTGGCCGTTGATCCGCTCGGTGACCAAGGGATAGCCGGCTTCTTCCAACGCAGCGAGATCGCGACGAAGGGTGCGGGGATGCCTGGTCGAACCTGGTGCGAGCGACTCGCCCAGTTGCTCCAGGGTGAGTCCCTGCCGCGAAGCCTCCAGCTGCTTCAGTACGACCAACAGACGTACAGCCTGATCGTTGCGCGGCATACGTAGTCCTCGATCCCTGACCCAGGCCGAGTTGGCGGCGCCCAGTTTATCAGGATGTTGTAAGGGTGGCCAGCATCGCCTTCTCGCCTGTGGGGCGTGCGAATCGGGAAGCGTATCTCGTCTAGGGATCTGAGCTAATGGCTTAGGCGGGGAATCAAGAGCTTATGGCTTACAGCATATGGCCGATGGCAGGCACGCACGCGGGAGCCTATGGCTGATAGCTGATGGCAGGAACGAATTCAAGAGTGGATGAG
>JAHFEW010000119.1 GCA_023248215.1 Nitrospira sp.
CGACCGATGAGAAGCTTGAAGATATTTCCAATGCGCGTCACGTTCGGCGTCGTCAGCACCACATGGCCGCCAGATCCAAGCACGCGATACGCCTCTGCCAGCAGATGAAAGGGCGAGGTGAGGCGTTCGACGATCTCCAGCGCAAACACGAGCTGCGCGGAATGGTCGGGCAGCGGTACTTTTTCCCGGTACCCTTTGGACTTGAATTGTTGCCCGGCCGGATCAAGATTGACGGTGAGAATCTCCACATCGGCATCCTGTCTCATGAACTGCACGAACTCGGGACTGGTCATCAGCCCGGCGCCGAATAGATGCGCCGCTCTCGTCGGCTCGATCCCACGCAAGAGACGCAACAGGCTGCCCGGGAAGGGACCGAAATCCACGATCGTCTGTGGTCCTGTCGGCAACCGCTGCAATCCGCTTCGAAGCGCGACATGCAGACGATCTCGACATTTCAATGCGTGATTCATCGGTGTGGTGAAACGCGCGTCATTCACTCCCAACGTGTGATACTGCGATGGCTGGTATGCTCGCACCCAGCGATCGAACTGGCTTCTGGTGAGGTCATAACCCATTCGATTCAGGCCTCATGCAACGAGATTCCATACGGCGCAGAGACAGAACGGAAAGACCCTTCTGCGCCAACACTGCCACCGATAGGACCATGAGGCACGGTAGCACAGGCAGCGCATACCGGCCAGCTTCCACTGTGAACGGAATATAGCCGAGCATCAGGCCAATCGGGAATATATAGAGCGGCAAAAGCTCCCGCCAGCGAGACCGATGGGACCAGGCGCTCCAGAGCGCCAACACGACCAATCCAGGAATCAGCAGCAGTCGCTTCGCCACGCTGTAGATAGCGACCAGCCAGCCTCGGTCGGCAGCATCCGTAGTGAACCCCTGCATAAATCCTTGATCCGAGCTGACCAGGTAGAAGGAATTCCCGATCCAGAAATCGAACGCGCGTGTCAGGGTCAGCCAGAGGTACAGAACAGGCTTTGCTGTAATACGCGCCCATCCCTTCGCGCGCAAAATCCGATCGGTCGAAACGTCATACATCGCATGGGCATAGGGCAAGGGTGTAATCCCGGCGCGCTTCCAAATCTGCGTCTCGGTCTCATAAGGCATGGGCCAACTCCCCCGCGATAAAGAATCACTGCCCATCCAAAGTCCAGCGCCGACTCCAGCAGAGACAGGAATCACCAGGTCGAACGCCCGATAGTTCCGCACCGTCCAGGGTAGAACCACAAGTAGACACGCAAGCAGATACAGGCTTATGCGAGCCATCCGCAGACGGACGGAATCCGTACTGAGACAGGCGAGACCGATCAGCGCTACGGCAAGCAAGATCGCCACCGGTTTGCACAGAATGGTGAGGCCGGCCAGCAAGCCGGCTCCCACATAATAAGACAGACGTGGTGAGGAATGGCAGAGAACCATACACCACAACCACGCGCTAAGAAGACATGTCAGAAGACTCTCACTCCTGATTCGAGGATCATACGTCCAATAGGCGGGGTAGAGAAACAGGGCTGCCGCCGCAAGCGCCCCAATCCATGGACGAAAGAGCCTAGCCCCCACCAGGTAGATGCAGAAACTGGCGGCGATATCGAAACCGACATGCAGGTACAGCACCCACTCAGGTCTGTGCCCGGCCACAGCATAGAATGCCGCCAGGATCGCCGGGTAGAGAGGACCGACATGGGCCGATGGTGCCGTCCCATCCATACTGAAAGAGCCGGTCGTCGCCAGATTCCAGGCCAACGCATCGAACAGATCATCGATGGCATATCCTTGTCGTACCGTGTGAAGGATCGTCCAGGCTCGCGCCAGCAGGCCAAGCACACAGGCCACCATCAACAGCATGGTGGGAGACCATCGTCCACCTAGACTCTTATCGCTGACTTGTATCATTTCTTGCAAATCCCGCTGAGGTTCCTATCACTAGCCACACCTACTTCATACTCGATATCTTCTGGAGTTATTGCCTTCAGCGATAGCGCACCTTGAAGCCGACTGACCAGGCCACCGAGCCAATACCGAATCGGCCGCAGAGCGAGACTGCGCAGGCTGCCAGGATCGTACCGCCGCACGCCAGCAAACGACGTGGCCTCGGCTTTCAATCCGTTCCATTCCTCATCGTAGCGTTCACGCTGGTGGGCAGCGGAAGAATTCATGAAGCACCAGGGCCTTTCTTTACCCCCAACACGCAGAAGCCGTTTCCTCGACGCGGAGCCATCACCATTTCGGCCATCACAGACAGCACCACCGCAGGGAGGAGAACCAGCCCGATGCCTCGCACACCCCGTCGTTCCCCCAGCGAAAACACTTCTTTGACCCACGCGGTCAGCCCGTTGAACGTCCACCGCGCCTCGACGACCGAAACCGAACGCCGCTCCAGGTCGGCGATCAGCGCCGCCTTCTCGAACCCCTCACGCACATGATCGTCGCCGGCACGGTGTTCGCGAAAATCGTTGGCTGCCTCTGCGTCTGTCGCCTTGAACCAGTTGCGCTGCTCTGCGCTGGGAACATGGATGAAAAGTAACCCGCCAGGCCGTAACGCCCTTACGAGGCGATCCAACACGTCGGCATAATCATGAATGTGCTCCAACACGTCAAGGGAATAGACCAGATCGTACGCCGAGACTTTCGTGAGAGTGCCCAAGTCGGCTTCCCTGAGAAACACATTCGACCTGGTGCCGGAACTTGCGCAATATAGATCCATGCCTTCGACGGAACACCTCGGATAACGCGTGGCCAGCAAGGCAGCCAACTGGCCTTCGGGACCGCACCCGGCGTCCAGAACTGTCTTTTGCCCGTTCTTCAGATACTTTCCCACGGCGCGTTGGAGATACAAACTTTTGACGACCAAACCGGCATGCACCCCGCCGAGCCAGCGTTCAGTCAACGTCTGGGTGACGCGCCGGCACAGACGGGCACACACCCCCGCGCGATCGGATATCGAATCAGCGACCTCGTTGGAATGTGTCGCCCGTGGTTCTGCGCTCATGAGTTGACGCATCCTTCGTACACCGCCATGGTTTGCTCAGCCGCCCGCTCCCAACTGAATGTGGCAGCTTGACGAAACCCCTTTTCGATCAGCTTGCTGCGAAGCGTCTGATCCGCGATCAGATGCTCCATATTCTCAGCCAATGCCGTATGGGTATACGGCCTATCCAGCAGTATCCCGGCATCCCCCATCACTTCCGGCAACGATGACGTCTTGTAGGCAATCACCGGCACGCCCATGGCCATCGCTTCCAACGGAGGCAATCCAAATCCCTCCCACCAAGAGGGATAGACAAACAGCTCGGCCCCCGCATAGAGCGCCGGTAAATCCTGATCGAGAACATGGCCCACCAAGACGACCGCGCTTCCCAGGTCCGCGGTCCTGATGGCTTCAGTCAGATCAGATCGTTGTCCGCTGACATGCCCGGCGATGACTAGCCGGAACGATGAATATGTTCGCCGCATGTGTGCAAACCCCTTGAGTAATCCCTGCCAATCTTTGCGGCGATCAATGGCGCCAACATAGAGCACATAGGGTTCGGTCAGACCCTGCCGCGCACGATAGGCTTGTATCCTGTTATTCGATGGCCTCTGGGAGAACAGAGGATCTACCGCATGCGGGACCACGATGACACGGTCGGACGGCACACCGGCCAATGTGACAAGATCCTGTTTAGTCGCTTCCGATGGGGCAATCACCGCTGAGGCGTGGCGGGCGGTCAAGGGAATCCATGTGGCCCAATACCATCGGGCCCGCCAGGTCGGCAGCCACTCGGGATGCCGCGCATAGAGCAGATCGTGCACGGTCAACACCAGCGGTTGCGCCCGGCACAGCGCGCCCGAGAACGCCGGCTGATGGATGACATCCACGCCGCCTCGTAACCCACGCCACGGAACCCGTCCCTGGTCCCACCAGAGTTGATGGGGAATGCGCCAGCCTGCGTGGTAGCGGCAGGGCCATTCGAGAAACTCACTGTCAGGATAGCGGTGCCTGAGCGCGACCAATAGATTGCCGACGTACGTCGTGAACCCATGACGCAGGCCTGCGCCGAATGCCTGACAGTCGATACCAATTTTCATGCCGTTATACCAGGCTAAAAACACAGTTCATCACGCCGCTGCCGCACACTGCTTGGGTGCATGCTGAATCAGCGACGACTCCACCAGTCGTCGCGCGAGATACCCGGCTGCCACGGCATGCGCCACTGCGGTCCGGTCCGGCAGGACCACTCCAGAAACTGATGTCCGTCATACCGCGACCTCAGGGCTTTCAGGATATTGCTGAGATAGGTCAAAAACCCATGTCGCAGGCCGCTTCCCATCGCCCAGCTATTGACTCCAACGAGCACGTAAGAACCTCCAAGACCTCAGCAGTCAGAGGTCACACCCCTCAATGTTTTACCGCCACAAGACGCAACTCATTCCCGGCCCAGCGCCATATCGGAAGTAACGCACGCTCGACCCATCCAAGAAACCGAGCCAATGATCCCGTGTTCGACACATCCATCAATCCCCTCGCATGACCTTGCCGCCGAATGAATAAACTCATCTGCGCATTAAAACTTGCCAGGTAGGGATGACTTCGCTCACGAATAACGCGAAACCCAGTCCGCTCCACACAGGCGCGGAGTGTGGATGGAGTAAACAGAACAAGGTGTCTGGGGGGGTCGAGGGCCATCCAGTCCTTCCCGAAAATCCGACTCGCAAAGCTCACCATGTTGGGCGTCTTAATAATGAGTTGGCCCCCAGGCGCGAGGATCCGCCAGCACTCCGCGAGATGAACTAATGGATCCGGTACATGCTCAATCACGTGGCTCATCGTCACAACCGTGAACATGCCATCAGGGAATCGGACCTCGGGCAGCATGCCCACCTCGACGGGAATGCCGTATCGCTCCTTGGCAACACGCGCTGCGTCTTGCGACAAATCGACCCCATAGACATCCCACCCCAGTTCGCGCATCCGAGCAAGGTAGGTCCCCGCTCCACACCCCACATCAAGCAGTCGGCCGTTCGGAACATAGAATGGACAGAGTTCTTCCCAACCAAAGGCAGCCCGATGCCGTAGTGGAGGAATCCCTCCCAGCATCCGTCCGACCAGGGAGATCCACCGCGTGCGGGCTCTCAGATGGGTATATCCGAACGTCTCGCTGAGGATGAGTCGCCGGATTGTGTCGCGCATGCCTCTCCCCACCCCGGCATTCCCGATTACTGCTTCGGGTACTTGATAGGAATAATAGTCGCTCGGATAAAACGCGGGTAGCTCCTCTCGCCCAGGACGTGGAGACAACCACATAAAGCCACAGCAGGCACAGCGCCGAAGTCCGAATCCACCTTCTTCAGTTTCCAGTCTGTCGCTAAGACCGGCATGAAGAGTCTCTCCGGCCTTTCCACACAATAGACAGTTTTCAAGAATTTCTCGGTGGACGCTCATGAGGTCAATCCTTGCGACTCCGGCCAGCTTGGAACATGAGGAATGAATCCGGGCGGATAAACAAACCGTTCACAGCCTCGAACTAACCGGAATCGACGCCCATACTCGTGACGCAGCCAGCCAATCGTTCTCAATCCGAGCATCACCTTGATGAGGCCACCAGCCAGACTCAGGATCGAACTGATTGTGAGCAGGGTCCAGAGGACAGACGCCGCGATCCATCCATTATGTTTTCGGTAATAGCGGACAAGGCAGATTAGATAATCGATAATTCCATCATCGCCCATTTGTCCAACTCCGCCAGCCCCCCTGTAATGCACGACTTCTCCCTCAGGCAAGAAGTAGAACGTACCGCCTTGATCCCGGAGGCGTCGATACAAATCGGTGTCGTTGAACAGAATTGGAAACCGCTCATCGAAGAGTACGGAACCTGGAAACGCCGCCCGTCGAATCATCAAGCACGAGGCCGATGGCTGTTCGACCGCGATGACTCGATCGAACAAATCATCTTCCATATAGAACTGTCGTACGAACCGATTCTGCGGCCAGAACGACCGGACTACCGTATGGACAGCCAGCACATATCGCCATGAGGGAAGCCTCGTGTAGATCCGTTGAAATGTTCCGTCTGGGTTGACCAACTTGCAGGTCACCCCAGCGGCCTCTGGTGTCTTGTCCAAAAACTGCACCATCACTGCGACTGCTCCCGGACGTACGATCGTGTCGGGATTCAACAGAAGGAAGTATCGACCTTCTGCCTGGACATAGGCTTGGTTATTCCCACGCGCAAACCCCAGGTTGGCCTCATTCGCCATCACGGTGGCCTGAGGGAATCGATCCCTGACAATCTCAGCACTACGATCCTTGGATGCATTGTCCACCACCACGATCTTGGCACTGATGCCCGTCACTCCTTCCGAGAGCGAGGCCAGGCACTGCTCAAGCAACGCCCGTGTATTCCAGTTTACGATCGCAATGGTGACATCTATCGGCACAGTTTGCCTCTCCATTCAGGCCTGCCACAGTTTCAAGAGTCGTGGATACTCGACCCACCAGACATAGAGCAAATACATCCCTACCCCTAATGCGGCCAAGGCCAGCAGCATCCAGAGAGCCAGCTCTGTGCTCCCTACTGTGTCCCGAACGAGGAGGTACAGGCTCAGACCAGCAACCAGAGGAAGCAACGTTCGGACAAGCGGGCTGAGTACAGGCCAGGCCTCCGCTCCCAACAGCCGGCTCGTATAGAACACATATAGGCCACATCCGCACAGGTAGCTCAAGCTCAACGCCCAAGCTGCTCCGACTAATCCAAAAAGATTTGTGAGCGGAACGATGGCTGCCGCGTATATGACAAACTGTCCGATCCATACTCGCAGCGGCAGCTCCGGCCGTCCGAGACCATACTGAAGAGACCCCATGGCCTCGGTTATTCCACTGCACAGCATAAAAATCGATAGCACTCTTAATGGCTCTGCGGCTTCCATCCATTTCTCGCCACCTAGCAAGCGCACAATCTCCGGAGCAGCGACCGCCATGATGACTCCCAGGGGAGACAATACCAGCACCAACAGGCCAAAGTGCATGCCGAACGTTCTGACTGTTCCCGACTTATCGAGTTGCAGTTGGGAATAGACGGGCATACTGATTTGGGTGATAAGAATCGGGGCACGAATCCCGATCATGACGGGAAGGGCCAAAGCCAGAATATAGAAGCCCAGGGCCTCGGGCCCGAGCACCCGTCCCACCACGAATTCACCGCCGCTCGTTACGCAAAAAACAAGGAGGCTGGTCAGATTTACATACGCACCGAAGCGCAAGAACTCGATGAGCCGTTGCTTGCTCAGCGACAGACGCGGACGAAACGGTGCCACCCAGAACGACAGGAAACTGCCCACACAAACCCCGACGAGTTGTCCGGCCAACAATGCCCACACGTTCCGGAACCATAGGGCGAGGCCGATGGTCGTACCGGCTTCAATTAGACGCCTGACAAGATCCATGGAAACTCGCCGCCGAAGATCTAGATTTTTTAACAGGATCGCCATCACCGGACTGCGGAATCCCTGTAGCACAACCGCCCAGACATGAACCCGCAAGACTGACGCTAGTTGCGGCATCTGCATTGCCTGTTCAATCACATCAGCCGCTGCCCATAGACACACTGCCATGGCGAATCCCCGCGCAAGCGCTATAGTCCATGCGACCGACAAATCCTCATGATCAACCTTAGCTTTGGCAATCAAGGCCGCTTCCAGGCCGACCTCACTGATTGTCATGAATGCCAGAACAATAGTGGCGGATGCAGCCATCACGCCAAAATCGGCCGGGACCAACAGGCGAGCCAGCACCATAAACTGGATCGCCGCAATCACTTTATCCAACACAAATCCGGTCCCAGCCCATCCACCAGCCTGGAGAATTCGATGGCGTAAACGAGGCGAGGCTGGCTCAGCCATGGCCTGCTTCGCTCGAGACTCTGTCACAGCTATATCGCCACTCGTCAGCATGCTGTTCACCGCGTCGCAGCAAGTGCCACGCTGCACACGTGTTCCAGTTCCACCGCTCTCGCGTCCCACGTATGAGAGTGCACAACGGCAGCACGCCCGGATTGTCCCATCTTCTTCGCCAAAGCAGGATTACGGAATACGCGAAGCACTCCCTCAGCGAGCGCCACAGGGTCGTCTCCCTTCACCGATAACCCGGCGCCCAACTTCTCCACTAAATCGCCATAGCCCTCGCCAGCCGTCGCGACCACAGGCCTCGCGCAAGCCAGGTATTCCCAGAGCTTCATGGAATCGCCGGGATAGAAACGGACCGGACGATGGAGCACTACACACACGTCACTTGCCCCAATCCACCACGGTACCTCTTCGAATCCCACACGCCCCACAAACGACACGGCATCTTTAAGACCTCGTTGACGCGCCAACGCTATAAGCTCAGGCCGTGTATGACCATCACCGACAAGCAGGAGCTTCGCGGTCGGGCATTCACGGCAGACTATCGTCATAGCTTCAATAAGGGTGTTCAGCCCATGCCAGGGGAAAAACCCACCGACAAATCCGATGTACTGCCCGTCAGGGCTAAGTCCGAGCCGGCGACGTGCATCTTCCTTTTGCCGAGGCAAACAGGCGGAAGGATCGACCCCGTTTCGAATCACCTGGCAACGATGAGGCGCAACGCCCCACTCTCGCTGCATCCAGAGTGGAATTTCCCGGCACACACTGACAACCGCCTGTGACCGCTGCACCGCCACCCTCAAGGTCCATTGAATCGCGTTACGGATGGGTTTCCATCCCCACAGACCAGCCAATTCCTCTCCCGGCAATCCATTGACAAACAGCACATAGGGGCACCGCATCACACTTGCGCAGATCAAGGGAGCGACTTGACCCGGTGAATCAAACCACAGCATCACATCCGGCTTCTCTCGCCACATCGTCTGGAACAGCGCGATCGCCGAGCCGATCAGATAGGCCCATGGTCTAATCACCGGTACGCGCGGAACCCATACCCATACCCCCCGCGCGCCAGCTAACGCGGTATCATCATTCATGCCGCCAGGCGGCCTCGGCGCCACCATCCGTAGCTTATGTCCTCGGGCCGCAAGCGCGCGCACGAACTGCACGACCTGCAGGCTTCCCCCACCGGCGGTTCCAAGCTCCTCGTCACAAAAGACCAGAATGTTCATAGCGGGCTTTATTTATGAGGCGGCATGCAGTACAGCTTGGCCTTGTGAAACGCTCGCGCCCATTTCCTCCGTCGAGCGCTGCCAGAAGGCCCCTGTCCAATCGATCTGATGGATCGGATCAGTAATCCCTCGCGCCCGACGAAAATCATCGATGGCAGCGCGACAGGTCGGCAACGCGTAATCGTCGACGATCACATATCCCCCCGTCGACACCTTGGGATAGAGTGCGACCAACGCATCCATGGTCGACTCATACAAATCACCATCGAGCCTCAAGACCGCCAATTGATTGATCGGCGCGGTCGGTAATGTGTCGCGGAACCAGCCCGGCAGGAATGCCACTTGCTCATCCAACAACCCGTAGCGGGCAAAATTGGCCTTCACTTGCTCTAACGGAATCGCCAACTCTTTATAGGTCCACAGCGTGTCACCGTGATCAACCGGGTAGCGAGCCGGATCAGGTTGTGGCAATCCACGAAAGGAATCGGCCAGCCAGACCTTTCGCGAACAGTCCCCATAGGCTTTCAAAACGGCGCGCATAAGAATCGACGATCCGCCACGCCACACGCCGGTTTCGATCAGATCTCCGGGCACATCATCCCGAATCACAGACGTCACACAGTGTTGGAGATTATCCAGCCGCTTCAATCCGACCATCGTCTCCGCTTCAAGCGGCCAATCACGTCCTTCCTGTCTCGCGTCAGTCGGATCGGGTTCAATGCGAACAACCTCCAACTGCACCTGGCGCAACATCGATTGGAGCGGCCCCAACATGAGTCTGCGCCATCCGCTGGCCGACGACGTCATCGGCCGATACTTTTCTCTCCACAGCATCCGTGTGAGGCACTGCTTCATCAAATACAGATATAATTCCTCTGGCGTAGTTCCGCCTGTGTGACCTGTCGTAGGCTGACTCATGCTCCCCCACCTCCATTATTGACCCACAATCCGATGAGGGTCATGATCGTGTGGAACAATCTGTCCCACCATGTCACGTAACGTGCGAACGATCGTATCCCACCCAAACCGTTGCTCGACAAAGATGCGCCCATCGCCTCCCAATCGGCATGCCTCGTCAGGGCGTGCCAGGAGATCCAAAACTGCTTCGGCCAGCGCATCGGCACGATCGGGCTCGACCAGAACCACTCCATTCGCACGAGAAAAGAGTCCGGTCACCGACGGAATGGCACTCGCGACAACTGGTCTCCCGCAAGCCAGGTAATCGAATATCTTCACCGGCGAGGTTTCTCCTCGGTCGGCTCGAAACGGCGCGACACACACCGTCATTGCGCCGATAAAGAGCGGAACGTGATCGTATGGCATTCGACCGCTCC
>JAHFEW010000120.1 GCA_023248215.1 Nitrospira sp.
GTCTTTTCTTGACAGGATCGCCGCGGTTTCCGAAAGACTGAGGCTCAGGTCTTGCAATCACACATTTCGCGGCGCGTGACGGGCCGAGTTCGTGAAACGTCACTCGTGAAGCGCCTCCGCCCCGGGCGAGCTTCGGCGCTCAGGAG
Organism: Nitrospira sp.; assembly: GCA_023248215.1. GTDB lineage: Bacteria > Nitrospirota > Nitrospiria > Nitrospirales > Nitrospiraceae > Nitrospira_A. Next base: position 147 of record JAHFEW010000120.1, read on the forward strand.
CGTATCTCGTCGGCCTTCCGCCGGTGCCCGTAACGTTCGTCGCGCGGTTCTCCTGCTTTCGTTTCCGAGAACGAGATACGAAATACGCTCCACGAGATCCGCGTTATTCTCCTCGCCGTAGCCACCCGCTCCCCATCGAAGCCATAGATCCGCCAAGCCCATTACTCGGCGAACCACTTGCTGATATGCCAGTTATGGCATAGTATAGTACCGTGGCGTACCCGTACCGCACTGGTATGGTGAAAGCGATGGAATGGATCGATGAAGCCGGTTCACTTTGTTGGATCGTCGCGAGAAGACCTGCGAGAGTTTCCCGAAAGCGTCAGGGAGACCGCAGGGCATGAACTTTTCAAAGTACAGCAAGGCAAGGAGCCGGATGATTGGAAGCCGATGCCAACGGTCGGCCCAGGGGTGCAAGAAATTCGAATCTGGGACGAAAGCGGAACCTATCGGGTCCTCTATGTGGCAAAGTTCGTGGAGGCGGTGTACGTGCTTCATGCCTTCGAAAAACGGTCGCAGAAAACCGCCAAGGGCGATCTCAGGTTGGCACAAGTGCGATATCACGACCTACTGCGATGGAGAAAGGAGCAGCACCCATGACCCGCACTATCGTCACCAAGAGCAGCGGCAATGTGTTTCGAGACTTGGGCTTCTCAGAGGAAAAGTCCGCTGAACTGATGCTGAAAAGCAGTCTGCTTCTGGCCCTTCAAGAATCCATTAAGGATCGGGGTTGGAAGCAAGTCGAAGCGGCGGCACGGTTGGGCATTGACCAGGCCAAGGTGTCAAAACTCCTGGCTGGTCAGATGGCCGGCTTTTCCATCGAGCGCCTCGTGCATTTTCTCTCGTTGTTGGGGCAGGACGTGGAAGTGACGGTTCGCAAGGCGCCACGTGGCCGGCAGCGAGGGACGGTACGTGCGCGAGTTAAAGGCAGCTCCGCAAAGATTCCCGCATAAAAAGAAACGGCGGGTCAGGACCAATGGGCGACTGAAGAAAAGGGGTCGGGAGTCTTTTCTTGACAGGCCCGGGCGCTGGTGGTAGAAAGCGCGCATGCCCCGCCGTCCGCGTCTTGCTGCTGGTGCCCTGGCCTACCATGTGCTCAACCGCCGGGTGGGGCGGCTGCCCTTGTTCGAGAAACCGACGGACTATGCGGCGTTCGAAAAGATTCTGGCCGAGGTGCACGCCCACACCGGCATTCGCCTGGCCGCGTACTGTCTCATGCCCAATCACTGGCATCTCCTGCTCTGGCCTCGGCACGACGGGGAGCTCTCCGAGGTGCTGCGGTGGATCACCGTGACCCATACGCAACGGTGGCATGCCCATCACAAGACCGCGGGGACCGGGCCGGTCTACCAGGGGCGCTTCAAGTCCTTTCCGGTGCAGACCGACGAGCATTTTCTCACGGTGGCCCGGTATATCGAGCGCAATGCGCGGCGGGCCAAGCTCGTAGGCTGTGCGGAAGACTGGCAATGGTCGAGTCTGTGGCGCCGGGAGCAGGCCGATCCCAAAGTGACGGGTTGGCTCAGCGACTGGCCGGTGGGGCGTCCGCGGAACTGGGTCGCTTGGGTGAATCGGCCGGAATCGGCGTCGGAGTTGGAGGCGCTGCGGCTCAGTGTGCAACGCGGCCGGCCCTTCGGCGAAGAAGGGTGGGTGCGCCGAATGGCCAAACGATTCGGGATGGAGTCCACGTTGCGACCCCGCGGGCGACCAAAGGGATCATGAACAAAGACTCCCGACCCCTTTTCCACCCCCCCCGTTGCTCGCGTCCCCACCCCGCCCCCTCTTCGCCTCCAGACCTATGGATACGTCTCCGACTTTGCAGTAGACTTGCCCACCCCAGGTCGCGAGACTGCACTGCCATGTTGCAGGAGATTGCATGGAGATCATCACGCGGTCAGTAGTTACCTGCCCGAACTGTGGGACGCGGACTGAGGCAGAGATGCCGACGGATGCGTGCCTTGTCTTCTTTGAGTGCGAATCGTGTCACACAGTTCTTCGGCCGAAGTCTGGCGACTGCTGCGTCTTCTGTTCCTACGCCAGCGTCAAATGCCCGCCTGTCCAGCTACGACAAGACTGTGGCGGAGACTCATGGCTTAAAGACAACGGGTGAAAAGAAGAGGGACCAGAACCTACCTCGCGGCGCGTGGCGGGCCGGCCTCCTGGCTCGCTCGGCCACCTGACGCCGAACGAACCTCTCGGATACTGCCATGAGACCCAGACCGCCGAAGAAGGAGTCCGATCCGGTCAAAGAACGTCTCGAAATATGGGCAACCTCAAGGGAATCAACAACCTGATTAGCGATTGACTGCGGAGCGGGGAACGAAGCAGATGAACGCAATTCGGATCTTCATCAGCCACTCTTCTGAAGACCAACATCTCGCAGGTCGCCTAGCCCATTTGCTATGCATCTCATTGAGGCTTCAGCCTGAACTAGTTCGGTGCAGCAGCGTCGATGGGTATAGACTTCCTGCTGGCATTGAAGTCAACAAAAGGCTTCGCGAGGAAGTTTGCGATGCAGATGCGTTTATTTGCATTCTTTCGAATGCAAGTTTGAGTTCTACGTATGTGCTCTTCGAATTGGGTGCTCGCTGGGGATGCGGGAGATACTTGGTGCCTCTGGTAACTCCTGGGACTCGGCTGTCCGAACTTCGAGGCCCTCTCTCCGGATTAAACATTCTCCGCGCAGACAACCCGGCACAGCTTTCCCAACTAATTTCTGATGTCGGATCTATTATTTGCGTCCAGTCAGCACCGAAAGAAGCCTATCAAGCTTTGATAGATGAAGTCGTGAATACTCGTTGGGGTGATCCTTTCGGTCTGCCATCGGACAAATATCGGTTTCGACGTGCCGACGCTTGCGATATCAACCAGATTCACCAGTTGGCGGTGGAGATCTACGGACCTACCAGATACGCCTTCACCAAAGATAGACTCCGAGAATGGTTACAAATTAACCCGAAGTGCTTCTTTGTCATGGTCTCCAGAGAGAATATTGTGGGATACATCGATGCCTTTCCTATCAGTGATGAACACTATGATCACTTATTGGCAGCCAAAGACGAAAGACAGATTACACCACAAGGCGTCCACGCCGCAGGTCCGGAATCGTCATTTTATATCGCGTCGATTGTGGTTGCACCAGACCATAGGGGGAACGTATTGCGTTTCATCGAAAAGGCTTTGCGATTCTATGGTAAAGCCTATCCGAATAAGGCGTGGAAAAGAATTTGTGCGCTCGCATACACGGCCAACGGTGTAAAGTGGGTGGAAAGAAAAGGCATGCTGCGAGTAAGAAACACTGAGATGTGGCACATCGACCGCCAGAATTTGTCAACTCTACGTGAAGGTAATCGGGCGTTTTGGCGTCCACTGTTATGCTGATTGCCGGGAATGAGAAGGTCGGGAGTCTTTGTTTGTGGAACATTTCGCGGCGCGTGGCGGGCCTGCTCCTTGCTCCCCTTCCTTACGTCACCTAACGCAGTGATGGTCCGGGCCAGTCCGGAAAAGTAGAAGAAGATAACGGGGCATTCTGATTTTCGTCGAATGAAAAACCGTCCGATCCCATTTCGCGGCGCTCCGCTCCCTTCACCTCGCACAACGATAGACTAGGCCGACCAGAAAAAGTAGAATGGCCCCGGTTCTTCTCGTATCCCGCCGTATGAAGTCGTCATCAGTCTGTGGGCTTCACCTCGGCGAGGGGGGATAGGTCACGGTCCCAGGGAGCACGCATGCAAAAGACACGCATCATCTGCACGATCGGCCCGGCCACGGCATCCTACGAAATGTTGCAGAAGATGTACGAGGCCGGCATGAATATCGTGCGACTGAACATGTCCCACGGCGACCACGACTCCCACGCCAAGGTCATCCAGCACATCAAGACACTCAACAAGAAGGTGAAATTTCCCATACCCATCCTCTTGGACACGCAAGGCCCGTCGATTCGCACCGGGGACCTATCCAACGAGCTCGATCTGAGGCAGGGCGCCATCGTATCCGTCACCACGCGCGGGCCGATGGACGTTGAAGAGAGCTCCATCCACATCGACTATGCGGACTTGCTTGAGGCGGTCAACGTCGGGGATAAAATCACCGTGGACAACGGGCTGATCAATTTCGAGGTGCTGGAGAAGAAAGAGCGCCACATGCGGTGCCGTGTCCTGGACGGTGGCCTCTTGAAGAGCAAGCGCCACGTCAATCTCCCGGGGATCCGTGTCAATCTGCCGGCGATTACGCAAAAGGACACCAAGGATATCCTGTTCGGCCTGGAACTGGATGTGGACTTCATCGCCCTTTCTTTCGTGCGCGAGGCCGGCGATATCCAGCAGCTCAAGACGCTCATGGGTGATAAGGTCGGGAGGGTGAAGATCGTCGCGAAGATCGAGGACCAGGAGGGGGTCCGGAACCTGGAAGAGATCATCAAAGAATCGGACGGCATTATGGTCGCGCGTGGAGATCTGGGGGTGGAGATCAACATGGAAGATCTGCCGAATGTCCAGCGCACGATCGTACAAATGTGCGCCGAGTACGGAAAACGCGTGATCGTGGCGACCCATCTACTCGAATCCATGATCCACAATCCGCACCCCACCCGCGCCGAGGTCACCGACGTCGCCAATGCGATCTATGAAGAAGTCGATGCCGTCATGCTGTCCGGGGAAACCACGGTGGGGAAGTATCCGGTGAAGTGTGTCGAATACCTCCGCAAGATTGCGCTTAAATCCGAAACGATACCTGGATTGCAGTTTGCGAAACACTTGCGCAACGCGGGAAATAAGCAGCAACTGGCGGCGGCGGCCGTTCAGCTCGCCGAGGGGGTCAAGGCCAAGGGAATCGTCGTGATCACCAGACGGGGACTCATGGCCGATCTCGTCGCAAACTGCCGTCCGTTCTCCACCAACATCTTCGCCTTTACCAACATGAGCCAACCCCGACGGACCATGATGCTCAACCGCGGTGTCTTTCCTTTCAAGATCGATTTCAGCTCGGACCCTGAAAAGACGCTGCAAACGGCGTTCCGGATCCTAAAGGACCGTGAACAGTTTCAGGTCGGGGACAAGGTCGTGATCATCTCGGACGTCCTGGCCAAGCAACGGGTCGACTCGATTCAGATTCGTGACGTTCCCCCGGACGACATCCCGCCCGAAGCATCCCAGGGGCAAGATGAGCTAGCCCCACTTGCGAGGACGTCTTAATAGCGACAAATTGGGTCAGAGAACAATTTCCTTTACGACAGGCTGACGGCCAAGTTGCTTGAGCCCCTCAGTAGTTCGCCAATCTTCCGACCATGAACTTCCGCCTCGGATAGTCTGGCCTGGAGCCCTCGGTCGTATCCCATTACGTAGTCCCGCGCAGGATGATGAGAAGGGACAGGCTGTTTTTCTCGCGGGATCATCCGCCGCCCACCGCGTCCCGTACCTGTCCCGTATGCTTTCCGACTTCCGCCTGCTTTCTTGACGCTCGCTGAATCATACCGGTAGGGCATTGAGCATCTTCGGAACAGTTGCACATGTCTCGTGGGAGGGAGCCATGAGTGATATGTCGCCGATTGTTCGTGGTCGTATAGAGGCGCAGGGTTTCCTTGGGCTGGATGACCAGATGATCAAGCAGGTGAACTGCTGGCTCCGGCTGTCGCCGGCGATCTGTATGATCTGGGCGGCAATCGGCACGGTGCTGCAGTCTGCCACGGTGCTGTGGCTGTTGGTTCCCTTCGCGTTGCTGGGAGCGCTGTTACCGGGACATCCGTTCGATCTTCTCTATACGCACGGTGTGCGGTATGTGACTGGCGGGCCGCGGCTTCCCCGTTATCCGTTGCCGCGCCGGTTCGCTTGCTTGCTGGCTACGCTCATGCTGGTTGTGGCGGCCTGGTGCTTTCAGTCCGGCCGGCTTCTATCCGGTCAGATTGTCGGATGGGCATTAGTGGCCGCCGCGTTTGTGAATGTCAGCACGGGCTTTTGTATCCCATCATTCATCTATGGTCTGATCTTTGGAAGACCGACATCCTGTGGGATGAAATAGCAGCACAAGAACCGATGCGACCCAACACAACTCTTGTATTCGACCTGCCGCCTCAGCCCCGCCAGCCATCCACCGCGTCCGAGTTCATCATCACCTACAAGCAATGCTTACCGACCGTATTCATCATGGCGACGCAGCCAGGATGGGCCTTGATCGCCCTCGTCTCGGCCCTTGGGCACCAGATCAAGGTAGTGGTAGGCGCCCATTGACCATGTCGATGCCGCGCGCATACGTTGAATAGGTGTGATACACGTTTGATACGACGTCGTTTCGATCACGTGGATCTCTGGCCGCATAGGTTTTCGCGATGAGAGCGATACAGGTGCATCAGGTTGGGGGGGCGGAAAGCCCGGTGAAAGCGTTTCCTGTCGCAGCTTTCGGCAGGGGATCTGAGCCGCCGAGTTCTCCGGCGGGAACGAAATCATCGCCTCTCCGGACCGGCCTGCGGCAACAGCAGGTCTCTCGCCATCGATCGATGCGGAATGCCGGCGTCCATGAACGGCTCGCCGACCACGTGAAACCCGGCTTGCTCATAGAAGCCCAGGGCGTGGATCTGAGCCGCCAAGGTCACGCGCGACAGGCCTTGCCTCGCCGCCAGGTCCAGCAACGTCTGAAGGAGGGCGCGTCCAACACCGCGACCTCGCCAGTCCTTGAGCACCGCCATCCGACCGATGGTTCCGTTTGCTTGCATGCGTGCCGTGCCGATGGCCTCACCGAGGTCATTCCAAGCGAGCACATGGGCACAGAGTGGATCGAGTCCATCCCACTCCAACTCCTTGGGCACCGCCTGCTCGAAGACGAACACCGCTTCGCGGATCGCCCGAATGGTCGGCTCCGACTCGAGCCAGTCGACGAGTTCCACCCGCAGTTCCTCGTGATGTTGTGTCATTCGCAGGGACCGCCCATTCGTTCTTTGCCGGACATGCAGACTGTTCAGGCCTCGGCGAGCGCGTTGAAAAGCCGATTGAAATCGGCCTTGGCGATCTCGACGAACACTCCCTTTGTTCCTCCCACACAGACCGCCATGTCGCCGCCTCCGTAGGCCCAGAATTTTGGCGGCAACCAACTCACATTCGTGTACATATGCGAATAGGCTTTGGCCAGGGTATTGAACATGATGCTCACAGTTCCGCAGAACTGCGCTGTCATCCCCGCCTGATCTTGCGGCATCTGCATCGCCGACCTGAAATCCACCAGGTCGCCGCCGGCCGTGAACTCACCGGCCGCCACCACTCCTGTGATCTGCATGAGCTGATCGAGCGTTGCCATGGTGCACCTCGCTTTCTGTGAACGTCGCGTTCCGCTGACACCGGTTCTTGCCCGGTCATGACCCATTCCACCATCTCCAAATCATACTCCCCACCTCCGCCGCGCTGCTACTCGCATCCATGTCCTCGCTGTGCTCTCTCTCCAACGAACCCTGTACGATAAGAGTGCCGACCCAGACATACGTCACGAGGAAGGGGCATTCTTCGAACCTCGGTTGCGAGCAGATCTCCCATGCACCGATCTGGGAAAACAGATTCCCCCCTGACGTCTGCAAGAATCGAACGCCCGGAAATCCGTTCGCCCTCCGAGATCGACGTCCCGGATTTACTTGTGCTCGAACATGCATGCTTCGACGCACCGTACTACCGCCCGCATCGGTTCACCCACTCAGAGTTCCTGTCCTATCTTCAGAATCCGAACGCCGTCTTCTTGGCCGCGATGCAGCAGCAGCTCTTGGTCGGCTATATCGCCGGTTATCGCGGGGTTCGTTCGCGGAGCCGGTCGGCGCGTATCGAGAGCATCGCCGTGGCGCCGGCCGCGCGAAGGCGAGGGATCGGCGGGCTCCTGATGCGGCGATTTCTCGACGTGGCGAAGCGGCGCGGCTCAAGCCATGTGACGCTCGAAGTCGCAGAGGCCAACGAGCGCGCGAGACAATTCTTTGCCACCCGAGGGTTCAAGCCGGTTCGACGGCTGCCTGCCTATTACGGGGATCGGTACGACGGCCTGAGGCTGGGGCGCGCGCTGTGAGGCAGGCAGCACGGCCGCGCCTTGAAGGTTTGTGCCGTCGGGCGTAGAGTGCGGGAAGGCCTCGTGCGGGGAATGGTCCATGCGAGCCCTGTTCTTGGGGATCATGGCAGGACTGTTGATCGGCTGTGTGTCCGCCTCGCGCATTCGTGAGGCGCAGTGTTTCGGAATCTTAATGCTGGACGTCTTGAATTCCGAGCAAGAACTCGATGTCATGGAAGGGGCTTGGCGCACCGTTCAGCAGGCTCGCTATGAGCGTTCGTTGGCCGTTCGGGAATCCCTTGTTCAGTCGGCGCTGGTAGCGGACACCGGCGTGCCATCAGCCTCCGTGGCTCTCCTTCTACAAGAGGACCGTCCTGTCGGCGGATCACAGGATGTGAGTGAGGAGCAGGCCTTGTATCGACGGTTCGTCGAGAGTCGGGCTCGACATCGCGAGACAGTCGACTGGTATGGCCGCGTCGCTCGTCGCGTGGAGACGCGTCTGGAGGAAGATGAGATGCTCTATCCGGTGCTGGGCATGCTGGCGACTTCGACGGCGATCATCTTCTATCCCATCGTGCGATGGAATGTTCGCTCGGTTCTCTGGGACGGTGTGGACCCGGACGCAGAGGACGATCCGGTGCAACGGTTTTGTACCAATCGGCTTGCAGGCGGCGATTCGTTTCCCCCTCCTTCACCCGCTGAGTGATCGCGCCCATGTTTGCGGCAGGTCTTGCGGTCACACCGCCGCTAATTGCCGATCCATGTTCGTGCCTCGCGTTTCGTCAATCATTCATAGTGCCTGGCCAGTAATCTGAGACGCTTCAACAGCACCGTATCCAGTTCCCCTCAAAATTGAGGCCACATACAGAGAAGGGAAACGGTGTCTGGAACTATTTCCAATGCTTGCTTAGCCGTTGTCTGTGGAGATGAGCGCCAGCTTGGCGGAGCGATCCAGGGCTTTGATCGCGGCTTCCCGTCGAAGGGCCGCCCCCTTGGAGTCCACGAGTTCGGTGTAGCGGAGCATGACCAGGCCACGGCTCTTGGTATATCTCGCGCCTTTGCCCGTGGCATGTGCGCTCATCCGCTGCTCCAAGTTGTTGGTGATTCCTGTGTAGAGACTCCTGTCGGCGCACCGGCCCATAGAGACGATCCACATCTTCGCGACTCCTCATGCCCCTGGGTTTTCTGCATCTGGCTCCAAGCTATGGTGCGAATCAGGCAGATTAGTCATCAGGGTCCTACCCTCACTGACCCGTTTTTCAGAGTGATCTGCATCACGAGGGAGTAAGGGTAATGGCCTCTCGCGGCGATCTTCTATTTCACGCGGAGGCGTCATGACCCATCCGGCTGTCGAGTCGTATCATCTGCGACACTTCGGATTTAGCGAGGTGGCTGGTGTGGTCTCCCTTGCACGCATCGGACGAGCACAGTGTTATCGTGCGCGTTCTGCGAGCCCAGAGACCATGCCAGCTATCTCGCCAGTTCTCATTCCGAAACCATGCATGGTGCGAAGCTATCACTCAGAGCTTCCAGAGTCTAACCTTCCGAGTCATACGCTATTGGCTATATGCTCCTCTCAGTCTCGCGCAGGATTCGGCTCACAGGATGCCTATGGCCTGCACGACGTGGCTGCAGCGCGTACCAAAACTGTTTTCTATTTTGGCGGATCAGGGATCGCGTGGTACGGTTCACCATAGTCGAATGCGTCGATGAGGCGCAGACGAATTTCAGAGAGTGGTCTCCCACAATATTTGTGAGGTCATCTGTGAAAGCTCAACGCCGAATCTATGGTGTCGTTCCGGCGCGGAAGGTGCGGTCGGGATTGTGGTGTTCTTGGTGTCGGGTCGACGGGAAGGCTGAGAGTCCTCGTCTATTCAGTTGGGACTTCTTGCGATCGGTCTGGTCGCTGCTGAGCCGAGTGACGTGGCGCCAATCTGACCATCGCGATAGTGCACGATCCCATTGGGGACACAAATCTATCGGATGTTCTGCTCCCCGCGCGTCGGCCATCTATGGCCGCATGAACTGATCTCGATTCCTGTTCGCTCTTCCTCTCGACCTGCGCGCTGACTTGTCGGCCGTGGGTCTTTTTCATCTCGCCTCTCCATGAATCGAACGCAAGTCTGGTCTGATTGACCGCCTTCACGACCTATGTCCTGGGGTCGCTATTCCCTATCGTAATATTCCATGAAGAGCTAGCTCGCGTTGCCTGACGCAAACCTACTGTACTGGCCAACCGAAATGAGAGCAGCATGTCGGCCGGCCCACAATC
>JAHFEW010000051.1 GCA_023248215.1 Nitrospira sp.
ACTAGGTCGGTAGTTGTGAATCGACTATGGCCTTAATCAGACGGGGACTCAGCGCCCAGCAGGATACGCTGTTACCATGGATGAGACAACGCATTGGCCCGCTTAACCGGCCGCCCTGGGTTCCCCGGCCCTTCCGAAGGGTCCTTCCGTGAGGCGTGGCGCGGCGACCGGCTGGACGTGGCCGGTCGAACATGGCTTGACTCCCATTTTCCTCGGCTCCTATAATTCTGCGATTCGGACGCGGCAACCAGCTGATTTGGCGTAGAGAATGGCCGAGTTTACGCATTTCAACGAGTCGGGGCGGGCACGGATGGTCGATGTCGGGGCAAAGGCCTCGACCGAGCGTCTCGCGACCGCGCAAGCCACCGTGTTCCTTCAGCCGGACACCCTCGAAAAGATTCAGCGCGGCAAGATCGCCAAGGGCGACGTGCTGGCGGTTGCCCAGGTGGCCGGGGTGATGGGAGCGAAGAAGACGCCGGATCTCATCCCCATGTGCCACCCCATTCTGCTGACCAGCGTCGATATCTCCTTTCAAGAAGCCTCTCAACCGGATCGTGAGGGACGTTGCTCCATCACGATTACCGCGACCGCCAAAACCACTGGTCCGACCGGCGTGGAAATGGAAGCGATGACTGCCGCCTCGGTGGCCGCATTAACTATCTATGATATGTGCAAGGCGGTGGACCGGGGCATGAGCTTCGGCGACATCTGCCTCTTGTCGAAATCGGGCGGGAAATCCGGCACCTATATGCGACCAGCCTAAGCCCAATGATGGGGGGCCTGGTCCACTGCAAGTGAAGGTGGAGTTGTGACATGGTGACGGTGCGACTCTTCGGCATGACGAAAATGTTGGCGGGGAATCAGGGAACGCTGTCCCTGGCGCTTCACGATGGGAAGCGGGTGAAGGACCTGGTCGCCATGATTGAAGCAGCCTATCCGAAGATCGGCGAATTGCTGCAGAAGAAAAAGGTGCTCGTGTCGGTCAATCAGGACATTGCGCACGAAGACCTTGAAGTAAAAGCCGGGGATGAAATTGCGCTGCTGCCGCCGTTTGCGGGCGGGAGTCGATAGGAGCGATCTATGAGTCTCGAACAGGTCACCAAGGCCGATCAGCCCGTCACCGACGATGAAGCGATGCTGGTCCGCGTGCAACGGGAAGATTTCTCGATCGACGAAGAGCTCCGCCGGGTGCGCCGGCGCTCCAAGCGGATCGGCGGTATTGCCATGTTTCTGGGCACGGCCCGTGACCGCTCGAAGGGGAAGGATGTGGACAGCATCACCTTCGAACATTACGAAGGCATGGCGCAGAAGAAGCTGCGCGAGATTCGTGAGCGTGCGCTGAAGGACTTCGATGTGATCGAAATGCTCGTCTTGCACCGGTATGGCGAGATCGACATCGGCGAGAACATCGTATTGATCATCGCGGGAGCGGAGCATCGCGCGGAGGCCTTCCGGGCCTGCAAGTGGGCGATCGACGAACTGAAGCAAATTACGCCGATTTGGAAACTCGAACACACCCCCGAAGGGGAGGTGTGGGTCGAGGAGCACCCATAGCCCCATAAGGGGTGAGTAGTAGGGGGTAGGAGGCATTAGCCTTCGAGTCACTATGGATCACACCACGCTCGATATACCCGCTCCCACGATCCACGACCGGTTGGGGCGCCCGCTCCGTAGCCTGCGCCTGTCTGTCACAGACCGCTGCAACCTTCGGTGCAAGTACTGCATGCCCGAAGACGATTACGCCTGGCTGCCACGCGACACCATCCTGACGTTCGAGGAGATGGCTGAACTCACGGCGGTCTTCACCGAGTTGGGGGTAGACAAGGTTCGTCTTACGGGCGGGGAGCCGCTGTTGCGTCGGGATCTGCCGCGTTTTGTCCGACAGCTCTCCGAGAATCGCCGGATCACCGAAATCGCCTTGACCAGCAACGGGGTGCTCATGGCGGATCAGGCCGCCGATCTGTCATTTGCCGGTTTGAATCGCGTGACGATCAGTCTGGATACGTTGCGCGCCGACCGTTTCCGCGCGTTGACCAAGCGCGATCTCCATCATCAGGTGTTCGATGGCATCAAGGCCGTGGTGCAGGCCGGATTTCCGTCGCTGAAATTCGACACGGTCATCATGAAAGGGTACAACGACGACGAGCTCATCGATCTCATCGAGTATGGGAAGACAGTCGGCGGCGAGGTGCGGTTCATTGAGTACATGGATGTGGGGGGGGCCACGGATTGGTCCATGAGCAAGGTGCTGTCGCGGGCTGAGATGCTGGAGCAAATAGGCCGGCACTATGGCGGGGTGAAGCCGATCGTCGAGAACTCGGTCGCCCCGGCTGAACGGTTCGTCCTGCCGGGTGGCACCAGCTTTGGCATTATTCCTTCGACCACAACGCCGTTCTGTCGCTCCTGTGATCGCAGCCGGCTCACGGCAGATGGGATGTGGTACCTCTGCCTGTATGCCAAGGACGGTCTCGACCTACGGGCGCCGCTACGAGCGGGCCGCTCCCGCAATGAATTGAAGGCATTGATTACGGCCGCCTGGCAAGGGCGGGCAGATCGGGGAGCCGAGGAGCGAAAAGCCCTGGAAGGGCTGGGACTGCGGGAACAACGACTTATCGAGATCAACCGCCTGCGTGAAGATCCCCACTTGGAAATGCATGCGCGAGGGGGATGACCGTCAGGTCGTGCTGCTCCTGTTACCGGGTCAGTCGACACACCATTCTCAGAGCAGTACATGTTCGATCCTCATACCCTGACAATCCTCAGTCTTGGATTCGTGCTGGGGCTGCGTCACGCCTTGGACGCGGACCATCTGGCGGCGCTGTCGACGGTGCTGGCCGAACGGCCGACGGTGCAAGCATCCACCACCATCGGATTCTTTTGGGGCCTCGGCCACACGCTCATGTTGTTGTGCGTGGGGATTCTGCTGTTGGCGTTGAACCTCACGATTCCCGAATCGCTGGCCACGGTATTTGAGTTTGCCGTCGGGGTCATGTTGGTGGGACTCGGGCTTTCGCTGGCTCGCCGGATCTACCGGGAACAATGGCATCTTCATGCGCATGACCACGAGGGGCGGCCGCATGTGCATCTGCACAGTCATCACCTGCAGCCGGATCACGCGCATGGGCATTGGTACCAAGGGTCGCTACGCCCACTATTGATCGGCATGGCGCATGGGCTGGCTGGGTCGGCGGCGCTCATGTTGATCGTGCTCTCGACGGTGACGGGGATCGGCCAGGGTATCGGCTATATCGTGATCTTCGGTGTCGGGTCGATTCTCGGAATGGTCAGCGTCGGGACTGTGCTCAGTCTGCCGGTCGTCTATTCGGTGACGGTCGGACCGAGGGCCTATTGGATGGTGCAGGGGCTGGCCTGTCTCGCGAGCATCGGTTTGGGACTCTTGATGATGGTGCGGATCGGCTTGGGCGGCGCCTGGTCGTAAGCCAATCGGCCTCTCGCGTTTGCCGCAGCGCTTGTGGCATTCATGGAGTGGTGTGGTCTCCCTCTCATCTGAAGGGGGAAGGTCTGCGGCCCGACCGACCTTGCAAATCTGTGTGCGCCTTCCGAAGAGGTATGCTATTCTCCCGCGCAGTGCAGATGTCGCACCCACAAGACCGTGAGGTAGAGCTGAGCCACGCAGACGTTCCTGGGAAGCCGTTGCCATGAATATCCGCGTGTTGGGTTGTCATGGCTCCGGACAGCTGGTTCCTGGGGACAACGGTCCGATTCAGTGCGGCACCTGTGGTTTTCTGGTCAATGACCGCGTGCTGGTCGATGCCGGCACGATCGGGTCGCGGTTATACCTTGAAGAGCAGCGGCGTATTCGGGTGGTCTTGCTGACCCACCTCCATTTCGATCATATTCGCGAATTGCCGACGCTGGCTGATAACTTGGTCGGTGAGATCGATGAGCCGGTCGTCATCGCCGCTGTTCCCGAGGTGTTGAACGGGCTGCACCAGCATATTTTTAATGGAGCGGTGTATCCTGATTTCTTTCGGTTACCCGATCCCGCCAGGCCGGTCTTTGTGACGCACCAGCTTCGACCGGGACGGGAAGATCTGTTGGGCGGTCTGGGTGTCACGCCGATTCTGGTCAACCATGTGGTGCCGACGGTGGGGTTTCTTCTCCGCGCGGGGGCACAGACGGTGTTGTACAGCGGTGACACCTATCGGACGGATGCACTCTGGCAGGCGGCCAAGGGCGTGACCGGGTTGAAGGCGGCGTTTATTGAGACTTCGTTTCCCAATGAGATGGACGAGCTGGCGAGGGTAGCAAAACATCTCACCCCCGCGTTGCTGGCCGAGGAATTTGCGAAGTTGGCCAGGCCGGAGTTGCCGGTCTATGCCTACCATCTCAAACCGCGGTTTCGCGAACAGATCAGGCAGGAACTCGGGCAACTGGGCATTCATCACTTGACCGCGCTTGAAGAGGGCCAAACCCTCATACTATAGGTGACCAGAGATGGCTTGGTTTAAAAAAGGGAAGGGCGAGGAGGCAGAGCCCCCCAAACGTTCCAAAGTGGCGGAGGGGATGTGGCTGAAGTGCAACCACTGCCGAGAGATCGTCTATCGCAAGGAAGTGGACCGCAATAATAAGGTCTGCCCCAAGTGTGATTATCACTTTCCCATCTCGGTCATTGAACGCATCAATCTGCTGGTCGATCTCGGGACCTTCAAAGAATGGGATGCCGACCTGGAGCCGCAGGACCCGCTGCAGTTTCAGGATACGCGTTCTTATAAAGATCGGATCAAGGCGCAACAGGAAAAGACCGGCCGGAAAGACGCTATGGTCATCGGCCAGGGGGCGATCAACGGTCGCAAGGTGGCGCTGTGCGTCTTTGACTTCGGATTCATGGGCGGCAGCATGGGATCGGTCGTCGGGGAAAAAATCTGCCGCGCCGTCGATCGGGCGTTGGAGGGGCGGTTGCCATTGATCCTCGTGACGGCCTCGGGCGGAGCTCGCATGCAGGAGGGGATCCTGTCGCTCATGCAAATGGCGAAAACGTCCGCGGCGGTGGCAAAGTTGGGAGAGGCCAAGCTCCCGTTCGTCTCGATTTTAGCCGACCCGACATTCGGCGGGGTCACGGCGAGCATCGCCATGCTGGGGGATGTCATTATCGCCGAACCGAAAGCCTTGATCGGGTTTGCCGGCCCGCGCGTCATCGAGCAGACCATCAAGCAACAATTACCCGATCAGTTTCAACGGGCCGAGTTTTTGCTCGATCATGGGATGATCGACATGATCGTCGAACGGAAGCAATTGAAAGAAGCGGTCAGCACGTTGGTCGGTCACTTCTAGGTCGAATGCCCTTCCCCGGATTGCCACGATGACCTATTCCGCCACGGTGCGGTTTCTCTATAGCCTGCAACAACACGGCATCAAGTTGGGGCTGGAGACGATTCGCGCCTTGCTGACTAGGGTGGGCGAGCCCCAGCGTCGCTATCCCGTGCTCCACATCGGCGGGACCAACGGCAAGGGTTCGACTGCGGCGATGGTCGCGTCCATCTTGCAGGCGGCGGGCCAGCGTGTGGGCCTCTATACCTCGCCGCACCTGATCGATTTTCGTGAGCGGATCCGTGTCAACGGCGTCATGATTCCAGAAGGTCGCGTGAGCGAGCTGGTCGAGGCCCTGCAGGCTGCCGCGGCTCCCGACCTTGCCCCGACATTTTTTGAGTTCACGACGGCGCTCGCGTTCCAGTATTTTGCCGAATGCCACGTTGATGTGGCGGTGCTCGAAGTGGGCTTGGGCGGGCGGTTCGACGCGACCAACGTGGTGGAGCCGGTGGCGACCGCCATCACCACGATCGGTCTGGATCACGAAGCCTATTTGGGTTCGACGCTGGAGGCGATTGCGTTTGAGAAGGCCGGGATTATCAAAGCTGCGGTGCCGGTGGTGATCGGCCGCATCGACGCGCCGGTTCGCCAAGTAATTGAGGAGCGTGCCCTGGTGCAAGCGGCGCCTGCTTATGCGCTGGGGCGCGAGTTTCGCTGCGAAGGACCATCAACGACTGATTGTCACTATGCCGGAATGGCGGGGCAATATGACCATTTGTTCTGTCCGCTTCAGGGACGGTTTCAGCTGGATAATGTCGCCTGCGCCTTGGCGTTGATCGAACTGGCCAGGGAGCGAGGCCTGACGGTCTCGGAGGAGGCGGTTCGCAACGGGTTGCAGCATGTCGCCTGGGAAGGCCGGCTGGAAATCGTCGGCAGGGCGCCGACAGTCCTCCTGGACGGGGCGCACAATCCTGCTGCTGCGGTCGTGCTGGCCGAATATCTCGCCGAGTGGCGGCTTGCGACACCCGCTGCGCGGGTCAGCCTGATCGTGGGAATGATGCGCGACAAACATCCGCGAGAATTCCTTGCCCCATTACTGCCACTGGCTGATACATTGATCTTGACGCAAGCCGATCTGCCCCGTGCGTCTGCCGGCTCGGATCTCCGTGAGCTATTGCGTGACTGTGCGCCCTCCGCACAGGTGGCGGCGACGCCGGCGGATGCGCTCGCTTGCGCGAAGCGCTCAGCCGCCCCTTCCGATCTCATTTGTGTCACGGGCTCTTTGATGTTGGTCGGCGAGATCAAGGCCCTTCTCCGAGGGTGTTCCCTCTCACCTGTTCGTGGCTGAGATGGGGCCAGACCGCTACTCGGCTTCGGGACAGTGGCGGGCGATCGGTCGTCTCACATCGGTCCTGTCCTTCTGTGGACTCCTCTGGCTACTCCTGACGTGTGGATCTGCCTGGGCGCAATCGACCGTCACCACGCCTTCGCCGACGAATCAACCCCTCACTGTCACTGCCGAACGAATCGACCAGCTTCAGGAACAAGATGTATACGAGGCGGATGGATCGGTGGTGGTCACGCAAGGTCCGCTTCGGCTCACCGCCGATCATGTGACGATCAACGCGCTGCCGGGTACGCTCGTGGCGACGGGGCATGTGCATTTCATGGACCCGAGCTCCGATCTCAAGTCGGAGCGGTTGGAGTTGAATGTCAACACGGAGGCCGGCGTGGTCACGCACGGGTCGATGTACGTCCGGACCAGTAACTCGTTTTTCACGGGGCGAACCATCCGACGCCTGTCGGAGGATCACTACCGTATCAAAGAGGGAACCTTTACCAACTGTGACGCGAAAGACGGCGAAGTTCCGGCCTGGCGGTTCAAGTTTGAGGATCTCGATGTGAATACGGGCGAGAGCGTCGGCATGAAACGGGGCTGGCTCTGCATGCGTGACACCCCGATCATTCCTGTGCCGACGCTGACCTATCCTCTCAGCAACCGCCACAGCGGATTCCTCATTCCCACGCCGGGCTATGACAACCGGTTCGGTCTGCATTACCAACAGGGCTATTTCTGGGCCATTAATCCCAGTCAGGACCTCACGATTTCGCCTTCGTACTATTCGGACCTCGGCTACGGGAGCGATTTCCTCTATCGGTATTACCTGAACCGGCGATCCAGCGGGCAGTGGTTCGCGAGCGTTCTGCAGCAGACCCAATTGCCGAGCGTGTCGGGGGTGGATCAGACGAGCACCGATGAACGGCGTCTGCGAGGCTTGATCAGCGGTCAACATGTCCAGCAGGTGACGGACACGCTCCTGGTTCGCGGGCAAGCGTCCATCGTGTCGGACCGGCAATATCTCCAACAGCTCAGCAATTCAGGAGCGCAACGAGCCTCGCCCAGCGGTGAGTCGACATTGCTGGCGACGCAACGGCTGCCGTTCGGAAGCGCCTACTTTCTCGGCCAGTATCTCCAACCGCTCAACTCCGGCGGCCCCGACACGTTCCAGCGCCTTCCTGAGGTTGGATATGTGTTGCCGAACACCTCTCCCTTCGGGCTGCCGCTGCTGCTGAACTTCGACAGTAACTTCGTGAATTTTTATCGCGAGCAGGGATTCGCGGTGAATCGCATGGACTTGATGCCGGGGATTACCACCGATGTGATCGACATCGGGCACATAGTCGGTCTCACGCCGCATTTCAAGTTCAAAGAGGTGTATTACTCGCGCGGGATTGAGGGGCCCGATTCTTTGCATCGCGAGACCTTTTGGGGCGCGCTCGACGCCACGTCGAAACTGAGCCGTCGGTACAGCGGGAGCGAAGGGGAGAGCTTCCTGCATACGATCGAACCAAGTGTGATGTATGAATATGTGCCGGGCAGCAACCAGTCCCAGATCGCACAGATCGATCAGGTGGACGACATTCCGAAGAAAAACCTGCTGACCTATGCGCTCAGAACCCGCTTACTCGAGCAACAGCTCAATGGGCAGACCTTCAACTGGCTCGATCTGACAGTGGCGCAGAGTTACCATGTGGGTGCCGTGCAGACACGCGCACGGGATTTTGCCCCCGGCGTGATGCCCTTTTTAGGCACAGTGACGCAGCCGTTGCAGCCGGCGACCGTCGAGGTGCAGGGACGGAAACTGTCCGACCTCTGGATGCGGGCGGTGATCGGGAATACGGCGCCCGAGTTCTTCCGTCCTCCCAGCGCCAGCGATACGCTCGCGAAAAATGTGACCGGTGGACAGATCCTGCCTCCGACGAATTCATATTTGACGGTGGATGCGTTCCTGGATCCCTACCGCGGAACCTTCAGCCAGTGGAATACTGATCTCCGGGTTCAGCAGTCCAACTATTGGTACGTCGAGGTGGGGCAACGATACAGCCGGGACGGCAACCGGGTGAGGCGCGGCGATATTTGGAATCCGATCTCCTTCAACGAGGTCTATGCCCCCACGGATGAAATCCAATTCGTCACGGCCGGTGGAGGATTCCGGACGCCCTGGGGCTGGACGGTCGGCGCCAAGGGCTATTACGATGTCAAAGGCGGCCGCAGTCCGGAGTATGATGTGGTGGCGCTCTATCAAAATCCCTGCAAGTGTTGGTCGCTCGGCTTGTACTACCTGCAGTTCCCGGACCGCCAGAGCTATTCCTTCATGTTGAGCATGACGGGAATCGGATGGACGGAAAACTTCGGCACGATTGTGGCGCGGACCATTTTGGGCCCCTTGTTGGTCGGGGATCGCGGCTTGCCCTGGGCCGCACCGGGCGGACCCTATGGTCGATCCCAGAATGCCCTGCCCATCCAAGCGATGCCGATGGGTCGATACTGAGTCGAGACCGATGTGATCAGGGACGAGGGGGCAATTGCTATATGTCGCTTCGAGGCAGACCACAAGCCGTGAGGCAGGATCTGAGGAATCTCTTCGCAGTGGCACTGCTCCTGGTTGGGGTGGTGGCGCAGATTGCGGCCCCGTCTCATCTACAGGCGGCCGAGCGCGCGTCGCACATGCAACGGGCAACCGTGTTTCTGAAGGCCGGCGACTACCGGCACGCGGTGGAGGCCTGCCAGGCGGAAGTGCGGGAGGCTCCTTCGGCCCGGAGCTATGTCTCCCTCACTTATGTGTATCATGCGCTTGATGGGTACCTTGAGCATCTGGCGACCACCGATCAATGGGTGCGCGTGGAACAGCTCTATGTGAACCTGGTCACAGGACGAACGGAGGACCTGGTCGATCCGCCGGATGTGCTGGCACGCGTCGCCAAGGAACTGATTCAGCAGGCGGTGCAGCGGCAAGCCGATGTGACGGCTGCCATGGCCGCGCGATTGGATGAGGCGCTGGTGAAGCGGCTGTGGCAAGAGCAGGCGGCCTGGCGGCAGGCCCGACCGGCTGATTGGTGGTCCGGTGTTCCACCTCAGTGGCAATGGGAAGGCTCGTGATTTGACTCTCCGCGAAACCCTGTTATAGGATGACCCAACTGTCCTGAAGTTGATCCAGGACATGCATTGGGACTGAGTTGTGAGTGAGAATCGCGATCCGAAGTCGCGACAAGGAGGGGTACTGTGGCAGGCGATGCGTTGAAAGCGAGCGATGTGACGTGGGATGAGGATGTCATGAAGGCATCTGAATTAGTCATGGTGGATTTTTGGGCGGTATGGTGTGGACCGTGCCAGATGGTCGCTCCGATCGTCGATGAACTGGCGACAGAATATGCGGGCAAGATCAAGGTCCGCAAGCTCAATACAGATGAGAATCCAGAAATCGCAGGCCGTTACCAGGTGATGAGCATTCCGACAATTCTGTTCTTCAAGAATGGTCAAGCAGTCGAGCGGTTGGTGGGCGCGCGGCCGAAGCGCCAGTTTAAAGAAATCATCGATTCACTCCTGACTCAACATTCCGGCGCTGCCTAGCGCCTGACGCTCAGCGGCATGCTGACCGAGCTGCGCATCTCGAATTTCGGCGTGATCGAGCAGCTAGCTGTACGCTTCGACTCCGGTTTCATCGTATTCACCGGTGAAACCGGAGCCGGTAAGTCGCTTCTCATCGATGCGGTGACTCTACTGGTGGGAGGCCGCGCTTCAACCGAGCATATCCGTGCCCAAGCCGACGAAGCCGATCTCGAAGCGGCCTTCGTGCTGTCGCCCGACCATCCTATTCTCCACCTGCTCCAGGACAAGGGATTTGCGCGTGCCGGTGAGACGGAGATCCTCATCCGCCGGGTCATCTCCCGTACGGGGCGAAATCGGACTTACCTCAACGGCAATCTCTGCCCGGTTCATCTTCTCGAGGAATTGGGAGGGGCGTTGGTCGATGTCCATGGTCAACATGAGCAACAATCGTTGCTGTCGTCGTCCGCTCAGTTAGAGGCGCTGGATTCCTTCGGCCGGCTCCATTCCCTTCGTCGGGACTATCAAGCCGCCTACAAGACTTGGCGGGAACAGATGGCCGAGCTTGAGACCGTCACCGCCCAGATTACCCAGCGTCGAGAACGGGAAGATCTGTTGCGTTTTCAATTCCAAGAGATTGCTGAGGCCGAGGTGGAGGCAGACGAGGATGCGCGGCTTGATCAGGAGCGCCCACGCTTGATGCACAGTCAACAGCTTGGGGAGCTGTCCGAGCAAGTACATGAGTTACTGTATGCGGGTGACCAGGGAGTCCTGAGCTTGCTAGCCGCCGCGCGCAAGGTCCTGTCGAAGATGGATGCGGTCGATGCGACAACGGCCGGATGGACGAGGATCGTGGACGACGCAGTGATTGTGCTGCGGGATCTGGCGGATCAGGTTCGTCACTATCGAGATCGGGTGGAAGCGAACCCGGCACGATTGATGGAGATCGAACAACGACTCGATCGACTTCATCGCCTGACGAAGAAGTATGGGGGATCGTTGGAAGCGATGCTGGCCTTGCAGGAATCCTTGCGTGCCCAACTCGCTCAATTGGATACAGCGGAGACTCGTTTGCAGGCACTGGCGCGCGCCGTCGAGGACGGCGCGCGCTGTGCGCATGAACTCGCCGGGCGGCTTTCGCGCAAGCGGGTCGAGGTGGCGAAGAAGCTCGCGATTCAGGTGACCAAGGAATTGGCCGCCCTGCGAATGGACCGTACCCGCTTTGCGGTGGAGGTGTCGCCGCTGTCCGGTGAGACGGCATGTGGTCAGACGGGACAGGATGCCGTGGAGTTTGTGTTCTCTGCCAATCCCGGTGAGCCGCTCAAGCCGCTTGCGCGGGTTGCCTCGGGGGGAGAACTGTCTCGGGTCATGTTGGCGCTCAAGACGATTTTGGCCGAGAGCGATCAGGTTCCCGTCCTCATTTTTGATGAAGTGGATGCCGGTGTCGGGGGGGCAGTGGCAGAGGTGATGGGCGCGCGGCTTCGGGATCTTGGCCGTCACCACCAGGTCTTGTGTGTGACACATCTGCCTCAGGTCGGGTCCCAGGCGCATGCGCACTACCTGGTGGAAAAAGAGGTCCGCCAGAAGCGCACCGTCACGCAGGTCCGACTGCTGACACCGGGCGAACGGAAAGAGGAAGTGGCGCGGATGTTAGCCGGGGTGACGGTGACGAAGAGTGCACGCGCGGCGGCTGCCGAAATGATGGGGAGCGTCAAGGACAAGCCGTAGCGGTCGGCTTAGTTGTCCGGTGACGTCTTTGCGATCGCGAGGGCGGGCAACGAGGATTTGCATTCCCGCACGACGCGGGCAAACAGTTCCGTCAGCTTCGGGTCGAAGTGGGTATCGGCTTGCAGGGTAATCTGGCGGATTGCGTCATCGATGGACAGGGGAAGGTGCCCAGGCATATCGACCGTGAGGTTATCGAACGCCTGCGCAATGGCGACAATGCGAGCTAAGAGCGGAATGCCTGCGCCCTGCAGGCCGTGAGGATTCCCCACACCGTCGAACCGTTCGTGGTGATACGCAACGATTTGTCCCACCTCGGCCTGGAATCCCAACGGTAACAGCATGCGCGCGCCGGCCTCGGAATGTTCTTTGCCGCGGGCGCTGTTTCCGATGCAGTCGTCCTCATCCGCCGAATACTTATAGCTGAACAGGCTGATTTTACCGATGTCGTGGAGAAAGGCTCCTAGCGCCAGCGCTTTCTGCTCGGGGAGCGGAAGATTCAATTGGTTGGCGAGGAGCGACGCGTAGAAACTGACGCGGCTGCAGTGATTCAAGAGTTGCCGGTCCTTGGCTTCAAGAAGGTCGGACAACAAGGGAATCAAGGCGGTGACGTCGCCTGCGCCCATAACCGCATCAGGAGCGGACTTGCCGATGGCAAAATAGTTAGATCGCACATCCTTCCACGCTTGAGCCGCTTCGTGTTCCGTGCCCCACAACGCCGTCGATGTCTTCAGGAACGATCGTAAGTAGTCCAGACGCTGCTTTTTCTCCAGCGTTTGGTTGATCAGCGTGATGAGCTCGGTGACGTTGAACGGCTTGAGCAAGTACCCGGCTGCACCGTGCCGGATTCCTTCCATGGCGGACTTCAAGCTTCCATAGCCGGTGATGATGATGACTTCGATGTCTGCGTAGTCCTGCTTGATATCTTGGAGGAGGTCGATTCCCTGGCGGTCGGGCAGCTTTTGGTCGAGCGTGATGAGGTCGATGTGTCGTTCTTTCAGGACTTGTAGGGCGGATTTGGCGTTGTCGGCAGAATGGATCGTGAAGAAGGGGCGGAGAATGACTTTGAGAGCATCCCGGGGGCCTGTTTCATCATCGACGACAAGTACAGACGGTTTCTCGCTCACGTAATCGGCTGATGTGTGAATCCCCATCCAGAGCGCTCCTCAAGTGCACTGCAACTTCAAGGAAGATGAATCGCAAGACCTATACCGTTCATTTTCCTCTCCCGTCCGGCCAATATATAGCAGGTCTGAATCATTCAGGCCACAAGATATTTGTGGCGGGGGTGTGTGACCGGCTGCGGAGCGAGCGTCGCGTGGAGGAAATGAGACAGGTCGCCGGGCAATCCTGTGCCAACCTGTGTCATTCCTGAGTCAGCGGAGGCTCGAGAGTCACGCCATTATCTGGCCTGGTGATCCCCAATGTGTCCATGCGATATTTCAGCATGCGGCGGCTGATGCCCAGCATGGTGGCCGCGTGTGTTTGTACGTAGGTTGTTCGCTTGAGCGCGTCTAGGATGATTTCGCGCTCAAATTCCATGACGGCCTTTTCGAGGGACAGCCGCCCTGCCAGTGTATCGTCTCGTAGCGAGGTCGATCGCGTATCGGTCCGCAGGATAGTCGGCAAATGCTCGGGTGTGATCACGTTGGAGCCTTTTGACCAGATGAACGCTTGCTCAATGATGTTCTCCATCTCGCGCACGTTTCCTGGCCACGGATAGTGCGAGACCAACTCCAGGGATTCTTTGGTGAATTCCTGCGAGGGGCGTTTTTCTTCTTCAATGCGTTTGGCGAGAAAGTGTTTGGCGAGGAGCGGGATGTCTTCGCTACGCTCACGCAAAGGCGGCAGATACAGAGCGATGACATTAATGCGGTAATAGAGGTCCTCTCGGAAAAGGCCCTTCCGGACCAGCTCATCGAGATTTTTGTTGGTGGCGGCAACGATTCGCACATCAACTTTGATGGACTGCACGCCTCCGACTCGGGTGAACTCGCGTTCTTGTAATACACGCAGTAACTTGGCTTGCGTCGCCGGACTGAGATCGCCGATTTCATCCAGGAAGAGCGTGCCGGTGTGCGCCAATTCAAATTGCCCCACACGTCGGGCCGTCGCATCAGTGAAGGAGCCTTTTTCGTGTCCGAACAGTTCGCTTTCGATGAGGGTTTCCGGCAGCGCCGCACAATTGAGCGCCACAAATGGGCGCTCCCGTCGCGCACTGTTGTAGTGGATGGCCTTGGCCACGAGTTCTTTTCCGGTTCCGCTCTCACCCGTGACCAGAACGGTGGTGCGGCTATCGGCCACCTGCTCGATCTTGGCGTAGATTTCCTGCATGGACGGACATTTGCCGATGAGATTGTGGAAGGCGTATCGCTGCACGACCTGGGCGCGTAATTGACGAACTTCCTGCTCCAATTCCTGCTTGCCCAGCGTCCGCTCAATGACGATCTGCAGTTCCTCCACGTCGAACGGCTTGGACAGATAGTCGGCTGCGCCCAGCTTCATGGCGTCGACGGCTGTTTTGACCGATTTCGTTCCGGTCAGCATGATCACCGGCACCGCACGATCTTCTGTGCGCATCGTTTGGAGCGCCGTTAGGCCGTCTGTTCCCGGCAATATCACATCCAAGAGGACCAGATCAGGGGATTCGCGTTTGAAGATCTGGAGGCCGCCGGCGGCGTCCGCCGCCTCCAGAATCTCATAGGTCGGTTCCAACACCGCCTTCAACGATGCGCGAACACGCGGTTCGTCATCAACAAGCAGTACCCGTTTTTTCATGTTACTCCCGTGCTGCTGAGACCGTGGAGTGCACATCCGGTGCGGGAAGATTCACGGAAAACGTAGAACCTACGCCGACCCGACTTTCGACCAACAACTTGCCGCCATGTTCGTGGACGATCTGGTGAGCGGTGGTCAGTCCTAGGCCCGATCCGCCGCCGGCGCTGTTGGTGTGCTTTGTGGTGAAAAATGGATCGAAGATGTGTTCCAGATGGTCGGTCCTAATGCCACATCCCTGGTCCTCGACCTGCAGTTGCACCCATGATATGCCATCGACTTGCGGCAGCAATCGGGTGTGTATGCAAATGACGCCGTTGCCGTTCGGCATGGCATCGAGCGCATTCAGAAGGAGGTTCAAGAGGACCTGTTTGATCTGTTGACGATCGAGCGAGAGGAGCGGCAGCTCAGGTGACAGGGCTGTGCGCAAATGAGTGCCCCGTTGCGACGCGGTGGCCGATACAAAACAGAGGCAAGAGGCGACGAGTTCGTTCAGGTCCACATCGCTCGGTTGCGGGGTCATGTAGCTGGCATAGTCAAGAATTTCATGGAGCAAGCGCTCGATGCGATGGACGTCCTCGATGGCAAGTTGGCTGAATTCCCTGATGAAGACCGGATCCTGCTGGCGTTGCGGAGCCAGTTGGACAAAGGTCTTGATCGACGTGAGCGGGTTGCGGATTTCATGGGCAAATCCGCCGGCCATGATTTCCAGCGAGCGCAGTCGATCGGTCCGTCTCATCAGCGTGGAGGAACGACGCAGATCTTCCTGTGCCATGTGATGATCCAAGGCATTGCAGGCGATGTGTGCAATTGTTTCGGCGACGGCTATGCCGTCTTCGCCCACGTGAAGGTCCGTGTTGAGCGGGCCGAGGGTGCACAGTCCGAGGAGGCCTGTGTGGATCCTGAGCGGAAGGCAGACGGCCGCATGCACTGTAGCCATGGCCGAGCCCACCGGTGAGGCCCGCTCCTGCTCGTATCGAAGTATGCGTGGGGTGGCGGAAAGGTATGTGATGAGGGTGTGATCACCAGGCAATGTGGGCGGCAAAGCGGACGCCGTGCTCTGTCTCAGGGACGCAAGGAGACGGTATTGTCCAGCATCGAACTCTCGTACCCAGATGGCCGATTCAGGCAGGCCAAGCTGTTGCGAGAGGGTGGTCAGAATGCAGTCGCCGAGGCGTGGGAGATCCTTCGCGCGCCCCACAGCCTCGGCAAAGTCACCGATGAGTCTGACGAGTTCCACGGAATCTGAAAGGATAGAGGCGTGTCGGTTATGCTTGTGGCGTGTCATGGTCGTGCGCAAAAAAAATCAATCCAGACACCATGCTACTTGTGGTGTCAGCCGACCCACTGGGGTGTTGTGCTAGTGAGTGGAGTATATATGCGCACTTTTTTTTCAGCCAGAGGAATCAAGTTTTTCAGCGGCGGCGAGGAGAATGTGCCCGGAGAGCACACGCAGGAGTCTCACCGGAGTGGGTGTGATCTGTGAGAGGCGTGCGCTGAGCGTGTCTTCTTCGAATGCATGCAATTGACCGACTCGCAGGGCTTTGCAGTACTGAGCCATGCGATTCAGGGTCAGGCGGGTTTCTCCCGTGAAGGCGTCGATACCGAGTTCTTGCAATGGAGGGCGATACAAGAGTGCCACGTCCGCTGAGGGGGTAAAGACACTCACGACTAGTTTCCCGCCAGGCCGGAGCACACGGAAGAGCTCTCGTAACGCATGGAGGGGAGAGGGGGAAAAGCTGAGGGACAGATTCGCTACGACACGATCGAATGAATCGTCTGCAAAGGGAAGCGCTACCATGGATCGGCCGAGCACCCAACTCTGAGCGATGGGTGTTGGACTGGAGATACGCCCGGAGAACAAACTGTCTACATGTCTCAAGGCATCCTTCGTCGCGGCTTGTGTTGCATGGAGCGCGGAGGCGGAGAAGTCCATTCCGACATATCGAAGTGGTTGGGCGTGACGCCAGGTTTGAGCGCGAAGACGGTAAGAGAGGTTCAAGAGGAGTAACCTGGCGAAGGAATGGATGCCGCATCCGACATCGAGGAGCGCAAGCCCTCCGTCAAGTGGCTGCAAGAGTTGGTAGAGATGATCGATGTATTGCCAATATGTCGGCAGCTCATCCAAGGTCTGGGTGAGGTCGGTTTGCACGGTCCAGAGGCGTTCGCTGGCGGCGGCACTGACGGCATACTTGGCACGAAGTTGGTCACGCTCGAATCGAGCGCGAATGGAGGTGGACCGTGAGACAAGTGGAAGGGCTACGGTGGACGAATGCGCAAATGCGTCCGGCGGATGACAGAGCTCCCGGAGACGTCGCCAGCTTGCGTGCAGGGCCTTCGGCGCGATATCGCCAGCAGTTAGAATGGGAGACGGCAGGTTGACGCGGCTGCTTCTTAATCCGAGTAGACGCATGGCCTCGTCCAAGAGAGCCGGTGATGGACCTGGTATCGTCAGTTCAGGGGCCTCTGGGCTGGCGGTGAGAAACACGACGTCGGTCTCACAGTGCATGAGATCCTCATGAAGTGCGGTCACATCGGCATACTGCGCGGCGACGGCGTCGGTCAAAAAGTGATCAATATCGAGAGGGATTCCCATGAGGTTGCCTAGGCCTAGTCGGCTCCCCGTGAGGTGTTCCATGACAAGATCGCGCTGATGAAGGGCTGTGAGACAATTCCGGAGGTCGAGAGTTGGATTGAGGAGGATGAGACGACGAATCAGTCGGTGCCAGTCTTGACGACGCAGCGCAATTCGTCCGAGGAGGTCCGGCGCCAGTACGGTCAGCGATGCCCCAGGCCACTCCTTCTGTGTAAAGGCCAGCACGGTATCGAGGTCGTCTTCCAGGGATGTGAATGTCGTCTGTGCCGGATCGCCATCGCTGAGGCCGATGTGACGGCTGTGATCGTATCGCAGGACCCGTAGTCCGCTACCGGCAAGAAAGTAGGCGAAGGCCACATAAGCCTGTTGAGTCATGCCGTATCCCGAGCAAAGTAGGATGACTGGAAGAGGTGCGGCCTGCGTTTGTCGGGGAGAGTCATGACACAATGCAATCCTGTGGCCCTCACGATTTCGCAGGGCATGTGAGACCGTGACGACGGGAGCATCGGACATCGGTTCGGCGAGATCATGAGATGTGCCGATCCCCGGCGCGATGATGGTTCGAAGTCTGTGTTCCTGCGCGGGAGACAGGTGCTCAAAGCGCATTCCGAGTCGAAATCGTCCTCCCGTTGCCGGCATAAGATGAGACGTCGCACTGATGCGACGGATGCGTGTCCATATGACATGAGCGGTCCATGGCTGGTCCGACTCTTCCGGGGCCGAGGCATCGACTGGTTGAGCGATCGGACCAACAGGAAACAATTGGATCACCTGTTGCACCGCGAGGGAGTCGGGATGTCCGGACAGTTCGAGGCAGGCTCCGTCTCGGCTGAGGTTCAACATCAGGCCGAGCGGGCGGTCTGTCCTGTGCTCCGAGCCGGCGAGTCGAATGGGAAGTGCGACTGCCAGTCGAACCGTTTCACGTCGATCTCCCGGCATTTCACTGGAAGAAACGCCATTGTCTCGGCTGCTCTCTACAGCCGTGAAGGGTGGAAGGATCAAGGCTTCGAACGTCACCGTTGTCGAACCCTCCTGCAACCCGTCCAGAAGCGAATGGAGCACGTTTCGATCACGCTCGCTGGTGAGCGCAAAAGCTATGACGATGTTCTTGATCGACTGGAGCGTGATATCTCCAGCTGCAGGAGGACGTTCATGAACCACGCCCTGAAGTTCCAGGAAGCTCACCGGCGTCTTGATCACGACGTACGCCGGCTGCAGATGAACAGACGGCGACAGATCACGGACAGTCAGGAGCGCCCCTCTCGTACTCATGTTTCGCAGGACACCCCGAAGGGTGGTGCTTCCGATAGTCAATTCAACGGGGAGCGATAACAGCCTACGCTCGACCTGGCGCCGGTCATGCGGTTGTGCGGCGGCGGTCGGAGTGCGTGTTCGAAGGGGGCCGGTTCCGGTGATGGGAGCCGTGGTTGCTGAAGATTCCTGCCTCTCGCGAGTGCCTGAGGAGGCCAAGATGTCGGCAGGGGCCGGAATTCTGACCCTGATCATCAATCCTCTGTCGGGGGCGCTCTCGATCTCGATGGCGCCACCGTGTGCCTGGACGATCTGGTGAGCTCGCAAAAACTCCTCAGGCGAAATGCCACCGTCAGGCACAGCGTGCGAGGAAGACACAGTATCCCCGGCAACTACCTCTCGGATGGTGAAGGTTGCATACAAATGTGCGGTTCTCGGGGCAAAGGCCGTGTCGCCTTGCGGCGCCGTGTTGTCCTGAACAGTAAGTGGTTCAGTATGTAGGGTGAGGTGAGAGGGAGTAGCGGTGCTGGAGGTGCATCGTTGTGCATAGTCGAGAAGAATTCGCGCGAGATCTTCGACTGCGTCACGCGATCCCAGGATGATCGGGAGATCCTCTGCGAAGTGTGCTGTCAGGAGGAGCCCCTTGCCTTGTGGCTCGCGTTGGGCCGACTGTACAACTGCCCGAAGGATTTCGTTCAGGACAAGAGGTTCACCTGCCGATGGTCGTGCATGAATGACTTGCACCAGTTGTTGGCTCAGCTGGCTGGCCCGCGAAGCCTTGGCGACCATTGTTTCTACATGCTGCTCGATCTTGCTGTGCTGGATTGCGCTCAACAGCCGTTGTGAGTCTTGGAGGAGAGTGGTGAGGGGTTGCTGCAGTTGACGCGATACCCTGGCCGCCTCTTGGGAGAGGGTGAGTTGGCGGTCGGTCTCTTGGAGTCTGGATTCCAGTTGTGCGAGGCGGTCTTGTTGAGCCTTCTCCTGTGAAAGATCGCGAAGCAACCCAACTGTGCCGATGTATCGATTGGCGTTGTCGAAGAGCCCCTTGGCCGTGACTTCCACGGCAATGGCAGGGGATGGGAGATCTGAAAGCGCCTTCCGATGCAGTGTGAGTTCGAATCTGCGCACCGAGCGGCTGCCGGCGCGGCGTTCGTTCAGTCGAAAACGCCCTGCGGCTTCCTGCAGGGGGGGAAGCAGAATCGAATAATGCCGGCCGGCGAGTTCCTCGGGCGCATAGCCGAGCATGGCGGTGACGGCAGAACTCACGTAGACAAAGCGGCCGTCCTGGTCGAGTTCGTACAACAAGTCGCTCAACGTCTCGACAAATCGCAGGTGCCGCTGAAACGTGCGGTCTAGTTTCATTTGGAGGTCGCGCTTTTCGATGGCTTCCTGCACAGAGAAGAGCAACTCCGTGACAAACCCAGGTGAATTCTTGAAGAGGAGAAAGTCGGCCCCGCTTTGCAAGGCTTGGACGGCCGTCTGCGAATCACTTTGGTTTGTTTGTAGGATGATCGCCGCATAGGGCGCATTGCGACGAACACGCGCGAGGATGTCGAGACCACTCTCCTGGCTCAAGTCCTGATCGATCAGGATGATGTGCCATTCGGCTCGTTGGCTGAAGGTGAGAGCCTCTTCTGAAGAATATCCGGCTTCAATGCGGCAGTCGGAGAAAAATCCTCTCAGGCTGGAGGTCACCAGTTTGAGTTCGTCGGGATGTTCGTTGATGAGGAGAATGTTGAGCGACGGTTCAGGAATCGACATGGAAGATCTTAGGTCCTATGCAGGGTGCGATCATCCGGCCCAGATGCCGTTGCAGGCGTGCTCAGGTCTCCACTGTACAACAATGAACACGGTGACCCCATCGGGGGGACAACTGTGTCCTCTTGAAACGGGTCAAAACGCATGAGTGGTTCAATATCATACACTTCTTGAGAATCCCAGTCCGCTGCGTGAGGGGACGATTCTACTTCGGTAGGGGAACGAGGGATCGTGGCCGGTCGAAATTGGCCACGGCTCTGATTCCAGGCACATTCTTGTCTGAGAAGTAGTCGAGTAGGGGTTTCGATTGTTCTGGGTTCTGAAGCCGTTGGCAGAAGAGAAGGATCATGGCCCACCGCAATCGCTACACTGCGGTGGGCGACGAATGGAAAGTGTCTAGTGGGCCGCTGCCGTGCTGGGAGCTTGCTGACATGGGCCTGGGGTCATATAGAGAAGGTAGTTCCCCATTCCATGCTGAATATTCGGGTTTTGCAGGGGGTGGTGGTGAACCATGACCATCTCATAGTCGTCTTGTTTGGTGATCGCGAATCCTTTGTCATTCCGGTACACTTGGTAGGGCCTGAAGTCGCGGAAGGTGCCGTCGGCATCCACGTCGGGGACGGTTCTCAGCAGGGTCTGCTTCGTAGTCTTGTTCTCAAGCGCGACCATGAGCAGTTCATCGTGGCCGTGGGGATAGGCGAATTTGACACAGCCGTCCATGTTGAATTTCAGCGGCGCCGAGAGTATCGAGACGCCAGGCTTGATTTCGATCCCCTCATCGGTCTGATCCGCGCCTCGTTGTCCAAACTTACTGTAGCAGACGATGTTGACACCCACCTGGTAGACATCCATCTCCTGTACCTTCGCGCCTTTCGGTGCCACATACATCGTGAACCGTGCCATGACGTCCTTCGTGGGCGGGGCCTTGTGGTAGAACGCGACGACGGACATCAGGTTTTGGCCTTTTCCCAGCTTCACACCGTACCCATCTGGAAAGCGGGCTTCCGTCATCTCCAATCCGGCGCCGGCGAAAAACAACGGCTCCCCGTCGCAGGAGACGCTGGGTTTGTCGTTGTTCAGCATGAGGATGTGATGCAGGTAATTCTTCGGGAGTGGCCGGCCGTCCTTCGTGAACACCTCGGATTTATACCCAATCATGTAGGTATCATCAGGCAATTGAAACACTTTCTTCGGCATGCTGGAGGCCAGGTCGCCGTCGTGGTCGGTCGGCAGATCGACCGGGCCAAACGTGAGGGTGACCGTGTGGTCGTCGATGGTAATTTTGGTGTCGCCCAAACTGGGCATGGTCGGAATGGCGTGATGATCATGGCCGCCATCGGCATAGACCGCACTCGTGAGCCCTAGCAGCATGACCATCGACAGCAGCGCACGATTCATAGCCCCTCCTCGTTGTAACAGACCGGCCGTCCGTGAAGTGTGTGGGAAAAATGTCGGGGGAAGTGTCGCCCACGCGTTAGGGAGCCGCCGGGGGCGGCGTGAGTCGTTTCCACAGGTAGCTGCCGCCATGCTGTCGGGGTGGAATGTTCTCTCTCGTGCCGACACGAACATACCACCAGATTCCTTTGGCTTGCGTGCCGTCTTCGGAGAGGATGATTTCAAATGCGCCTTCGCGGTCATTGCCGGTTTGTTTCCAGGTGCCCTGCCAGCGACGGTCGTTGAAGCTCGTGGTGGAAAACTGTCCTCCCTGCCAGGTATAGGGACCGTTACCATTCGAATCCAAGGTGGCGCGATACAATTTATTGTCCTCGATCTCCGTGACTTCCCATTCGCCGCTCAAATCAACGCCGTTCGTTGCAACCGTCCGACTGTCGGAGGTGCGATGGAGGAGTGTGGCCGTGTCAGCCAAGGCGCTTCCCATTCCGGTGTCAGGCTGTCTGGTGGATTCGTGCCAGGCCACGAGGATCCAGCCGCCATCCCGCCGTTCCAGGACCCCTGTCTCACGCAGCGGGAGCACCATGCGTTGGGTGAGATCGCTGGGGCTGGTGTACCGGATGTAGTCCAATTCCATCGCGAACCAGGCAATATCGCCTTTGCTCCAAAAGTGCAGGTATGTGATGGGAAGCTCCAGCTTGACCACCGAGTCGAATTCGTTGCGCATGTCGGCCGCCAGGGCAGGCCAGCCCACATATTTGTGTCCGTCGATCGTGTAGCCGACGGCGTCAGCATCGTGCGACATGTACTTCGACATCGTGGCCAAATCCCGCTCTGCATTCGCTTGCACGATGATGCGCAACGTTGCTTCCGGATCAAGGGCCTCGTCGGCCGATGCAACGGAAGCGAAAAGAATGCTGAGAAGCATGAAAATGCAGAGCCAACTCCGCATCGGGAGGCGGTCTGATCGATGTCCAACAGGCTGAGTGCTCATAGGTATGAAAAACATGTGTATGAAATACTCGTAACTCTACGAGGCTACAATTCTCAAAGGCTACCTGGTGTTTCGAGGTGGTGTCAATGTCTATTTGCCGGATCGGGTATACCAGCAATGGCGCAGACGACCACGGTCACGTTGTCGATACCGCCTTCGTCAAGAGCCGCCTGGATCAGTGTGTGGGCAGCGAGCGGGGGATTGTCTCGATGGGGCATGGCCGTATCAAGAATGCGCTCGTCGGTCAACATTTTTGTGAGGCCGTCAGAACAGAGCAGGACCAGATCGCCGTTAAGCAGGTCGCAGGGGAAGATGTCGCTCTCGATGCTTGGGCCAAGTCCTATGGCTCGGGTCAGCACATGTCGGTCTGGGTGCCGCGCGGCCTGCTCAGGAGCGAGGCGCCCGTCGCGGACATACTCTTCGATCAGCGTATGGTCCCGCGTCAACTGGGTGATGGTGGTGTCTCTGATCAGATAGGCCCGGCTGTCGCCGACGTTGATGATCAATAGGCGGGGCGTGGGAAACAGAAGAAGGTGCGCCGCGACCAACGTGGTTCCCATGCCGTGCAGCGGCGGATGGTGATCCGCGTGGGTGAGGACGGCCGCATGGGCGTGCTGCACCATGGTCGTGAGGTGGAAGGTGATGCCCTCGTCTTCGGTGGCACTGGATTCAGACGCGCCCTGCGCGAGGGTTGGCGCAAAATCGGCGAGGGTGTCCACCACGAGTCGGCTGGCGACGTCTCCTCCCGGATGGCCCCCCATGCCGTCGGCCACGGCCCAGAGCCGGTGCCGGTTATCGACGAGGAACGTATCTTGATTGGTGCGACGGACCAAGCCGCGATCCGTCTGACCATATGCCGTCCACTCCCACATGCCCCTGGTCATGCTTGCGCTATCCGATCGGAGTCAAGGACTGGGGCCCGTACCGGGCGGTCAGCCGGTCATACAACCAGTCCGCCAGCGGCGCAAGATTTCTGGTGTCCGCGGCATTGTACCGGACAAGCTTCCGCAGAGCCTCTTCGTCGCCTGCACGGTACTGATGCCACAATCGAACCGCTTCCATCCCGTCGACTTGATGCAGGTCGGATTCCCGCGTGATGTCCAGCTCGCGTTCGATGTGTTTGAGCCCACCCTGCAGTCCTACGCGTCTGGCGGCGAAACAGAGATCGAAGTGAGGAATCGAAACCTGTAAGCCCTTGAAGTGGGTTTGCAAGTAGGGGACATCGAAGACGCTGCCGAAAAACGTGATCAGCAAATCGGCTCGATCGAGTTCCTCTTGGATCGTGTCCTTGGTCAGTGAATCGCCCCAGATCAGCGTGCTCATGCGACCATTTCGATAGAGACCGACGATGGTCACCTGGCCTTCGTGGGCGGAGAGCCCGGTGGTTTCGATGTCGAGGTAGAGCGCCCGCGCCCCGAAAGTCCGAAACAACCGCCAGTGATCGCGGGTATGCAGGCAGCCGGCAAAATACCGGGCATTGCGGTGGTCGAGGTGATCTTGTGCCGCAGCGAGGTCGGCATCGTACAGGGCTTTGCGAGAAGGGGAGATCCCAGGGAGGCGAGCCTGTTGACGAAAGGCAGTCCAATCGGCAATGCCCTCCTCCCAGAGCCGCCGTTCGGTGGAAGAACCGATGCCTTTCAGATGGACGAACGTTGAGGTCAACATAGATGTGGTCAGGACAGCGCCTATCCGGGATTGTAGCCTTGATTTCAAGGGATAAACAAGTTAGAGTCCGCGACTGGTGCGGAGTTTCGTCACTATACGGTCGGTATCACTGTGCAGGTGAGGGGTCATGACCACGAATGGAACCGTGAAACGTATTCGGATCAGGGTGGGCGGTGTCCACTTGGACGCAGAGTTGAAAGGGACCCGAACGGCGGAGGAAATTTACCGGGCGCTCCCCGCCGAAGGGCCGTTGAATGTGTGGGGTGAAGAGTTCTATTTTAAGATCGCCGGCGTGAAGGACCACCGCGAGACGGCGACGACCCAGGTCAAAGTCGGCGATGTGGCATTCTGGGGAGCTGGCCAGGTGTTCGCGATTTTTTTCGGGCGCACGCCGATGAGTATGGGGACCGATCCGGTTCCTGCGGACCGGGTCAATGTGGTGGGGCGCGTCTTGGGTGATGCGGCCACCCTGCGTCAGGCGATGAACGCGAGCACGATCCGTGTGGAACGGATAGAACAGGGGCCGTCGGTTGGGTAATCGTCCATGTAGTGGCACGGCTATTCACAAGGGACTACCCGCGGGGAATATGACGCGATGAGGCTGGCCAGAGAGCGAATTCATCATATGGCCGAGTCGCTGATTGCTCGGTTGCACGAACTCGCGTTTCTGGAGGTGACCGGGGATCGGAAGTCGCTTCGAGCGTCGTTGGAACAGACGATGACGGAAGAACTCGCGGTTGAGGATCGGTTGAATGCCGAAGTGCGTCGCTTGATGCAACCGTACGAACGACAGATCGAGCAGGGGCAGGTGGACTACCAGAAAATGTTCACGATGATCAAGCAGAAGCTGGTGCGTGAACGGGGCATCATTTTATAGAATGTTGAAAGATGACATCTGAATGTTGAAAGGCGACTGACATCCGCCGCCATTCATCACTCGGCATGCTCCATTCAGAACTGTATACATTGTGATCAGCGACGACAAAGCCAGTCATCTCGCCCATCTCGTCCTCGGAGCGTTTAAAAAGAGCGCACAGTGCCGTTTAACCGAGGACGATGGCAAGGTCTTGCGCGAGATCAAGCGGGTGGTGGCGGCGGAGCTGGCTTTAGAAGCGGAGATCGACAAAAAAGTGCGGACTCGACTGGCGTCCTATTCCAGGCACATCGTGGAGGGGAGCGCGGAATGGGACGTCATGTATCGGAAAGCGTGCGAAGAAGAACAAAAGAAGCGCGCCAAACCGTAGTGGTGCGCGACGAAATACCCCCGACGAGGTCATGCCATGAGATTCGCCCTGTTGATCCCCTTGTGTGTGGTGGTGCTGTCGTTTCCGGCCTGTACCCATTCCAAACCGACCCCACTCGTTCCTCTGGAACTGGTCTCTGGAGCCAATGCGCAGGCCATCGCACTCAATACCCAGGGGACGCAGGCGTTTCAGAGCGGCCAGCTCGCCGAGGCCAAAAACTATTTTGGGCAGGCCATCAAAGCGGTTCCGGATTCAGGTCAGGCCCACTACAATTATGCGCTGACCCTGAATGCATTGGGCGAAACGGACCTGGCCCGCCAGCACTTTATCGAGGCGGCGAATTTGGCCCCCGGCGACAAGGTGATCTGGGACTCTCCGGCGTTGCGTCCCTTTGGAAGTCCTGCAGCACAAAAGGGACCGGCTAAGGAACATCCGTACGGCACGAGAAAGCCGGATATCGGCAGTGGGCCGCGCTAGCCGGATGGCGCGAGGCGTTCTTCAGGAGGAGATGGGGACATGGTGAACGAGTTAGAGGTGGGTACGAAGGCGCCGGACTTTTCCTTGCCGGATCAGGACGGCAGCACGGTGACGTTGAAAAGTTTCAAGGGGAAGCAGGTGGTGCTGTATTTTTATCCCAAGGATGACACGTCGGGCTGTACGAAAGAGGCCTGCGACTTCCGGGACTCCCTCGTGCCGATCAAGAAGGCAGGGGCGGTCGTGCTCGGGGTCAGCATGGATGGGAAAGCGTCGCACCAGAAGTTTATCGCGAAGTACGGGCTGCCGTTTGCGCTCTTGAGCGACGAAGAGGCGGCGACGTGCAAGGCTTATGGGGCCTACAAAGAGAAGAGCATGTACGGCCGGAAATACTGGGGTATTGAGCGGAGCACCGTTGTGATCGATGCCACGGGGCGGGTCAAGGCCTTGTTCCGGAAGGTGAAGGTGCCCGGCCATGTGGACGAAGTGCTGGCGGCGCTGAAGGCGTAGTGTTGCGGCCTGAGGGCCAGCCGTGAACCTCCCTGACCGATATGGATCCGCTTGAAAAAACCTCCCATGCCTGCCGCGCCGCTGCGCTGTCTATCGTGCCAGGCTTCGGACACCTCTATATCGGGGAAAAGCGAGGCGGTCCCCTCCTCCTGGCAGGGATACTGCTCATTGTCCTGTGGCTCTATGTGTTCTCCTTCGCCCTCGTGCCATTGATCGGGCTGGTGTTGTTTTGCATGGGTGATACCTATCTCACCGTCAGCCGGGATCGCGGACTTCTCACCTAACAAGGCTCGTTGCGCTCCGAGAGGGAGGTCGCACAGTACCATGGCAGAATCGCTCCGTCTCGGGTCGCGCGGCATCCTGCTGGTGCTTGTGCTTTGCTGGGCGATGGGTACCGCGGGTGAAGCGGCCGACAAGGTCTCCGGCACCCTCACGGTGAAGGATGCGTTAACGCTGCCGAATCAGACGGTTCGAATCGAAGCCCAACTCACCGACAAGACGCTGGCAGGAGGCCCGGCACGGGGAGGTGTCTCGCTGCAGTTGCACATCGACGGCAAGCCGGTCGCGACCGCAAAGACCAATGAAGGCGGGCAGGCCTTCTTCGACTATACGCCGAAGATGCGGGGCACCAACGTCATCACCGTCTCGATCGACGATGCGGCTCTGGTCGCGGCGGAGAAGACCGAGGCGACGTTGTGTGTGTGGGAGCGCCGACGACCAATCTTATTGGTCGAGATGGCGGCGATCATGCAGCCCAAGCTGTCCCCGTCGGTTTCTGGTTCCTCCGCGTCGGCGGGAACGGTGACGGAGCCCTCGGCGCAACCGGTTCCCGATGCGGCCGAGGAACTGTCGCGTCTGACGCAGTATTACTACAACGTGGTCTATGTGCCGGGAGGCGAGCAGTCGCCGACGGAGGCTGCGCCTATTGGGAGCGTGCGTCGATGGCTGGAGTCTCACAAGTTTCCAGCTGGTCTTGTAGTGATGCCGGCACCCGGAGGTGTGAGCACCACGATCGAGACCTTCAAGCAGGGCGGCTGGACGACAATGAAAACGGGTATCGGGCGCACGCGGTCGTTTGCGGACACACTCCTCCATCACAGGATGGAGGTGGTTGTGGTGCCGGAACTGCCCAAGGGCGAGTTGCCGCGGAAGGCTAAGACGGCGAAAGAGTGGAAAGAGGTGAGAAAGAAGTTGTAAGTGGTGTCCGGATGGCCATGTGCTCGCAGAACGCGCATGCTCAGAAGGTGCTCGTTCGATGCGCGCAGCTCATGGCCATCCCGACACCACCTTGGATGAGAAGGCGAGATCGGGGAGAGAGGCGGCGGAGTTCCCTTTCTTGCTCGCGCAACGCGCGGGCTCAGAAGCCCCTCGCCTGGGAAAGGCGAGTCTTGGCGCGCCAGGGTGGGCGGGTGAGGTTGCTACGCGCAGTTGAAACGAACTGAGTCGCTCTCACTTGGGGCGCGAACGTACGGAAGGAATTGTCCTTGGTGTCCGGGGAGCCATGTGCTCGCAGAACGCGCAGGCTCAGAAGCATGCTCGTCCGATGCGCGCAGTCCATGGCTCCCCGGACACCACCTTCTGCTTGAGAAAGTTGAAGGGTAGCTCGGTCACCCACAGTGATCAGTGGCGATTGATGAAGAGAGTTCGTCGAGAATTCGCGGCTGAGGACGATTCACTCCCAGGGCGAATCATGGTATGTTCAGCGCCCGACAGGGCGTCATCTCATTGAAGGAGTAGGAGCCGGTATGTTGTTAGAAGGGAAGAAGGGTCTGATCATCGGTGTGGCCAACAAGCATAGCATCGCCTGGGCGATCGCGCAGGCTGCGGCGCGTGAAGGCGCTCAGCTGTTGTTCAGCTATCAGAACGAGCGGTTGCGCGAAAACGTCGAAGAATTGGTACAGACCCTGCCCGGTGCGTCGGCCTGTGTGTGTGATGTCGGAGACGACAGCCAGATTGACGCGATGATGAAGCAGGCCGGACAGGACTTGGGGCGGTTGGATTTTCTGGTGCATTCCCTTGCCTTTGCCCCGCGGGAAGAACTCACGGGAGAGTTTTTGAATACGACGCGCCGTGGTTTTGCGACGGCTCTCGATGTAAGCGCCTACTCCCTCGTGGCCGTCACGCGGGCGGCTGTGCCTCTGATGACGGACGGCGGGTCGGTCGTCACGCTGACCTATCTCGGCAGTGAGCGGGTCGTGCCGCATTACAATGTGATGGGTGTGGCCAAAGCGGCGCTTGAGGCGACGGTGCGCTACCTCGCGCACGATCTGGGGCCGAAGAATATTCGGGTCAATGCCGTCTCTGCCGGGCCGATCAAGACCCTGGCGGCGCGCGGTGTGTCCGGGATCAGCAAGATGGTCGACCACCATCGCGCGTTCGCTCCGCTCCGGCGGGCGACGGAGCAGGGCGAAGTCGGCGATACGGCACTGTTCCTGGTGAGTCCACTGGGCCGTGGCATCACCGGAGAGGTGATCTACGTCGATGGGGGATACCATATTCTCGGGTCGCTGGCTTCCGTCGATTAGGAAGCTGACGCCTCTGTTCACAGGATCCTTCCCGATCAACTCGCCCGCTCGATTCCACGCCATGCCTTGGCACAGACGGGCGCTTTCATCTCCGTTACCCCGTTTCAATCTGATCCTCATCGGCATTCTGCTTTGTGCTGTCCCGGATACGTCGGTGTTTTCTGTGGAGCTCTCCGATCGGGAAGAAGAGGGCTTGGTAGGGCTCGTCCGGTCCGTTGAAACCAGAGAAACGTTGCTGGTGCAAACCGATCGATTCGACGCACAGGGACGCCTGACCGAGCGTATTCAGGGTGGCCTGGAGACCTCTCATGGCTTGTGGCCCTTGCGATTTCTCTATAGTTACGACCAGGCAGGCAGACGGATTGCCGAAGCGGTGCGAGACGGCCGCGGCGAGCTCGTGAAAGAAACACGCTTTGCCTATGATGATGGCAATCGATCGGCCGAGGTGGCCACGTGGAGCGATGGTACGTTTGAGAATGCGTCGTTCTACGAACACGACCAGGCGCACCGCCGGACACGGGGTCTGCACTACAATGCCCTGCAGGTCATCAACCGAAACCTGTTTGCCTACGATGGCACGGGACGTTTAATGCGGGAACGGTTCGAACGCAACTATCGGTACGATGCCGGTGGGAACCAGGTGGTCCGGTCCGACCGGTTCGATGTGGGGTATGAAGTGGCCATGCGGTATGACGACAACGGCCGAATTCG
This sequence comes from Nitrospira sp., assembly GCA_023248215.1. Lineage (GTDB taxonomy): Bacteria > Nitrospirota > Nitrospiria > Nitrospirales > Nitrospiraceae > Nitrospira_A. The sequence goes on from JAHFEW010000051.1 coordinate 29,780, forward strand.
TGAAAAGGTCGTGTTCGATCTCGCGGGACTGACGCAAGGCCGCTCGGAGTTTCGCTACGACGAGCACGGCAATCAGATCGAAGAGCGCATCTTCAATGCCGACGGCCGGGCCACCGACCGAAAAGTCTATCGCTACGAATACGATGCCGTCGGGAACTGGATTATAGAAGCCCTTCAGTGGTGGGAAGTGAGAGACGGCCGAGAGACACTCAAGCAGTTTCACATCCGCGAGCGCAGCATCACGTACTCCCCACTCCCCTGACGGTGAATCTCCGACGTGTTCCTTATTCCACAGTGGACTGAAGTGGATACCCTGCTTTTACGTTGTGCTGTGAATTTCCTGGATCATGGAACTCTTGCAGCCGGGCCGATACCGATTCGGTCCGTGCGGAGGCATCCCGACCATCGCAATTTGAGGGGGCTGGAGGGTGACATCCATCGGGCACAGTGTGGCCATTCCCACGTAACGATCCAGTCGTGAAAAATCCCGTCTTGCCGCGCCCAGTTCCAGGGTGAGCCCAGTCATACGGGCCTCCTCCCAGAGTCGTCAATTCCAAGACGGCACCCATGCCCAGTGAGTTCCCTGATCAGCATGATGCATAGGCAACCCAAAAACTCGATTGGGGACGACTCTTGCTGGGCATCGCCCTTGGCGACCCACTGCCAAATGTGAACAGACCTATTGCATTAGAATCGCTCCTCCCGTACTCCTTAGAAAGAATGCATCGCAAGGTCACTTTCTACGTACTACGGGTACAGGATAACGCAGTCGCGCGCATGTACTTGTGCCGCGCATAGGCATGATGGGAGCTCTATTGCTATGTCCTACTGCACTACCGGATGGTTTCGTGCGGGGTGGTTTCTCCCGATCATCATAGTGGCATGGTTGACGCCAGAAATCAGCTTTGCCGAAGGCTCCCTCTTTCATACTGTCGGTAAAGATCCTGCCGTGGTGCAGGGCCCGGAACTCCCCGGAACATTCCACGAGCAGGCGTCTCAATCGCGGCAAGGTGAGACGGCCTCATCGTCGATTTCCGAAGTGCCTCAATTTTCGTTCACCTGGGAAACGAGGCCCGGCAGGAGCTATCTGATCCCGGCGCTCGAAATTCCCGCCCACCTGTTTCTCCTGAATCAGTATGCCCGGCATTACACCGAGCCGACGGAGCTCTATCGTACGACGGGCAATACGTTCCGGACTCACCTGACCGATTCAAAGTGGGTCATCGACGATGATCAGTTTTCCGTGAATCAGTTCCTGCATCCCTATAGCGGCACAGTTTATTAT
>JAHFEW010000190.1 GCA_023248215.1 Nitrospira sp.
TCACCTGGCAGCCGTTCGCCTCAAAGAACTCCGCCGACCCATCCGTCGAGTGATTGTCGATGACAATCACTTCGTACGGACCCGTCGTGTATCGGCGAATCCCTTCGAGGAAGAGCCTATTGTGACCCAGCTGATTATGAACGGCAACGATGATACTCAACACGGGATGACTCTTGGCCAGCCTATTCCATTATCCTCGAAACCCACGTCTGGCGATCTCCTTGTAGAACCGAAGGTTGAGCCACCGATTTTGACGGGGCCCCCATCGCTGCGCCCGCCCGATTCTGGCATTCATCACAGAGGGATGCCGATCAGAAAATTCTTTCAGTACCGCATAGTCCTCATACTGGAACGAATCCTGCGTATACAAGGCGGCCTGTTGAGGAGGCGGCGTGGCACCATGATAGACCGTAATCTGCTCTTTGACTTTGGCCAGCATCGTTTTGGGATCTTTCACCCACCCATAATGAAACATGCGTCCGTCCGACGGGGCGATCCATTCCTTCGGTCCACTTTGCAAGTACTGCTGGGTCGCCTTGAAATGGAACCCCACTGCATCGCCACAAGATTCCACTTCACCGTTGTTTCGAATGATCCGCACAGCTTTGTGGTAGTACCAGGGATTCGTCGACCAATAGTCCGCGATGAAATGCAAATACCGGAACAAGAGCCCTTTCACCGCCGGATTGCCGAGATGCCTGCGCATGGCCTCTTGGATCATCGGCAAATCGTCTTCGTGCACCACCTCGTCTGCTTGAATATAGAAGGCCCAATCCCCGGTACAGTGTGACAAGGCAATATTGGTCTGTTGGGCGTAGATCAGTCCGTCTTTTCGCAGCGTCTCATCCCAGACTGACTCCACAATTCTGATCTTGGGATCGCCGATCGAGCGGACTAGCTCAAGCGTGCCATCATCACACCGCCCGACATTCACAATGAACTCATCGACCACCGGCAAAATGGAGCTGATCGACTCCACAACCGGATAGTCGTACTTCACCGCGTTCCGTACAAATGTAAAACCACTGACCTTCACGGCTGACGCCTTGGCGAAGCCGAGCGATCCGCGCGCTGGGCGTCAACAATGAGATGTGTCCCAAACAGAAGGTCTTTCGTCAAGATACGGGCATAAATCCGATCGAGCGCGATCCTGTCTGGCCTGTGCGACCGCTTCGTCATGTGCCGGGCATAGAGACGGATCAGCCATTCTAAGGGGAAGAACAGCCGCCAGCTACAGGAGCGCAGATTGGTGTACGCCGTCCGGACTTCTAAGCCAGCCTTATCCAGATAATATTCCAATTCATGAAACCGGATCACGTGAACGTGGACGCTTGGCCTACCTTCTTTCCTCTCCCATTCGATCGGAGGAAAATTAAAAAACAGGAAGCTCCCATCCAGGAGAAACTTGACACGGCTCCTCATGTTGAGAATATTGGGGGTGGACATATAGAGCCGGCCGCCCTTGCAAAGGACCCTCCCAATCTCACGGCAGAGTGCCATGGGGTTCTCCACGTGCTCGATCACCTCAAGGCAGACGATGTAATCGAAACTCTCATCCGGATAGGGCAGCCCGGCGGCAAGGTCACACCGTGTGTAGTCGACCACCCCCCCATGCGTCCATTCAGATTCTGACAAGCAATCGCACGCCGCCGCCTGATGCCCGAGCGACGCCAACTTCCTCGCCAGTTCTCCCGTGCCCGACCCCACATCCAACACACGCCCGTGGGGGCACTCGGCTAACTTGTTGAACACAGCCAGATGGAGGTCAACCCCGCTCTTCAGCATGGCACTTCTCCTCCCAGAATTTCGCATACTTAATGAAGGTGTAATAAGCATAGAGGCTGGAAAGAATCAAGCCCGGCATACCGTCGAGGAAGCCAGCTCGCTGCACATACATCTTCAGAAAGGCGCCGAGCGGATGGGTGATGAGTTGATGGGGGGAGAATCGGCGGCCCTGCTCCGCCATACGACGGGCCATCAAATCCGAGTAGCGATCCTGCTTCGCCACGTAGTGATCGATGTCGCGAAAGGGATACTGGATAGCGGGATTCGTGAGATGGCCGACCGGGCCATCGCAGTCGAAACTTTCATGGACCAGTTCTTCACGATAACGAAACCGTTCCTTTCGAAACAACTGCGGTTGCCGATAATCGGGGTACCAGCCGCAATGTTTGATCCATCGACCCAAAAAATAGTTTTTCCTTGGCACGAAGTAGGCATCCGCCTCCGGTCCTCGGTCAAGAAGCTGTTGAATCTCTTCACGGAGTCCTGGTGTCATCCTCTCATCGCTATCCAGACTAAAGACCCAGTCATGGGTCGTGAGCGCGACTGCCTCATTGCGCAATCGTCCGAATCCGTGGAAGTCGAGTTGGTACACCTTGTCAGTAAATTCCCGGCTGATCGCTGCTGTCCGATCGCTGCTGTGCGAGTCCACGACAATCAACTCATCGCCCCAACCTGCCACAGACTCAAGGCAAGCCCGCATATTGGGTTCGTCGTTGTATGCGATCACGTAGACCGAGAGCTTAGACATGGACAACCTTAAGCGGTGACGGGTGCCCGGCGACCCGAATGACCTGCTGCGCAACCGTTTCCACCGTCAGCCGGTCGAGACAGTCCCAATAGGGACAGGCCTCATAAATGCATTTTTCGCAAGTCGGCACGTCAGGACGGAGGACCACCCCCTTCCCAAGCGGCTGCCAACGGGTCGGAAGATTGTTCCGTCGCGGATCAAACAGGCTGACATTCGGCACCCCACAGGCCGCGGCGATATGGGCTGGTCCTGTCGCTCCAGACACTACGACGTGGCTCTCAGCGATGACGGCCATGAGTTCACGAACCGACAACTGTCCCATGAGATTGAGAACCCCCTGGGGCAGAGGTTTTTCACTCAACACCTGGCGGGAAAACTGCTCTGCTTCTTCCCGACTTCCCGTCAGAATCACACCCGTGCCACGGCGAGCCAACAATTCGGCCAATTCCCAATAGTGTTCAATCCGCCACCGCCTGGCAGCAAATCCACCCGGATGCAGCACGACCCGATGAGCCGCCACCTGTTGCAACCGCTGACGTGCCGCATGGCGTTCCTCTTGCGTCACCACCAATTGGGGAACGCTCACAGAAGATGGATTCAAACCAAGCCCCTTCAGCATCCCCACGTTATAGGCGGTTTCATGCTTTGAGAAATCCTTGCGATGTTCGTACACCCGGCGATTCGCGAGCACACTGTACCAACGATAGCCCGTCGCCACGCGAATCGGGACACGGGCGAGAAAGGCCGCCCACATCAACCTCCGGAAGGGCTTGAGAAAGA
>JAHFEW010000052.1 GCA_023248215.1 Nitrospira sp.
TGGCCGCGATTTTAGCCACGCCCTGTTTAGGGACAGCGTCAGATTACAGGCTCCACTTGCGCGTGTGTCATCGGGATTCTTTGAAAAGATCTCGCAGATGTTTCGGCCAAGAGTCTCGCTGCGATCAGTGTGACTCACAATAACCGGGTACGACCGATCACACCCATACGCTCTGTCTTTTCTGCCTGCCTCTGCATCCTCCTCTGGGGCCAAGCATCAGGCTAGATGTCTCATTGATTCATCGGGTTTGGCGATCGTAGCCATAGAACGCTGCTAAAGAATACAATTCGAAAGCAAGACTCGGAGTGTGGTGCACGCCCCTGACTGCTACGGTGCAGTGACCAATCCTATGGTGAAAGGAGTGCACATGGGCCCCGTAGTCACAATCAAACAAGGCGGAGCTCTACCCATAGGGGAGGATCCTCGCTGGGCCGCGATTGTGGTTCGCGATCACCAGGCGGATGGCATTTTCTACTATTCGGTCCGGACAACCGGCGTGTACTGCCGTCCGTCTTGCGCCGCTCGTAGGCCACGACGTCAGAATGTAGGGTTCCACGCGACCTGTGCTGACGCCGAACGGGCGGGGTTTCGGCCCTGCAAACGCTGCAAACCCGATCAGGCATCATTAATCGAGCAACATGCGACGACCGTGGCCGAGGTGTGCCGGATGATCGAGCATGCCGAGCATATGCCGACTCTCGACGAGTTGGCGCATCATGCGGACATGAGCCCCCATCATTTCCATCGTGTCTTCAAATCCCTTACAGGTCTGACGCCGAGGAGCTATGCGGTGGCACAGCGTGCGAAGCGGGTGAGGCAGGAGCTTGAGCGCAGCCACACGGTGACCGAAGCCATGTACGACGCCGGATTTAACTCCAACGGGCGGTTCTACGAAACCTCGAATGCCGTATTGGGTATGACTCCGTTACAATACCGCGCCGGCGGCGCACGGACGGGCATATGGTTTGCGGTGGGAGAGTGTTCCCTCGGATCGATCCTCGTCGCCAAGAGCGAGCGAGGCGTCTGCGCTATTCTTCTGGGCGACGATCCCGATGCCCTGACGCGTGACTTGCAGAACCGGTTTCCTCGCGCCAATCTGATCGGCGGTGATGCCACGTTCGAGCGATTCGTCTCGACCGTGGTCGGCTTTGTGGAGGCTCCGGGGCGAGGCCTGAATCTTCCCCTCGATGTTCGGGGCACGGCCTTTCAACAGCGCGTGTGGCAGGCGTTGAGGAAGATTCCCGCCGGCTCGACGGCGACCTACGGCGACATTGCCAATCGCATCGGCCTACCGAAATCAGTGCGGGCGGTCGGACAGGCCTGTGGTGCGAATGCCTTGGCGGTGGCGATTCCCTGTCATCGTGTGGTGCGTCGTGACGGCGCCCTATCGGGCTACCGCTGGGGTGTCGAACGTAAACGCGCGCTGCTGGAACGGGAGGCGAAACAATGAGCACGCTCGTCGAGACATCCTCTTCGGCGCGGTCGCCCGCAACTGTCTCGGAGAGAATCCAGGCCATCGATTGGGAATGCCTGTCGCATGAACTTGATGGACAAGGGAGCGCGGTTGTTGAACGCCTTCTCTTTCCGAACGAATGTGAGATGGTAGCGGCCTGGTATTCTTGCGACGAGCTGTTCCGCAGCCGCGTCGTAATGGAAAATCATGGTTTCGGACGCGGGAAGTATAAATATTTTGCTTACCCTCTGCCCGAGATCATCGCGAGCCTCCGGACAGGCTTCTATCCTCATCTGGTCCCGATTGCCAATCGTTGGAATCACCTCATGGGTCTCACTCCGCAGTATCCGAACCAGCATGGGGACTTTCTCGCGCGTTGTCACCAGGCAGGGCAGGTCAAATCGACACCGCTCTTGCTGCAGTATGGCAAGGATGATTACAACTGCCTGCATCAAGACCTATACGGCGAACATGTGTTTCCGCTACAGCTCACCATCTTGTTGTCTGCGCCTGAACATGACTTTACCGGCGGCGAATTCGTCATGACGGAGCAGCGGCCGCGCAGGCAATCGAGGCCGATGGTCGTGCCGTTGCGACAGGGGGACGGTGTTCTGTTCGCCTCGCACCAGCGTCCGGTGCAAGGAGCGCGCGGGTTCTATCGCGTCGCCTTGCGGCATGGCGTCAGTCGCATCCGCTCAGGCCATCGTTATACGGCTGGGGTGATTTTTCACGATGCCCAGTGAGCCCCGAACGAATGACCATGTATCTATTCGGTAACCTCGACGAGGTGGATGGACAGCGAGAGTCATTGGAGGCAGGCGCCACAATCCTTCGCCGGTTCGCGTTGCAGGATGACCGCGTGCTTTTCTCCGCAGTGGATGGCGTGGTGGCCCAGGCGCCAGGCTGACCGTACATCAGCACAGGAACGAGCGGGACTTTGATCAGCCGATCGACTGTGAGGAGATGGTTGGATTTCGCATAGACCGGCCGGCTCGATGGTTCATTTGCACCGCTGGTGGTGCGCTTCCACCATATAGAAACCAATCGATCGTGCACGCGCGCCTTCCATCGACGTCTAACCCGCTGATTTGACACCACCTTCTGGCCATCATCCCTAAGGCGTCGTCTTTGCACTACCAAAAGGACGGAACACGAGAAGCCACGAGGCGAAGGGAGGTGCCCATGGGAATGGTCTGGCCGTTTGGGCTCAGTACAGGCGACAAGGTCTGTCTGGGACGGGTGCTGGTCGTGGACGATGAGGAATCAATCCGAAGTCTACTCCGCATCATGCTGACGCAGGCAGGATACGATGTGGAGGAAGCCGAGGACGGTGGTAAAGCGGTCGAAGTCTTAAACAGCGGCGACAATCCATTGATGGTCGATGTCATTATTTGTGACATTCGAATGCCGCGTATCAACGGGGTGGAGGCGATCACGTATTTCCGTACCCAATATCCCTCGCTCCCGGTGATCGTCTTGACGGGTTATCACGATGAGCAGCTGGCCTATTCCCTGCTCAAACAAGGCGTCGTGGAACATTTGGAGAAACCGGCGGAGCGGGACCAGATTCTCGCGTCCGTCGCACAAGCCATCGCCAACCGCCGGATCAGTTTCTATCCTTGATGCGCGGCCATGTGCATGGTTCGATGCCGGTAGATATGGAGTCGTGCCTCGGAGTGCGAGGGGCCTTCTGCGGTCTGGGCGGCGTTACCCGTCCTCTCATTCCTGTTTGATTTTCCACCGACAGCTTCTTAGAATCCTCTGACAAGAACCGCATCGCTTGACTAGGAGGACCAGCATCTATGTCTGACATCGTTGCCCAATTGACTCATCGTGCGCCTTTCTGTCACCTGGCTGCCGGCTGTTTGCTGGGCCTGCTGCTCACGGGCCTCCTTCCGGCTTCCCTCGACGCGGCAGGGGGAGGCAAGACAGAGGTGTTGCCGATGCAGAAGGCCGCGCCGGCGGCGGTGTTTATTGAGACCCCCGGCAACGAAGCGGACTTGCGACGTCAGTTACGAGCCAAGAACGGGGTCGCCGAACTCAGCGCCTCGACCTCGAAGGTGCCCTTCTCGCAAGCTCCGACGGGCAGCTTTGGCTTCATTGCTCCGAAATTTCTGGGGATGGCCTTGGTGACGCAGAGTCCGGATCTCGCGTTGGAACGGGTGGCGTCTGCCGCGAATGCGTACGAGATCCATAAGCTCGCCGATGGGAGCGGGATGCTGGTGGGATTTGTGGCAGTAGATCTCATGACCCAGGTGGCGCCCAGCCAACGGCCCAAAAACATCCGCCTCGCGCTCCATTCAAATCCATCGGACAAGGCCACGCACATTGTTGCGGTGCCGCTGGTCAAATTGGTCGCCGACCGGATGCCGATTCGAGTCGATCCAAAAAAGCCAGACGGTCCGGTCATGTTCGATATGGATCTGCAAGGCAGCTCGAGCCGCGCGTCGACGCAGGGTGGACAATAGGTGCTCAGCGCATGATCACGAGACTTCTCCGGGATCGGCGCTGTGGCGATGTGCCCCGGCGAGCCTATTGGGGCGCTATTCCGCGACCTTGACCGTGATGCTATCTGCGGCCGTGTCCCCGTCCTTATGATCGTGATCGGCGATCTTGACCGTGATGGTATGCTCGCCCTTCGGCACGTGGGTAAAGGTGCCTTTGAACCCCTTCTGGTAGGTGCCATCCAGATAAATATGGGCCTGATTGCCCTTGGGGGCATTCAGGATTTCGTACGTGATGTCAAACGTCTCTGCCACCGTCTCGCCATTGTGAGGAGCGAGGATGCTGATGGTGGTCGAGCCTTCCGCGGCGCACCAGGAATTCACGGCCACGGTCGCACCCATGGTCAGGATACAGGCGGAGCGAAGCAAACGAGTCATGGAAACCTCCTGGAATGATCAGAGGTGGGTATCTTCGAACTGTCGTCGTTGTGGATTCGGTTCTGCCTGGGTCAGTGCCCGTTGTTGCATGGTCTGTTGCCAGCTTGAGGAGAGGAATGGGCACAGGCCCAAGCGTTCTGCGGCGGCTCGGTCGTTCCGTTCATGGTGCATGATCCGATTCGCGGCTGCGACCGTCCATTCGGGACAAGGGCGATCGAGAAGACATAACTCTTGGTTCATATCAACCGTGCCTTCTCGAATCACGCGAAAGTACCAACCGGTGTATCCTGTTCGCTCCACTTGGACGGCCAAATCCTTGATTTGCCAGCGGCGGGCCAGTTTCCAACAGGGCTGCCGAGGCTGGGAAATCTGTACGACCGCAGTGCCGACTGAAAACACGTCGCCGATGCAGACCTCGGTTTCCGTGAGCTGCTCCAACGTGAAGTTCTCACCGAATGCGCCGCCACGGAGCTGATCGGGCGGCAAGATCGTCTGCCAATAGGGCCAGTGTTCAGCCGAATAGGCACAGACGGCTTTGTCGACTCCTCCATGATGAATAAGGTCTGCCTGTCCGTCTCCTTGCAGATTGTTCTGGCCGAGCCAAATCGGTCCGAGCACCGGGAATTTGAATATTCCGGTTGCCCAGGGACGCTGCAGCGGATCGGCGACGCAGTCGGAGTTCTCAGATCGAGGAAGACCGACCTGAATGGATCGTATGCGCCCGGTTGTCATACGCGATGCCTCATCCCTGCGATTCTAGAGAGCCTCCCAGATAGCGGTTCCTTTCAATCAACGTAGTGTCCTCCCGGCGGACGCGTCAAAGCGTTTGTTCTGATTAGATTGATCACTTCTAGTTATGATATGAAGAGGCCATGGAATTTCGCCATCTTCGGTATTTTCTTGCCGTGGCCGATGCACTACATTTTACGAAGGCTGCCGAGGGGCTGCCGGTGTCCCAACCGGCCTTATCCGCGCAGGTCAAACAATTGGAGCAGGAAGTCGGGGTGCCGCTGTTCGATCGCGTGGGACGATCGGTCCAATTGACGCGGGCGGGGGCGATCTTTCGCGAGCATGCTCGCCGGGCGCTGCGGGAAATGGAATTGGCTCAAGTAGCGATCGCCGAAGCTGAAGGTCTGCAGCGTGGTACCCTCACGGTCGGCGTGGTTCAAACGGTAAACGCCTATTTGGTCCCCGAGATTGTGTCCCGCTTCTCGACGCTGCATCCGCAGGTCGGGCTGAAGCTCGACGAATTGTCCGGTCCCGACATCGAAGCGGGGGTGATGAGCGGTTTGCTGGACGTGGGCATCGGATTCGTGCCGGTGGCCTCCGACCGCATCGAGAGCCAGTCGCTGTTTCATGAAGACTTTGTGTTAATCACGTCCCCACGGCATCGTTTTGCCAAGCGCCGGCACCTGTCCCTCTCGGCCTTGGCGGAGGAGTCGTTAATTCTCTTGCCAAGTATCTTCTGTACACGCCGGCTGCTGAATGCGAGTTTTGAGCAGGCCGGCATCCAGCCCAAGATCATCGTGGAAATGAATTCCATTGAAGGTATTCTGGCCACTGTTCGGACGAGCAAGCTGGCGACGATCCTGCCGCGTTTGTCCTTGGGGCTCGAGCGTAACGATGCCCTCCGAGGCATTCCGCTCAAAAACCCGACGCCGCGGCGCGCGGTTGGCCTCTTGTGGAAGAAGGGGGGCTATCGAAGCGGTGCCGTGCGGGCGCTGGCCGATCAGGTGAGGACCGTCGTGAAGGAGTATTGGCGGTAAGGTCTCCCCCAGCCGGTCGCCTCAACCTCCTAGCAGGATGCGGAAAAAGTCCGCCAGCGGCGTTCTCGCATCGCTCAGACGCTCAACGTACGGCAGAGAGTACGATTCGCCTCTTCGCTCGCTGCGGCCTTGCTGGACGGCCTTTTTGCGCATCCTGCGGGCTATTCTGACACCGACACGGCACGTGAGCTAATCGCGGCGTATTACGCAACAATCGAGTTTTTCCGCAGCCTGCTAGACAGCTTCAATCGCGTCTTCCGGTTCGTCGGCGAAATCGTCAGGATTCCACGCTTCTCGGACTTGATCTGCGTTCGTATTCTGCCTTGTTATGCTTCCGACCTTCCCCGGCGCTCCGCTTCGATGACGAGCCATTTTGCTTCAGTTTCCTCCGGGCGACCATCGTTTTTTCAGGGACTGTAACCTTTGGTATCCCTCCGGCGACTTGAATAGTGATGGGACATCAGCTCCTGTGGTCGCGATGACAGATAGGGTATGATGCGGAGGATCACGATGGATCGGCAACGGGAATCAGCCTCACAGGAGTGCAAGCACTCGTGTCCGATGATGCGGAGATTATCGAACGGGTCTTGCATGGCGAGATTGATCGTTTTGCGGAGCTGATCGCACGGCATCGGCAACATGTGCTCAAAATTGTAAGCGGCCATGTGCCCGCGGACCATGTCGCCGAGGTCGCGCATGACGTGTTTGTCCGAGCCTACCGCAGTCTGTCGCGGTTTTCGAGACAGGTTCCCTTAGAGCATTGGTTGTCTCGCCTAGCAGTCCGAACCTGTTACGACTTTTGGCGGGCACACCGTCGGGCAGATGTCCCCATGAGTACGTTGACCGCGGACCAGGCAGGGTGGCTGGACCAGGCGCTTGCCGCAGAATCGGATGAGCAGTTTCGTGACCAGGCCGATCGGCGAGAATTGTTGGAAGTATTGGACTGGGCGCTCGCGCAGCTTTCGCCTGAAAGCCGCCTGGTTCTGACGCTGGTCTATCTTGAAAATCGTTCCATTCGTGAGGCGGCCGACTTGTTGGGCTGGAGTATGGTCAATGTGAAGGTGCGGTGTCATCGGGCCAGGCAGAAGCTTCGCACATTATTTCTTCAAGAATGGGAGCGACAGCACCATGACCGTACGTCGTGAGCTACACAGCGAGCAAGTGGAGCGGTTCCTCGCGCAGGCGCACCGCACGCGCCAAGGGGTTGCAGTCGGAGAGGACTGGGCTAATGGAATCATGCGAGTGGTCCGGCAGGACGCCGCAGCACATCCCTATTCCTCCATGCTCGCCTGGGTGGAGCCCTTGGTCTGGCGGGCTGCCGCCGGTGCGGCTCTGATGGCCGTGGTATTCGCTGGGTCCGTGGTCGCCTATGCCAGCCGGCAACCAGAGCCGGTCACGGCCGTCTGGCTGGAGGAATTCGATGCAGGACCGCCTCTTATTGAAGAATAATTCGGTTGGAGAGTAGGAGACTACGGTCATGTCACGCGTTACCCTATGGTCCGGACTCATCGTGCTGTTTCTCGCCGGGACGCTGACGGGAGTCGTCGGGACGTCCCTCTATTATCAATATGAGGACGAGCATCGGTCGGATCGGGGGCCTGCGGGACGGCAGGAGCGGATCATGAAACGGCTGACGCAGGAACTATCGTTGGATCCGTCTCAACAAGCGGAGATCGAACCGATCGTCAAGCGCGCGCATCTCGAGATTTTGCGTGTGCGAGTCCAGCATCAACCCGACATCGATCGGATTCTCGGTCTGGGCATGAAAGAACTCAAGGCGAAGTTGTCGCCGGAACAGCGGATGAAGCTGGATACATTACATGCCCAGCTTCAGCGGCGCTGGCACATGACCCGCGACTATCTGCAGCAAGCGCAGGATACAATGGGACGGAAGGAATAGTCGTATGGCTGAGTCGATATCATTCGCCACCACGGTGAAGCGGTGGCTCATCGGATTATCCGCGGCCTGTCTGCTCGCCGTGGGGACCTATGCGTTGATGACCAGATCCGGCGAGGCGCAGCCACGGGGTGCGGAGAAACGTGCGACGAATGGGGCGCGAAGCACGCCGGTCGTGGCAGCCACCGCCAAAACCGGCGACATCAGCATCTACCTGAATGGCCTGGGATCGGTCGTGCCTCTGAATACGGTGACCGTGAAGAGCCGGGTAGAAGGCCAATTGATGCGGGTGTTGTTTAAGGAGGGGCAACTGGTTCGCAGCGGCGACTTACTGGCGCAAATCGACCCCCGTCCGTTTGAAGTGCAGCTGACTCAAGCCGAGGGTCAGATGGCCCGTGACCAGGCCCAACTGAAAAATGCGCAATTGGATCTCGAGCGCTATCGGGGCCTCTACAAGCAGAACTTCATTCCCAAACAGCAGCTCGATACCCAGGAGGCGATGGTGCGGCAATCCGAGGGGATCGTCAAGGCCGACCAGGGACAGATCGACAATGCCAAGCTGCAGCTGACCTATTCCAGCATTACGGCTCCGATTAACGGGCGAGTGGGGTTGCGCCTCATGGATGCCGGCAACATTGTGCGCGCCAACGATCCGAGCGGGCTACTGGTCATCACGCAACTGCAACCTATTACGGTGGTGTTCACGCTCGCGGAAGACCATCTGCCCGCCGTACTCGAACGCCTCAAGGCCGGGAAACAGCTGACCGTGGAAGCGTTCGACCGTGAGCAGAAGCGCAAGGTCGCCACGGGGACTCTGCTGACCGTCGACAATCAGATTGACCCGACCACCGGCACGGTGCGGCTGAAGGCGGTGTTTCCGAACGACGACAGTGAACTGTTCCCCAACCAGTTTGTGAATGCCCGGCTGCTGTTGGATATCAAACGAGACCAGACTCTGGTGCCGTCCGCCGCAGTCCAACGGGGGCCGAAAGGGACCTTTGTCTACGTGGTGAACAACGAAGATCAGACTGTCGCGGTCCGCGCGGTGACGGTGGGTGTCTCGCAGGGAGAAGACGCGTCGATCGAAACCGGACTGGCCGCGGGTGAATCGGTGGTGGTGGACGGGACCGAGAAATTACGCGAAGGCAGCAAGGTCGAACTCCGGCCATCGGGTGGACCGACACCAGCCAGTGAGGGTGCGCCGGCGCCGGGAGCCGAGCGGATGAAACAAGGGAAGCGGACGTGAACCCCTCGCGGCTCTTCATCCTGCGACCGGTGGCGACGGTCTTGACGATGATCGCGATTCTCCTCGCAGGCGCCGTGGCCTATCGCCAGTTGCCTGTCTCCGCCCTTCCGCAAGTCGATTATCCGACCATTCAGGTGCTGACGTTCTATCCCGGCGCCGGACCGGACGTCATGACCTCTTCCATCACGGCGCCGCTGGAACGCCAGTTCGGACAGATGCCCGGACTGAACCAAATGACCTCCGCGAGTTCAGGCGGTAGTTCCCTCATCACGCTGCAGTTCAACCTCGAGATCAACCTGGATGTGGCCGAACAGGAAGTGCAAGCGGCCATGAATGCGGCGGCGACCTTCCTCCCGCGCGATCTGCCGACCCCACCGGTCTATAACAAGGTCAATCCGGCGGATGCGCCGATCCTGACCCTGGCCTTGACCTCCGCCACGTTGCCCTTGCCGCAAGTTCGAGATCTGGCGGAAACCAGGTTTGCGCAGAAAATCTCGCAGCTCTCTGGTGTCGGTTTGGTGAGCATCAGCGGCGGGCAGCGGCCGGCCGTACGGATCCAAGCCAATCCACGAGCCTTGGCGGCCTATGGGCTGACGTTGGAGGATCTCCGATCCGTGGTCGCCGCCGCCAACGTCAATCAGGCGAAAGGTGGTTTCGACGGCCCTCGCCGGGCCTCGATCATCAACGCGACGGATCAATTATTCGCCGGCAAGGACTATCAGGCCCTGATCGTCGCCTATCGGAACGGCGCGCCGGTTCGTCTGTCCGATGTCGCCGAGGTCATCGACGATGTCGAGAACACCAAACAGGCTGCATGGATGAACGAAGTGCCGGCGGTCATCGTCAACATTCAGCGTCAGCCGGGAACGAATGTCATCGAAGTCGTCGACCGCGTCAAGCGCCTGCTGCCGCAGTTGCAAGGCACCTTGCCTTCCTCCGTGCAGGCATCGGTGCTGACCGACCGTACCACCTCGATCCGCGCGACCGTCCGCGACGTGCAGCTGGAATTGGTCCTGGCGGTGGCGCTCGTCATTCTCGTGATTTTTCTGTTTTTACGGACGTTGTCCGCCACCGTTATCCCGGCTGCGGCGGTCCCGCTCTCGTTGATCGGCACCTTCGGGATTATGCACCTGATGGGATTCAGCCTGAACAATTTGACGTTGATGGCGCTGACGATCTCGACCGGGTTCGTGGTGGACGATGCCATCGTCATGATCGAGAACATCGCGCGCTACATCGAACGCGGAGATTCGCCGCTCCAGGCCGCCCTCAAGGGGTCGAAACAGATCGCCTTTACGATTCTCTCCCTGACGGTATCCCTGATCGCCGTGCTGATTCCGCTTCTCTTCATGGGTGATGTGGTCGGGCGGTTGTTCCGCGAGTTTGCCGTGACGCTGAGCATCACCATCCTCATCTCGGCGGTGGTGTCATTGACCCTCACGCCGATGATGTGCGCCAGGCTGTTGCGCGATAGACGGGCCGAGCAGCCCGGTCGGTTCTCGCAGGCTTCGCAACGGTTCTTGGATCGCGTTATCGCCGGCTATGGGAGGAGCTTGCGCTGGGTGCTGCGCCATCAGACGGCCACCTTGGTCGTGACAGCCGGCACCCTGGCGTTTACTGTGGCGCTCTACGTCTTGATCCCCAAGGGCTTCTTTCCACTCCAAGATACCGGGGTGCTTCTCGCTATCACCGAAGCGCCGCAAACCGTGTCGTTCAAGACGATGGTCGATCGGCAGCAGGTCCTGGCTGGCGCGATGTTGGAAGATACGGCCGTCGAGAGCCTTTCATCATTCATCGGCGTTGACGGAACCAATACGACGCTCAACAGCGGCAGAATGTATCTCAACCTGAAACCATTAGGGGAACGGGATGCCGGCGCCGGCGAGATCATCCGGCGATTGGAAGCGCGCGCGGCGGAGGTGGACGGGATTACGTTGCACCTGCAACCGGTGCAGGATCTCACGGTCGAGGACCGGGTCAGCCGTACGCAATTTCAATATACGCTGGAAGATGCCGATCCAGAGGAGTTGCACCGATGGGCCCCGAAGCTTCTGGAGGCGCTTCAGCTGCGGCCCGAGCTTCGCGATGTCAGCAGCGACCAACAGAATCAGGGGCTGGCCTCCATGGTGCAGATCGACCGCAATACGGCTTCCCGCTTGGGCATCACGCCGCAGCTCATCACCGACACGCTGTATGACGCGTTCGGCCAGCGGCAGGTCTCCACCATGTTCACCCAGTTGAATCAGTACCGCGTGATCCTGGAGGTGATGCCGGAGTTTCAGAAGGGCCCGGAGGCCCTGCAGGCTCTGGAAGTTCGCGGCAGCGGCGGGTCGGTGCCTTTGAACGTCTTCACCAGGGTCACGGAAACCTCTGCGCCTCTCGTGATCAGCCGGCAGGGCCAGTTCCCCGCGGTGACGATCTCCTTCAATCTCGCTCCGGGGGGGTCGCTTGGCGATGCCGTGGAGGCAATCCGGCACGTGACGAAAGACCTGGGACTTCCCGCGAGCATCCGCGGCAGCTTCCAAGGGGCGGCACAGGCTTTCCAGACCGCATTGGAGAATGAACCGCTGCTGATTTTGGCGGCCCTGGTCACGGTCTATATCGTGCTCGGTATTTTGTACGAGAGCTACATCCACCCGCTCACGATTCTCTCGACGTTGCCCTCGGCGGGAGTCGGCGCGCTGCTGGCCTTGATGCTGTTCCGCATGGAATTCAGCATCATTGCGCTCATCGGCATCATTCTGTTGATCGGGATCGTGAAGAAGAACGCCATCATGATGATCGACTTTGCCCTGGAGGCGGAGCGCAATGAAGGTAAACCGCCGGAAGAGGCGATTTATGAGGCCGGCCTGCTGCGGTTCCGTCCCATCATGATGACAACGATGGCAGCACTGCTTGGGGCTTTGCCGCTGGCGATGGGCTCTGGTATGGGGTCGGAGTTGCGGCGGCCGCTCGGTATTTCCATCGTCGGCGGGCTGGTGTTGAGCCAGCTCCTGACGCTCTATACGACACCGGTCGTCTACCTCGCATTGGATCGGCTGGCCGCTCGCTTCCGTCGCGGTCGGGGCCAGATCCCGGTCACTGAAGCGCTGCCCATAGGTCAGGGATGAATATTTCGGCTCCCTTCGTTCGGCGTCCCGTCGCCACGATGTTGCTCACCATCGGCGTGACGCTGGTGGGCATCGTCGCATTCCGCTTCCTGCCCGTGGCCTCTCTGCCCCAGGTGGAGTTCCCGACCATCAACGTGTCTGCTTCCTTGCCGGGTGCGAGTCCTGAAACCATGGCGTCCTCGGTGGCGGCTCCACTCGAACGCCAATTTACGCGCATCGCCGGTGTGACGGAAATGACCTCCACGAGTACGATCGGGGGGACCAATATTACGCTCCAGTTCGAACTGCAGCGCGATATCGACGGCGCCGCGCGGGATGTGCAGGCGGCCATCAATGCGGCCCGTGCCGATCTTCCCTCGAATCTCCCGATCAGCCCCAGTTACCGCAAGGTGAATCCTTCGGATGGCCCTATCCTCATTCTCGCCTTGACCTCGGAACTCGTGAGCCGAGGAGAGATGTACGATGCGGCTTCGAGCATTTTGCAGCAAAAGCTCTCGCAGGTCGAAGGAGTGGGGCAGGTTGCTGTGGGCGGAGGATCCCTGCCGGCCATCAGGGTGGATTTGAATCCGACGGCGTTGAATAAATACGGTATCGGACTGGGTGATGTGCGTCAAGTTCTGACCGGGACGAATGTGAATCGTCCGAAAGGGCAGCTGACGGCCGAGGATCGTACATGGGAGATCAGGACGAACGATCAACTTCATACGGCCGACGAGTACCTGCCGCTGATCGTGGCCTATCGAAACGGGCGGGCCGTGCAGCTTTCCGATGTAGCGACGGTCGAGCAGTCGGTCGAAGACCTGCGCACCATGGGAGTGGCGAACGGAACGCCGGCGGTCCTGGTCATCATCTACCGGCAGGCGGGCGCCAATATCATTGAGACGGCGGACCGCCTCCGCGCACGATTGCCTCAGCTGGAAGCATCGCTTCCCGGCAGTATGGCTCTGTCGATCGTGATGGATCGGACGCCGGTGATCCGGGCGTCGCTGCATGACGTCGAGAAGACCCTGATCATTTCCGTCGGGCTGGTCATTCTCGTGGTGTTCGTCTTCCTTCGGGATGTCCGGGCTACCCTCATCCCGAGCGTCGCCGTTCCGGTGTCGCTGATCTCCACCTTCGGAGTCATGTACCTGTGCGGCTACAGTCTTGATAATCTTTCGCTCATGGCCCTCACGATTGCGACGGGCTTCGTGGTGGACGATGCCATCGTGGTGCTCGAAAACATCACGCGTTATCGCGAGCAGGGTCTTCCGCCGATGGAGGCCGCCTTGCGGGGGGCCAAGGACATTGCCTTCACGGTCGTGTCGATGACGTTGTCGCTGGTGGCGGTCTTCATCCCAATCTTCCTCATGGGCGGGATGCTCGGGCGGCTGTTTCGAGAATTCGCGGTGACGCTCTCGGTGGCGATTCTGGTCTCCCTGGTCGTCTCGCTCACGACGATTCCGATGCTCTGCGCGCGCGTGTTGAAGTCGGAGCCGACTGGTTCGCATGGCTGGTGGTATCGCACGAGCGAGCAGGCCTTCGAAACGATGCGCCGTGGATACGCGAGTAGTCTCGCGTGGGTGCTTCGCCACCCGCGCATAATCTTATTGCTGACGCTGTGCACCATGGCCCTCACCGTCTATTTGTATATCATCGTGCCAAAGGGATTCTTTCCCCAACAGGATACGGGGCGTTTGTTCGGAAACATTCAGGCCGCGCAGGACATTTCATTTCAGGCGATGCGCGAGAAACTTTCCCAAGTGGTGGACATCATCAAAAGCGATCCCGCCGTCGATACGGTGACCGGCTTCACCGGTGGTGGCGGCCATGCCGGCACGACCAATACCGGACGGATGTTCATCGCACTGAAGCCGCTTGAAGAGCGGGTGCTCAGTTCCGATCAGGTGATCGGCCGGCTCCGTCCGAAACTCGCCCAAGTCCCCGGCGCACCGACCTATCTGCAGGCGATCCAGGATCTGCGCATCGGCGGCCGGGCGAGCAGCGCGCAGTATCAATACACCTTGCAGAGCGTGGACTTGCCGGAACTCAACACTTGGGCTCCAATCGTGGAGTCCAAGTTGCGGAACATCCCGGAAATTGTCGATGCCAACAGCGACCAGCAGGACAGGGGACAGCAATCGCTGGTGGTGTTCGATCGGACCACGGCCTCACGGCTGGGTCTCAGCCCCCAACTCATTGATGACACCCTCTATGATGCGTTTGGCCAGCGGCAGGTCTCGATCATGTATACCGCCCTCAATCAGTATCATGTGGTGATGGAGGTGGCTCCGCAATATTGGCAAAACGCCTCCGCACTCCATGATATTTATGTCCGCGCGCCGACCGGCGGCCAGGTACCGTTGAGTGCGGTCACCAGATACGAACCAGCGAATACGATTCTATCGGTGAATCACCAAGGCCAGTTTCCCTGTGTGACGATCTCGTTCAACATGGCCCCGGGCGCGTCGCTGGGCGAGGCCGTGCTGGCGATCGACCAAGCCATGCAGGACATCGGGCTACCGGCGAGCGTGCGCGGCACATTTCAGGGCGCGGCAAAGGCGTTTCGGGCCTCGGTCGATAATCAACCCTGGTTGATTATGGCGGCGCTGGTCACGGTCTACATCGTGTTGGGCATTTTATACGAGAGCTACATCCATCCCATTACGATCCTATCGACCCTGCCCTCCGCGGGGGTGGGGGCGCTGCTGGCCTTGCTCCTCTTTAAAACGGAACTAACCATGATTGCCTTGATCGGCATCATGCTGCTGATCGGCATCGTGAAAAAGAACGCCATCATGATGATCGACTTCGCGCTGCAAAGTGAACGTGCGGATGAAGGCAAGTCGCCGGCTGACGCCATCTACGAGGCCTGCCTCTTGCGATTTCGGCCGATCATGATGACGACCTTGGCGGCCTTGTTGGGCGCGCTTCCCCTGGCCATCGGCATGGGGGTAGGGTCGGAACTGCGGCGCCCGCTCGGCATCGCGATCGTAGGCGGTCTTCTCGTGAGCCAGGTGCTGACCCTGTACACGACTCCGGTTGTATATTTATTTCTCGACCGTCTGAGGCTTCGGTTCACGAGATCACGGGCAACCTCGCTGCATCCTGCCGCATAAGTTTCGACGATTGTAACTCTTCAAGGAGATTGAGAATCCGAGAAATCTGGGGAAATTACGAAATCACAGGACTGGACGGGCGTTTGCGGCGACGGACAAAACGGGATCACTCAAGTAGTTTGAGAATGAAAACGGGCAAAGGTGGGTTATCCACAGAAACCTTCAAATAGTTTGAGAATTTCACCATCCTCCAATTTTGGTTCTAAGTGTTGTTGAATCCTAGTTATTTTGGACGTTTTTGGCCTACCGACCGAGGCAGCTAAGTGAAATCCAAGTCTCATCCAAGTCTCACGGCGTTTTTTGGCTCTTCAAATGCTATTCAACGCCGCAGCTGGTTCTCACGCAGTTGAGAAAATCAAAAATGCCCTGTGGATAGAAAAATCCAAGTCTCACGATTTTCGGTGGTTTCAGGCGGGGACTTTTTTGCTACTCACGAACCGTGCCTAGGATTGACACGATGAAGTGCGAATCGAACAGATGATGATTGACATCGCTCTCGCATGCATGATATTGAGAATTGCTATCAAGAAAGAGATCGGGGGAAATGTATGCTCGTGAGGAGGTCTGCCGGATAACGACTGGTGTGTTCTGAACAATTCGAATAAGGCCAACGATCCTTGCGATCAGAGCCCAAAGTTGCGTCACGGCAGCTTTGGGCTTTTGCTTTTTAGGGGCCGAAAGGCTGTGCGTCTGTCGGCCGTGCGGGGAGGAAGGATGGCGGAAGTAGCGGTCAGGGTAGATTTCTGGAATATGTGGAGCGTTCGCACCGGCGGATGGCTCGTCTCCATTGTGGTGCACGGCGGAGCATTGGCGTTGGCCATGCATGCCGTGATGGACATCAAGCCTCACCTGCAGCCGGAAAAATTCCAGTGGGACGTCGTTCTTCACCAAGCGCCTGCGCCAAGTCCGGCCCCTCCGGCAGAGATGCCTCCGCAAGAAACTGTTTCGGCAGCTGCGCCGTCTCAACCGCCGCTTCAGAAAATGCAGCCATCTGCCCAGCCTCTTGTTCGGCGAAGCCTGGAACGGACGCCGGTCGTGCAGACGGTGCAGGCAGTCCAATCTGTGCAACGAGTAGTTGAACGATCTTCGACTCGGGAGCGGCAAGCGGTGATGACCGAGGCGCAGGCCGTGGACACACAACCAGTTCACCACGATGCCGTCGTGCGCACGCAGGAACCGGTGCGGCAGGACATTCGCGAAGCCGAACAGCGCAGTGATCAGGCGAGTATGACCGCGGTCTCTCGTGCAGTCGTGGGCCAGGAGAGGGCGACCGTCGTTGAGGCGCGTGCAACCGCAGTCGACCAGCCGGCAGTCGTCGAGCAGTCAGCGGTTCAGCGCACGGAGCTGGTGGCGACATCAACAACAGCATTCGCCGAGAAGAATAGTCCCGTCGAGTCAGAGTCTGCGATCGTGCATCGAGAGGCGGTCGAACATCGTGCGGTGCGTGAGGTGGCTCAAGCGCAGGCGGATTTCGGTTGGTTATCGGAATCGCTTTGGAAACGCATTGAGCAATTGAAGCGTTACCCCATGCAGGCGCGCGCACGCCGGTGGGAAGGCAAGGTCGTGCTGGAAGCCGTGATTCGAGAGGACGGAGCGATTCTCGAGTGTCAGGTGGCCGAAAGTTCCGGCCATGGCATTTTGGATCAAGAGGCCATCTCCGTGCTGCGAAGGGCCTCCCCGCTCGCGCTCAAACATCCATTGGGGAAAGAGCGCATCACGATTCTGGTGCCGATTGCGTATCAGCTCGAAAGTTAACTCACAGCATCATCATCTTCAGCAGGTCAAAGGAGTCGAACCATGAAGGATTCAGCGGAGAGCGGGTGGGGCGGAGTTGCGAGTCGTGTCGTGTGCGCCGCATTGACGGTGTGGCTGGTGTCAGGGACGGCCCTTGCGCAGCCGAAGGGCGACAAGGTTTTTCACGCCGTCGCAACGGATGCAAAGGGCGTGGAGACGGAGGTCCATGGGGTCATCTTCTACTGGGAAGAGAAAATAAGCGAGACGGCCTTCGTGCCGCATGAATTGAAGGAAGTCCCCGTCAAGCGCGGGACCGCCACGGTCAAGATCAAGTTCGAGGCAATCAAGACGGTCGATCTCAAGCCGTCCGGGAACGGAGCGCCCCCGGCCGTGTCGATTACCCTGAACGATGGGAAAACCGGCGAGTTCACGCTGGCCATCGCCGGCAGTTTCAAGGGGCAATCGGACTTCGGAGAAGTGGAATTGCCGGCGGTCGAGCTCAAGCGAATCGCCTTCAAATAGGGAGGGCGGATCAATCGATACGGACGGCCTGCAATGCCGTCAGGCGGGGGAGGACATGGCATGACGAAGACAACGAAACAAGGGACCGCGCGATCCTTGAGTCAAGCTGATGTGCGCTGTCGGTGCGGGCAACTCGTGGCCCGATGGGCTGAGCAAGCGATTGAGATCAAGTGCAAGCGCTGCAGACGACTCGTGACGATCGCCTTTGAGGAGGTCAAAGGCGTATCGCCGCTGTTTGTTGCGCCGTAGCCGCTTTCTGCTGGAATAATTTCATAGAGGCCATAGGACGGACGTCGTCCAGAGCCCAAGATCGTGAATGCGGTCTTGGGCTTTTTTGCGCATGGCCGCTACGCGTCGGACGACAACGCTCACATATGCAGAGCGGAGAAGGAGTGATCATGGGGGTACGCGAGAGTATGGTTCGTAGGGGGAGTTTTTGCCTGCTCGTGCTGGGGCTTCTGTGGGGAGTGGAGACGGCGCATGCTCGGAACGAAGGAGGTGAACCCGCCGTTCCGGCTCAGGAGGCACCTTCCGCGCCCGCC
This sequence comes from Nitrospira sp., assembly GCA_023248215.1. GTDB lineage: Bacteria > Nitrospirota > Nitrospiria > Nitrospirales > Nitrospiraceae > Nitrospira_A. The sequence goes on from JAHFEW010000052.1 coordinate 18,251, forward strand.
TCGGACCAAGTCGCACCGGCCGCTTCCGGTGAGCCGGCAAATTCCAAGCCGGTCAAGATTTCGGAAGTCGTCGTGAAAGATGTGCATGAACGTGACAATTTGGGCGAGGCGAAGGTCGAGGAGATACCCGGCGTGGTCAATGTTATCTCCCGGGAGGAGATCGAACGCACCAGGCCCAAGAATGCCGACGAATTGCTGCGGCGCATTCCAGGCATCAACATTCAGGAAGAATACGGGCAGGGGCTCAGGCCGAATATCGGGCTCCGCGGATTGAATCCGACGCGCAGCCGCAATGTGCTGGTGCTGGTCGATGAAATTCCGATTCAGCCGGCTCTCTTCGGCGATCCTTCGATGTACTATATGATACCGATCGAACGGGTTGATCGCATTGAAGTGGTGAAGGGTGGCGCCAGCGTCCGCTACTCTCCCAACACCCAGGGTGGCCTGGTGAACTTTGTGACGAAGAGCATCCCGAGGACGCCGACCTTCTCGCAGACGAACACGTTCGGAAGTTTCAACCTCTTCCAAAACAGCACGACGTATGGCGGACGATTCGGCAACATGGGGGCCCAGATGGGCTATGTCCGCCGCCAATCCGACGGCTTCCGCGACCGCAGCGCATCGCAATTGGACGATTTCACGTTCCGACTTGAGGGTAATCCTGACCAACGAACCAGGATCGTCGCCAATGTCGATTGGTATAACGAGACGGCGCAAACTCCCGGGGGGATCACCCCGGCCCAGTTTGCGGCGGACCGGAGTAAAGCCGGGAAACTGTTAGATGAGTTCAAAGGCCAGCGCGGAGCGATCGACCTGACGGCGACTCACGAATTCGATAATCGCAATACCAGCAAGCTCATCATTTACGGGAATGTCTTCGAGCGTAATTGGTACATCCAGGATCAGAATGCGACTACCGGTGCATTGCTCCAGAGCAGTACAAACTTCTTGCGCAAGTTCAATATGTTCGGGGTGGTGCCCCAGCATCAAATCACGTATGGGCTCTTCGGCCAGGAACACAAACTCATCGTGGGCATGCGTTATCACGCGGAGCGGTTAACTGACACGACCGGCATCGGGACGGCGGGATCGAAGATTTCGCGGACGACCAACAATGCCGATCTCGAGGCCATCGCCTATTCGGCCTACGTTGAAAATGAGATTCGCCTCAGCGACCGGCTCACCCTGACGCCGGGATTCCGTTGGGAGCAAGTCAATCAAAGTCGGGACACGATGAATGCCATTCCGCCGGCCACCGTGCCGAATATCAGAGGGTCGGCGACGACCCAGGGTCTCATCTATGGAACCGGCGTGAAATACGAACTGCCGGGGGACACGATGCTCTTCGGCCACGTCCATACGACGTTTCGTCCGCCTACGTTTGCCAATGCCATCGATCCGACGTCAGGAGCGGATCGCGACCTCGATTCTGAGCGGGGCCTGAGTTCGGACATCGGCGTTCGAACCAGGGTGCTGCCCGGTATCTCGGGCGAACTCGCCGCATTCCGGATGGAGTTTTCGAATCAAATCGTGCAGGAAGGCAGCAAGCTGGTCAATGCCGGCAAGACGCTTCATGAAGGGGTGGAAAGCTCCTTGCAAGTCGAATGGGGCGAGATCGTTAAACCGCTCGAGGGTTTCGTGACCCGGGCGAACGTGACGTTGTTGCGGGCGAAATCGTTGTCGGGCATTACGGACGGCAAGGATCTTCCGTTGGCGCCGAGAATGCTCTTCTACGGCTCGGTCGGCTATTTTCATCGCAGCGGCGCGTCCATCGAGCTCGATGCGACGTACGTTGCACGACAATTCTCAGACCTCAACAACACCACACCTGAGAATGCGCTTGGGTCGATCGGGGTGATTCCCTCCTACACCCTCTGCAATCTTCGTCTGAACTATGCGCCGCCCAATTCGCGGTGGGCGGTCTTCGCCGGAATTCGAAATCTGTTCGACGAAGCCTTCATCGCCCAGCGAGTGACGGCGAGCTTCGTCGGAATTCTTCCCGGAGAAATCCGGAACTTCTACGGCGGCGTCTCCATGAGATTCTAATGAGGGCACTGCGTGCCCTGTCTGGTCGTAATCATAAAAAGGAGCCATAAGAATGAATGGGAAAAGAGTCGCAGTTGGATTGTTGAGCGTGACGGCGGCGATGGGGCTTTGGTGCGCATCCCCTGCCAGGGCTCATTTCGTATGGGTCGAGGCAGAAGCCACGGCGGCTTCGGAAACAGGACAGCCGATCAAGGTCTATTTCGGCGAGTACAGCGAGTTTTTGCGTGAAGAACGCGGCGGCCGGCTCGATTCGATCGACGGCGTCACTCTTCGTATCCAGGATCCCAAACGCGGCAAGACGGAGGTGGCGCTGACCAAGCAGGTGAATCATTTTTCGGGTTCGCTGTCGTCCTGCATGCCGGGACGGAACGCGGTCGTGGCGGAGCAGGCCAAGGCGCCGGTTCAGGATTTGCGGAAGCACGACCTGGGAATCGTCAAACCGATGTTTTATGCACGGACCTACTTCGTCTGCATGGAAGACGGACGGGTCAGTGAACATGAGCGGGACCAATCAACGCCGCTGGATCTCGATATGATTCCGCTGACCAAGGGGCTGAACCTGGCCACCGGGCGTGTGAGTCATGTGCCGGGCGGTGAAATTGTCGTGAAGGCGGTCTTCAAGGGGCAGCCCCTGCCGGGCACTCAAGTGTTGGTGCATGCGCCCATTGGATGGGATAAGGAACTGAAAACCGACGCTGAGGGGATCGTCGCCTTCACGCCGCTGTGGCCGGGACGGTATGTTCTGGAGATCATTCATGCGGAAAAGACTGCGGGGGAGTATGAAGGGAAATCGTATGAAGCGCTACGGCATCGAAGCACCCTGGCCCTTCAGGTGAAGCCTGAGCGCTCGGCGGAGAAGTAACATGAGTCGCGGAGGCTACGAGCGGATCTTCAGGCTGGCCCATCGATGGTTCGGCATGGGAGCACTGGGATTTTTGCTGCTCTCCGTCATCACCGGACTGTTATGGGCAGATGCGAAGTTTCTCTACTGGGACGAGCACTACAAGGAAAAGCTTCGCCCGTTGGCCGGACCACCGGTGGAATCTGCGACGCTTTCGCTCGATCGGGTATTCCTCTTGGCGAAAGCCGCGGTCGGCGGGCGCGCCCTGATCGAACAGGCGTCGTTGCGCGCTGATTTCGGCCGACTCTTCTACGAGGTGAAACTGCGGGTCGAGGGTGTGCCGACCACGCTGCTGTTGGATGCCATGAGCGGCGAGCGCTTATCGCCGATCACGGAGGAGCTTGCCCCGACCATAGCCGCGCAATACGTGCGGGCACCTGCGGCGGTCACGAGGGTCGAGCTAGAACGCTATACACCCCGGAAGAAAAAGCGCGCCTATGACGCCGTGCGTGTCCGATTCGACGATGCGGAGGCCACAGACATTGTGCTCGACCGCCAGACCGGCGAGATTCTCGAGGATGAAGGCCGATGGCGGAGAGTCCATTTTGCCGTGATGCAATTGCATCAGTTGAATTTTTTTGGATTTGAAAAAACGCTGCTCAACATTCCGGGCGTGCCGCTGCTCTTGATGGGCATCTCGGGATTGGTCTTGTGGGGGTTTCATCGCGGCAGGGCGCGACGCGCGAAGGCCGTGTTTCTCGTGAGGGAAGAGCCTCTGTTTCCTCCCCGTTCGGCAGGTGAGCCGGAGGAAGCCAGACGTGGGTGAATCACGACGGGTCGAACGGGTGGAGGTGCTGGCGTTTTCTTTCGTCGGTTGTTTAGAATGTCGGCGGGACTGGCATGACAATTCGTACGATCAAGGGCCGCATTGTACTGGCCATTGTGTTGGTGGGTTGTATCCCGCTGCTGATCGGGCTGGTGCTCGCGCACATGTCCGGCATGCAATCGTTGAGGGACGTCATCGGCGGCAATTTGCAGGCGGTTGCGGTTCAAGCGGCCGACCGTGTGACGATGTTGGTGCAAAGCGAAATTCAAGGAGTCCGCCTTTTGGGATCGGCTCCATTGCGGGTTCGCCAACCGGTCGAAGCGGCGAACAATTCCTATCCGCAGGACCGCGCGAAGACCGAACGCCTCATCCAGGAACGGATGCAGGTCTGGGAAAAGGGCAACGAGACCGCCGCCGGATTACTCGACAGAAGCCTGTCGCGCTTTCTGCTCGATACGAAGATCCGCAGCGGCGACAAGGTGGTGGGCCTGCTCATTGTCGATCAGCATGGGGCATTGGTCGCCGCCAGCTCGGAACCGGATCATTACTCGTTCGACGGTGAGCCCTGGTGGAAAACGGTCCGTGCGGGCGGCAACGACAACGTGTACCTCAGTGGGTTGATCTCTGCGCAGGAGGGCTCGTTCAGGACGCCGGAAGAAACGATCGATATTGCCGTGCCCATCCTCGATGACCGCCATCATGCCGTCATCGGAGCCATCAAAGCCTCCTACCGGTTCGACACCCTCTTCGGCATGATCAATCAGATTCGCATTGGGCAAACCGGGCATGCCATGCTCTTCAATGCCGCCGGAGAGCCGCTCGTCTGTCCGATCCTTCCGCGGCAAGCCCACCGCATTCCCAGCCAGCTCATGACCATGATCGTATCGTCCGAGCCCGGCTGGGGAATCGCCGCCGACGATGGGCATGGCGGGACCGACACAGTGGTGGGGTACGCGCCCGTCACCGGCCTCACATTGCCGGATAACACCTGGCATATTTTCGTGAGACAGCAGCCGGTGGAGAGTTACGCTCCGATTAGAGATCAGCTCAGAAACCTCGCGGCCATTGGACTGGTCATGGTGGGTCTACTGTGGGCAATAGGGCGGTATGTGGCGACGAGAATTGCCCGTCCGATTCAGGTCTTGAGGACGGGTGTGGAGGCGATCAGCCGGGGTACCTACGACGGTCCGCTCGATTTGAAAACCGGAGATGAGTTTGAAGACTTGGCCGTGGCCGTGCATCGCATGGCAGATAAGCTGCAGGCGTCGCGGTTGGAATTGGAGTCGCTGAATGCGGAGCTCACGCATCGGGTGGAAGAGAAGACGGCGGAGATCACCCGGCAGATGCGAAAACTGGAGTTGTCCGAACGGCTGGCCACGCTCGGAAAAGTCGCCAGCGGGATCGCCCACGAGATCAATAATCCTCTCGGTATCATATTAAACCGGATCGAGTGCATGGAAGCCGACGCAGCGCAGACACGCGTGACGGACGAGGTCGGACGGGATTTGGTCACGATCCGCACACAGGCGGAACGGATCTCTCGGGTGACGCGCAGCATCCTCACGCTTTCCCGCGGCACGGTCTCGACGTTGAAACCGCTCGATCTCAATTGTGCGGTGCGAACCTGCGTGGCCATGGCCGGTGAGCGGGTGGCGGCGCTCTCTGTCCGGATCGATGCGCGATTGGCGTCCGAATTGCCGCCGGTGATGGGCGACCGCGATCGGTTGGAAACGGTGCTGCTCAACCTGATCAACAACGCGATCGACGCGGTGACCGGGTTTACGGATCAAGGCGTCATTGCAGTGCGCACCGCCCGGATGCAGATCAATGGGGACGAGTGGGTGCGGATCAGCGTGTCGGACAACGGTCCCGGCATTCCGACCGCGATTCTCGATCGCATTTTTGACCCGTTCTTTACCACCAAGCCGGCCGGTCAGGGGACCGGACTTGGGCTGTTTCTGAGTTATGGAATTGTTTCGGACCATCGCGGCCGCATCGAAGCACGAAACGAGGACATCGGCGCTACGTTCGATGTGTATTTGCCCACGGTGGGGCTCGGGACTCCGGTTCATGAAGGAGCACCATGGGGATTGCAGGAAAAATCCTGATTGTCGATGACGAGCAGGATGCGCTGGAAAATTGCCGCCGCATCTTGAGTCGCGTGCCCTACGATTGTCTGACCGAGTGCAATCCCGCTCGTGCGCTGGATGTCATTCAGCGTGAGCGGCCCGGCTTGATTCTCACTGATCTGCGCATGCCCGAACTCGATGGAATCGAGGTGTTGACCGCCGCCAAGCGACTCGATCCATCCGTGCAGGTCGTGCTGTTGACTGCCCATGCCACCGTGCAGACCGCCGTGACGTCGATGCGGTATGGGGCGTTCGATTATATTACCAAGCCCTTCACGAGCACCGATCTCGTGCAGGTCGCTCGCCGCGCATTTGGAGAGGACGGCACGGTGTCCACGGCGAGCGTCGAGGCTGTCCGAGATCGGGGGCGTCACGATCAGGCGCGTCCTGGCAGGCGTGCCAGCTTCGCGCGTGTTATCGGCGAGAGTCCGGTCATGCAATCGGTCTTTGACCTGATTGAAAAGGTCGCCCCGACCCATTCGAACGTGCTGGTCTATGGAGAAAGCGGCACAGGAAAGGAGTTGGTCGCGCATGCCATTCATGACGCCAGCCTGCGGGCGGCCCGTCCCTTCATTCCGGTGGATTGCGTCTCCCTTCCCGATACCCTGCTCGAGTCCGAACTGTTCGGCCATGAAAAGGGAGCGTTTACCGGCGCCCATGTCTCAAAGCCGGGACTCTTCGAAATAGCGGCAGGCGGGACGGTCTTTCTCGATGAAGCCAGCGGAATGAGTCAGACTTTGCAGTCGCGCTTGTTGCGGGTGTTGCAGGAACGGCAGATGCGGCGGGTCGGCGGCACCCGGTTCATGGACGTGGATGTGCGCGTGATCGCGGCCTCCAATCAGGATCTCGAAGAGGCCTGTCGCCGTGGTGAGTTTCGCGAGGACCTGTATTATCGGCTGAATGTCATCCCTATTGCCTTGCCGCCGCTACGGAGTAGAGAGGGGGATATCCCGCTCCTGGCGCGAGAGTTTCTGCGGCGGTTTATGAAACAGCAAGGGCCGGGCGTGGCGTTTGTACCGGACCTGGATCCTTCCGCGACGGATCTGCTCTGTGGATATCCCTGGCCGGGAAATGTGCGCGAACTGCACAACGTGATCGAACGGGCGGCGGTTCTCGCCGAAGGCCCGATCATTACGAGTGTCCACTTGCCGGAACGTCTGCGGGCGATCGAGGCTGAGGATTCAGCTTCCAGCGAAGCCGCCTCGTTCAAACATGCGAAGCAGGCGGCAGTCACCACGTTTGAGCGGAGCTTCTTGATCGAGCTTTTGAAGCGTCACGATGGCCATATGGGGCGAGCTGCGCGAGAGGCCGGTGTCGACCGCAAGACGATCGAACGAATGGTGAAGAAGCACGGGTTACGCGCACTCTTTTAATTTCTCCACCGGATTGCCCTCCTTCCGTTCCTCCGTGTCAGTCTCAGCTTCCTGCAACATATGGTTCTGCCCTCCTCTAACAATGGGGCATCGATGCCCCATTCTGATTAATTCTTCGGACACCTCGCATTCACCAATAGACTCAGGGGCTTTCGTCTGTTTCGTCCACTGTCGATGGGGCGCGCCTGTCCCATTGCCCGATATCCAGAATTCCCACAGGTGGCAAATCACGAGCGTTTGCAGCGTTTCTAGTGTGGCGCAAAGAGGAACAGGATTTGCTCTACTCTCGGCCGTCTTTATACGTGCAGTGGTGAACGCGCCATCATGTCATCCATCGTGGTTCAAGGACGTGGAAAACGAAGGACCGGCCTCCTGGGTTTTCCACTCCATGAGGGTGCAGGTCCTCCGGGACCTGCACCGTAAAACCAGTGCGGTCGTCGTAGGGTGAGGACGTGGAGTAGGAAGGACCGGCCTCCTGACTTTTCCAGTCCACGATGGTGCAGGCTCCTCGTGGGCCTGCACCGGACATCTCGGTACAGCCGTGGGGCTGATCATGGTTTCAAGAGGAGGTAGATGTAATGAGATCGGTACGAAGTGGGCCTAAGAAGAACAGTCAACGGAGGCCGCGTGCGGCCTGGAAGTATCTGTTGGGTGTGATGCTTCCATCGGTATGTGTGGGGGCATTTCAGGTCGCATCGGCGGCTTCCGCCGACATGCATGCCGCGGCGCACAATTCTCCGGCGTGGGCTGAGCAACTCAAGGGGCAGACCATCGTCGAAGATGCGCAGGAAGGGCATGTCGAGCGGACGGCCATGATGGAGCGGCAACACCAGCGCATCATGGAAAAGATCAACGATCAGCTGACACATGACTCGAACAATCAGCACACCGGCGGGATGTACAACAACGTCAACATGTTGCACCAATATGGTGCCGGCAGCCAGGACATGTTGTTGATGTCGAACAGCGGCGTGGAGCCCGTGTCCTCATTGGGTGGGCGCTGTCCCGCCAGTGCGCCGGTCCGGAGCTACGATATCTCAGCGATCAACGTGGAAATCACCTTGAATATGTGGCTGGATTATTATCCCGGTTACATGTACGCGTTGACGGAGTCCCTCGACAAGGTTCGCGCAGAGGAGACCAAGAACCGCGAGGCGCGCGAGAAGGAAGGCTACGATCCGGGCGCCGTCATGAATGGATTGCAGAACCAATGGATTCAGCCGTTGGTCCTTCGCGGCAACCAGGGCGATTGCGTGAAGCTCACGCTTCGCAATCAGTTGGAGGGTGACGAAGAGGTCAGCCTGAATATCCACGGCTCCAGCATGGTCGTGGCGGCCACTGGTCAGCCGGCGACCACCACCAATCCGGACAGCATTGCTGCGCACGGAAAAGCCGTGGAGATGGAATGGTATATCCCGCCCACGCAGCAGGAGGGAAGCCGCCAATTCCATTCCTACAGCAACGATCGTGAATTGACCGTGATGGGTCTCTTCGGCTCATTCGTGATCGAACCGAAGGGATCGGAGTATCTCGAACCGCTGGGGACCGGCGATCCTGCACCAGCGAAGAGCGGATGGCAGGCGATCATCAAGAACGGAGCCGGTCCGGACTTTCGCGAATTTGTGCTCTTTTACCACGAGGTCGGAGATGAAGCGTTCCGTCCTCTGAATAAAAAAGGCGACTTCATTCCACAGCGTGATCCCCTGACCGACGTCTATCGCCCGGTGGCCCGCGCGTTGAATTACCGCAGCGAGCCGTTCGGTGTGGACAATATGCAGACGCAGCATGAATATTTCGGGTTCGAGGACGAATCGATGGCCTACAGCGCCTATACGTTCGGCGATCCCGCCACGACGATTCCTCGCAGTTATCTGGGCGACCCGGCGAAGTTCCGCCTGGTGCACGGCGGTTCTGAAGTCTTTCACTCCCACCATCCGCATGGCGGTTCCATCCGTTGGCCGAGAAGTCCGCGGGCGATCGACGAAATGCCGCTCTGGCATGCGGCGAAGAACGGCCCTGTGAAGTACCCGGTGATCCGGACGAAATCCGATCGTGTCGACGTGGAAGTGATCGGCCCGTCAGAGACCATGGATTTGGAAACGGAGTGTGGCTCGGGACTCTGTCAGCAGCTGGCGGGAGACTTTCTCTTCCATTGCCATGTAGCGCACCATTACATCGCGGGGATGTGGGGCTATTGGCGCGTGTACAACACCATTCAGCAGGGGGCAAATCACAATGACGTGATGCCGGATCTGTTGGAGTTGCCGGACCGCAAGGGCCGCATCAAGGTGGGCGTCACGTCCGATGAGCTGATCGGCAAGACTGTCGATTGGTTCGGGAAGCAGTTCAAGATCATCGAAAAGGGCAAGACCGATTGGAAGGCTGATCCGGCTATCGTGACGCTGAAAGATTGGGTCGATATGCAGTTTCCGCCGCAGGGGCAGCCAGGCCACAAAAAAGATGAGCGGGACCAGACGCGTTCCTATGATGCCAGCGTGCTGAATTGGGGCTGGCAGGGGACCCGTGCAGTGACCGAGCCTGAGAACACAGTGCCGAATCCTCGCTATCAATCGGCTCATCCCGGCGAACGCCTGCCGATCGTGTTCGAACCGTTGACCGGTAAGGTCTCGTGGCCGCATTTGAAGCCGCATTTCGGACGGCGCGTGCCGTTTTCAAAAAACCACAATCCGTCTCCCTGGCTGGAAATGATCCATCTCGAAGACGATGGATTGCCGAGTTCGTATCCTGCCAAGCCGGGAGAGAATGGGCGTTGGAGCCTCTGTCCGGAAAATGCCGGTTCGAAGAAATACAACGTGCATTTCATCCACACGCCGATGACCCTGGCCGATAAGCAGGGCGAGACGCCTGCGATCGTCGATCCGGGTGGACTGATCTATGTCTTGCATGAAGAGGAAGCCGCAATCAGGAAGAACAACGACCTGAAGTTTCCGCTGGTCGTGCGGTCCAACATCTATGATTGCGTCGATTGGATGTTGACCAGCGAATGGGAAGACGATGATTACTCGAATTTCCATTCCTCGAAGGTCAACACCCATTGGCACTTCCTGCAGTTCGACAATCAATCGTCGGACGGTGTGATCACCGGATTCTCGAATGAACAATCGGTGCGTCCGTTTACGATGCTCGAGAAGAAGACGGATAAGGGGCTGCCGACGCCTTTGAACACCGTGTTCACCAAGGCGGCGAAGAAGGGCGAGCGGGTCATTACCGTCAAGAATGCCGCGCAGTACCATCCTGAGGTGGAAATCCTGATCGGCGCGGACAATGTCGGTGGAAACGAAATCGGCCGGATCAAGGCCATCAAGGGAAATGAGCTCACGCTTCTCCGGCCGTTGAAGCACGATCATCCCGTCAAGGACATCGTGACGGTGGAATTCGTCAGACAAAGATTCTGGGTCGATGCCGATGTGGGCACGGTGTTCTGGCACGACCATGCGTTGGGCCGGATCACCTGGGGCCATGGCGGATTCGGCACGATGATTGTCGAACCGGTCGGTTCGACGTACCACAATCCGAAGACCGGGCAACCGATCCGGAGCGGTCCGCTGGCGGACATCCGAACCGTAGAGCCGGTGGGCTATGGAGTGAACGGCAGCTTCCGTGAACTCCTCGTCCAGTTGAATGACAGCGTGCCGCATACGATCAATATCGTGACCGCAGGCAATCCGCCGGGTCAGCCGATTGAGATCGGGCTCGAGGCCGGGAAGACGGTCTCGTTCCCCATCCCCGAGCATATTACGATGACCCCGATGCCGTTCTTGAACGGCGGCACGCACACGACCGGTGGCAGCCTGAATTTCAGAGCGGAGCCGATTTCCGGCCGTCTGAAATCCAATCCGGATTCCTCGCTGATTTTCAGCAGCACCGTGCACGGCGATCCGTACACCCCGATGGTGCGCGCCTACCTGGGCGACACCGTCGTCTTCAGATTGCTGCAGACCATGACCAACGAAACGATGGTCTGGACGCTGTCCGGTCATACCTATCTGACCGAGCGGTACGCAGGTGATGCCAACCGAAAGAACTCCATCCATATCGGAATCGCCGAGCGGTACGATTTGGTGGTGCCGCAAGCCGGTGGGCCGAGACTGCAAGCTGGCGACTACATTCATTTCAATGGTCGCGCGTCGAAGTTCTCTGAAGGCGCCTGGGGCATTTTGCGGGTGTTGGACAAAGATGTCGCAGATCTGCAGAAGTTGCCGTCCGGCTACAGCGGCCGGAATGAAATCCCGAAGGCGCCGGCGGTGTGCCCGGCCGATGCGCCGGTGAAGAATTTCAACGTCGTGTCGATCGATTTCCCGTCGATGAAATTGAACCCGAGGGCACCGGATGCCATTGAGGTCGATTTCGAGCGGACCATCCAGATGGTCAACCCCGACGCCAAGATTTATACCTTGGAAGAAGATGCGGCGGCGGTGGCGTCCGGTGTGCAACCGATGCCGTTGACGCTGCGGGCCAATGTGGGGGACTGTCTTAAGATCAGGTTGACCAATAAGATGAAGCAGAGCCGCGCCTCCTTCTCGGCGATCGGGCTGGCATTCGATCCCAAGGATTCATTGGGGGCGAACGTCGGCAACAATCCCGGCGATCAAACGATCGCACCGGGTGAAAGCCGCGTCTACACGTATTATGCCGATCCATTTCTGGGGGAGACGGCCTCCCTGGTCTGGGATTGGGGGAACGTAATGACGAATCCGCGCAACGGACTCTTTGGCGGAATCGTGATCGGTCCGAAGGGAGCCACCTATCGGGATCCGAAGACGGGCGCGGACATTTCCAACAAGAATAGTTGGATTGCCGACGTCATCGTCAATCGGACGATTCAAGGCTACGAACATCGCACAAACTACCGCGATGTGGCGTTGTTCTTCCAGGATGAAGACAACATCATCGGCACGAGCTTCATGCCCTATGTGCAGAACACGGCCGGATTGACGGCTGTGAACTATCGGTCGGAACCCTATAAGTTCCGCGAATCGACTGGTTGCACCCTCGGCAGAGTGTTTCAGCCTTGTTCGGTAGATAAGCCGGAGAGCATTGCGACGCCGCTCATCGAGGCGCATGCGGGTGATCCCGTGCGTATCCATGTGTTCGGCGCCAGCAATGAGCAGAACGGCATGTTCAGCGTCGAGAAACATGAATGGCCGATCGAGCCGTTCATGCGCGGCGCCGACCAGATCAGCGTCGTGGAGTTCTCTGCCTCCGAGACGCTGGACGCCTTCATCCCGGCCGCCGGCGGAAGCTTCCGCTTGCCGGGGGACTACGTCTGGAGCAACCAGCGGTTGCCCTATGCGCAATCAGGCCAGTGGGGACTTCTCAAGGTCCTCCCGGCTGACGATCAACGGATCCTACCGTTGACGCAGCATGGGCCGTCGACGAAGCGAGCGGAATTTGAACAGGGAGAGGGAAGGGTGTCTCGTACTTCCACCTCTATGCAGTAGCGAGTTGGGGCGGCGCCTTGCTCAGTGAGGCGCCGCCCCTGTGAATGCAGTGCCGGTCCT